>JAGWSF010000163.1 GCA_028876385.1 Acidobacteriota bacterium | reverse complement strand
TGCAACCGCAAAGCCGGCCTCGAATACGAACACCGCATCGACTGGCAACACACCCACTACACCGTCTACGACCTCATGGACCGGCTCTGCTGGTTCCACCACCAACAAAAGACCAACCACGGCTGGATGCTCATCGAAGGCACCGGCAAACGAGCCTTCGTCGCCCCCGACGACCCCCGCCACCCCCGACACGACACCCTCCGAATGGACCGCCGTGACTCCCTAGGAGACCGAGGCGCAGTCCCGCCCTGACCCGGTCCGGATGTGGCCGGGTTCTGGCGCATCCAGCGCAGTCCACTCCCCTCGAGCGGTAACCGGGGGAGCCGGTAGTGTCGGAGATCACCATGAGGGGTGGGTTCAGTTTCGAAGGCGTCCGGCCGGCTCGTCTGCGGCCGGCTCGTCTGCGCCCGGCTCGTCTGCGGCCGGCTGGGCTGCGGCAGGCTTCTCCTCGGTGGGCCCCACTCCGGCGGGCCCCCCTTGGGCAGTCTTCTCCTCGGTGGGCCCCACTCCGGCGGGCCCCCCTTGGGCAGGCTTCTCCTCGGTGGGCCCCACTCCGGCGGGACCCACGCCGGGGGGACCCACTCGGGCGGGACCCACTCCGGCGGGACCCACTCCGGCGGGACCCACTCCGGCGGGACCCACGCCGGGGGGACCCACCTCGGCGGCCCACACGCCGGCGGGCGGGACTGGCTGTCCTGGCCGGGGTCGTGGTGGTGGCGGCCGTCGCCGTCGGGTGTTCGGGCGGTGGCGGGGGCTTCCGGGCGGGGTCCCTGGCGACGGGTTCAGATCCTCGGTACGGCGCCTCGGCGTCGTTCGCCGTGGCGCCCCGGGTCGGACAGGTGATCGAGCCGGAAACGGCCCATACCGGCCCGCTGCCCGCCGGATACTACGAACAGGAGTACTTCGCTTCTGGCACGGCGACGGCGTTCCGGGGCGCATCAGAGCCACTCGACGGGCGGTGGGTGGTCCAGCCGACGACCTCGGCGACGTACGCCACCCGCATCCTGGTGCGGCGACCGTCGGACCCCGAGCGATTCAATGGGACCGTCGTCGTGGAGTGGATGAACGTCTCGTCCGGTGAGTCCAGTCCCGACTGGGACTATCTCAATCCGGCCTTGAGTGATGCCGGCTTCGCCTACGTGGCCGTGTCCGCCCAGGCTCTCGGGGTGCAGGGGGGGCGGTCCATCCTGGGCTCCGCACCCAGCCGCGGTCTGGTTCAACAAGAGCCCTCCAGATATGGGTCCCTGCACCATCCCGGCGACGCGTACGCCCTGGACATGTTCGCCCAGATCGGTCGGGGGCTGCGCTTGGGGCAGAACCGCTTCGTGTTCGGAGGCCTACAGCCGAGCCGCATAGTCGCCGTCGGCGAGTCGCAATCGGCGTTCTACCTGACCACCTTCGCCGATGCCCTACAACCTCTGACCCTCGCCTACGACGGCATATTCATCCACAGCCGGGGAGGGGCGGGAGCGGCCCTCGACGGGGCCTCGATCACTTCGGGGGCGGCCCCCGCCGGCCAGCGCATCCGCTCCGACCTGGACGTCCCGGTGTTCATGTTCGAGACCGAGACCGACCTGGTCGAGCTCGGGTATGCGTCGGCCCGCCAGCCCGACACCAAGCTGATCCGGACGTGGGAGGTCGCCGGCACTTCACACGCCGACACCTGGATCGTCGGCAACTACGCCCGTGCTCTCGGTTGTCCCAGACCCATCAACGACGGACCTCAGCATCCCGTCGTGCAAGCCGCGTTCATGGCGTTCGCCGAGTGGGTGACCCGAGGAACCGAGCCGCCATCACCGCCACCTCTGCAGCTTGGCTCTACCAGCCCGCCGACTCTGGCCGTCGACGGGAACGGCAACGCTCGGGGTGGGGTGCGCACCCCGGCGGTCGACGTGCCGATCGCCACGCTCAGCGGCGCTCCCGTCCCCGGGACCAAGGCCCTGTGCCTGCTGTTCGGCTCGACCACATCCTTTGCTCCTTCGAAGCTTCAGCAGCTCTATCACGACCGGTCCAACTACCTGACCCTCTACGGCCAGGACTTGGACCGAGCTGTCAAGGCCGGGTACATCCTCGACGCCGACCGCAGCGGCCTTCTCCAGCAGGCCGCCCAGGTCCGGTTCCCGTCGTGACACCGTAGAGCCGACGGGATCGGGGCCCCGCGCATGGGCCGCGGCGAGGCGGGAGGCGAGATGGGCCAACCGGGCCGGGCATTGTCCCTCGGGGAGGCCCAAGCACGGGCGCCGGAGGTCCGCGGGCCGAGGTGATGGACCCGAGCCCAGGGAGGCGGCGTAAGGTCACGGTGAAGAGCGCGAGGATGCCGACCCACCGCCGGACAATGATCAAGGGGGAACATGAAGCAGATCGAAGGGGGGGTCGCCGTCGTGACCGGGGCGGCCAGCGGCATTGGTCTCGCGGTGGCGGAGGCCCTCACGACCGAGGGCGCGGCGGTGCTCATGACCGACCTCGACGCCGACGCTCTGGGCCGCGTCGCCGACCAGCTGCGGGAAGACGGACGTCGAGTGGAAGCCCTGCCGCTCGACGTGACCGACGGCGCCGCCGTGGCCGAAGCGGCCGATGCCGCGGTCACCAGGTTCGGCGGCCTGCACATCGCCGTCAACAACGCCGGCATCGTCAACCGGGGCCTGGCCTGGGAACTGTCCCTCGATGACTGGCAGCGCGTCCTCGCCGTCGACCTGTGGGGCGTGATCCACGGAGTGGCGGCCTTCGTCCCCCGGATCCTCGCCACCGGGGAGGAAGGCCACGTCGTGAACGTGGCGTCGATGGCCGCCGTGAATCCCGTGGAGCGGCTCGGCCCGTACACCGTTGCCAAGCACGGGGTGCTCGGCCTGTCCGATGTACTGCGTGCCGATCTGGCCGCAGTCGGAGCACCCGTCGGCGTCAGCGTGGTCATGCCCGGTGCCATCCGCACCGGGATGAATCCCCAAGGGACGGTGGAGCCGGGGGCCGTGGCGGCCAACATTGTTGATGCCATCCGCCGTGACCGCCCATATGTGTTCACCGACGGACACTCGACGGGATCCGTGAGGCGCCGCCTGGAGGCCATCCTCTCCGCTAGGGACCAAGTCGTCACGAGCTGACCAGCCCTCTCGCCGGGTGGCTCTTCAGCCGGGGGCAGATGGATTGCCCGTGCGGCCCGTGAGGCCCGTCAGGCCGGGGGCCGGCTCGTGCGGCCCGTGCGGCCCGTGCGGCCAGGACGCCGGGGGCCGGGGGCCGGGGGCCGGGGGCCTGCGGGCCGGGTCAGGACGCCGGGGGGATGGCGAGCAGGCCGAGGTCCCGCAGGTTGTCGACGGTGTCGCCGATGGTGGTGAGCGCCGGGCGGGGGCGCCAGCCGAGCTCGTCTTTGGCCCGCTCATTGTGGATGGTCAGAGGTGCGGGCTCCTCACCGGGTGCCTCCTCGACGGTAACGGCCGCGCCGGCCGGGCCCAGGTGATCGCGGACCGCTTCGGCGACACCCCGCCAGGTGGTGGTCGGCCCGTCGGCCAAGAGCAGGTAGCGGCGGTTGGCGGCGCCGGGCGTGGCCGCCGCTCTGACGTGGGCGTCGGCCACGTCGCGCACGTCGACCACCCCGAAGCGTTGGCGGGGCAGGGCGGGCATGGTCCCCTCGGCGATGGCTTTGATGGCGACGAGCGACGAACGCAGGGACGCGACCAGCGACGGGCCAAGGATGAACGTGGGATTGAGCACGACCAGTTCGATCTCACCGGGGTGCTGATCCATGAACTCCCAGGCGGCGCGCTCGGCGATGGCCTTGGAGCGGGGGTAGGGGGCCAGGCCGGGGGTGTCGGGGTCGGTCCAGTCGGCTTCGGTGTAATCGCGGACGGGTTTGGGTGAGTAGCCGACGGCGGCGAAGCTGGAGGTCAGGATCACCCGGCGGGCCCCGGCGCGGCGGGCCGCGTCGAGCACCCGTCGGGTCCCGTCCCTCGCCGGGATGATGAGCTCGTCGGGGTCTTCGGGTTGCGTCGGGGGGATCGGGGAGGCGACGTGGTGGACCTCCTCCACGCCCTCGGTGGCCGCCGCCCAACCCTCGTCGCTGGTCAGGTCGGCGGCGACCACTTCGAGCCTTTCGTCGTCGGCCCCGGCGCGGCGTAGTGCATCTCGGATCTCGGGTTCCGACCGAAGCGACCGGGCCGTGGCTCGCACCTCCGTACCCTGGCCGAGCAGAGCGGCGATGACCTGCGTCCCGAGGTATCCGTTTCCTCCCGTGACCAGTGCCTTGACCGGTGCCCGGGTCATCGCGACAACACCTCGCCCAGTAGGGGCAGCATGCCCTGCACCCGCTCGTTGGCTTTCGATTCGTCGTCGGCGTCATGCCGGTGGCGGGCGTCCCACAGGGCCGCCTTGGCCTCGAGGTAGTCGAGGTGTACCCGGAGGGTCTCCATCTCGGCCCGGACCCGCTGGGCGTGACGGAGCAGCAGGTCCCGCTGGTCGCGGGCTTTGGCGTGCCCGACCCGCCGGTTGGCCTGGTAGGTGCGCATGTCCTCGATGCCCACGCCCATGGCCCGCAGGCAGGCCAGAGCCTGCAGGGTGTCGATGTCGTCGTCGCGGTAGCGGCGGTGCCCTTGACTGGACCGGGCGATGGGCCCGATCAGGCCCACCTCCTCGTAATAGCGCAAGGTCGGCTCGCTCAGCCCGCAGCGCGAAGCGGCGTCCTGGATGGTCAGAAGTCCCATAACGCCAGGGAACCAGACCTCAAGCGCTTGAAGTCAAGAGGAATCTCTGAGAGGGTCTGAGACGCGAGCCGTGAGGTCGTCGCCGAAGACGACCCGACCGGAAAAAAAATGCCTCCGGGCCCGGGCGACCCACTCGTCGGCGGTACCCGGACCCGGCGACGGGACCTGATGGGACGACACCAGGCGTCGCGACGCAGCCGCCTGGGTGTCAGGCGGCGTTGACGGCGGGAAGGATCTCCTCGTTGAGCCGCTTGAGATCGTCGAGGGTTTTGGACACCGGCACGTCGGTGAAGGGGGGCCAGATGAGCGGCATGGTGAGGCCGACGTCCTGGAGACGCTTCAGGTTGTCGGTGATCTGCTCGGCGGTGCCGATGAGGATGTTGCTGCCCTTACCCGCCGGCGTCTGATCGGACTTCTCGTCGGTGATGACGAACCAGTACATGCTGCACAGCTCCAGCGAGTCGAGCGCATCCGGCTTTCCGAGGTCCTCGAGCTCCCGCTGGATGGGGCCGCGCCACTCGGCGAGCTCCTCGGGGGTGTCCTGAATGCCGATCCAACCCGACAGGTTGTACTTGCCGATGCGGTTGGCCGCCCGCTTGGGGTCCTTGAGCCCACTGAAGAAGATGGGCGGATGCGGGTCCTGGAAGGGCTTGGCACCGAACCCGCAGCGGTCGAAGTCGGCGAACTCGCCGTGGTACTCGAACAGGTCGTTGGTCCAGATGCCCTGCATGATCTCGATGGTCTCCCGGACGTGCTTGTGGCGCTTGGGGAAGATGTGGGCGGCGCTGGCGGCGGCGAACTCCTCGGGCATCCATCCTGCCCCGACGCCGACGTTGAGGCGGCCGTTGCAGAGGTGGTCCACGGTGGCCAACTCGGCGGCGAGCACCGCCGGCGCCCGGTAGGGGGTGTCGGTGATGCTCATGCCGATCCGGCACTTGGAGGTCTTGGCGGCCAACCAGGGGATCAGCGGCCAGCCCTGGAACCATTCCCCGTGCGAGGTCACCGGCAACGCCTTGGGGAACTCGTTCATCATGCCGAACGAGTACTGCAGCTCCTGGCGGTCGGAGGCCTCCGGGACGACGATGCGGTCGAGGGTCCAGATGGAGTCGAAGTCGAGATCCTCGGCCAGCTGGGTGAGGTCCTCCAGTTCCGAGATGGTCACCTTGTCGCGAAAATTGGGCAGATACAGCGCCAGCTTCATGCCAGTCTCCTGTTCGATCGTCGCCGAGGAGCGGGCCGGCGACGACCATCCCCCCCGGACTTTTTTGTCCCCCTGCCGGCCTGCCCGGCGGTGCGTCCCGAGCGTAGGGAGGCACTCTCGGGTGGGGTTCAACGCCATCTCAACTCCCTATCAACGACTAGATTCCCCCCATGCCGGCAAGGCGACGGGTGCTGGTCGTCGACGACGACGAGGGCGTTCGGACGGGCGTCACGTGGGCCCTCGAGGCCGACGGCTTCGACGTCACCGCCGTTGACCACGGGATCGCCGCCCTCGAGATGATCCACGCCTCGCCGCCGGCCCTGGTCGTGCTGGACCTCTCCCTGCCCGGCATCGGCGGCCTGGACGTCCTGCGGCGGATCCGGGCCGGGGAGGAGGGCAACGGGTGTTACCGGCTGCCCATCATCGTGCTTTCGGGGCGCGACGGCGAGACCGACCGCATCGTCGGGCTCGACCTGGGCGCCGACGACTACCTGGTCAAGCCGTTCTCGCCCGGCGAGCTGGCGGCGCGGGCCCGGTCGGTGCTGCGCCGAAGCAGCAATTTCAGCACCGGGACGCAACCTTTCGAGCCCACCGGCGCGGGGGTGGAGATGGACCGGGAGTCCCGCCACCTGTGGGTCGACGGCCGGTCCGTGGAGCTGGCGGCCAAGGAGTTCGACCTGCTGGCCTACTTCGTCGACCATCCGCAGCGGGTGTGCACCCGGTCGGAGCTTCTCACCGCGGTGTGGTCGAGCCACGCCGGGTGGCAGACCGAGGCCACCGTCACCGAGCACGTCTACCGGCTGCGCCAGAAGGTCGAGGACGACCCCCGCCGGCCCCGCCGGTTGCGCACCATCCGATCCGTCGGCTACCGGTGGGAGGGATGAACGTGCTGACCGGCGACGAGGTGACCGCCGTCCTCGACCGCCAGACGGCGGTCATGGAGCAGGTGGCGTCGGGTGCGGCCCTGCCCGAGGTGCTCGACTCGATCGTGCTGGCCCTCGAGGAGCTGATGCCGGGGAGCCGCTGCTCGGTGCTGCTGCTCGACGAGGAGGGGACGCTGCGGCACGGTTCGGCGCCGACCCTGCCAGCCGGCTACTCGGCGGCCATCGACGGTCTGGTGCCCGGGCCGTTGGCCGGATCGTGCGGGACGGCGGTCCACCTCGACGCCCCGGTGATCTCCGAGGACGTGTCGACCGACCCCCGCTGGGCCCGCTACCGGGGGCTGGCCGCCCGCTACGGGTTGGCGGCGTGCTGGTCGAGCCCCATCCGGTCCCGTTCCCAGGTGGTCGGGACCTTCGCCGTGTACCGCGGCGCGCCCTACCAACCGGACCGGCGCGACCAGGAACTGGTCCGTCGCTTCACCCACCTGTCCTCGCTCGCCATCGAGCACGACCGCGCCGCCAAGGAACGGGAGGCGCGGCACCGCGCCGACCTGGCCCGCCAGAGCGCCGAGCGGGCCAACCTGGCCAAGTCCCAGTTCGTCACCGCGCTCAGCCACGAGCTGCGCACACCGCTGCAGTCGATCACCAGCTTCACCGAGAACCTGCAGACCCTCGACCTGTCACCCGACCAGCGTCGAGGCGCCCTGGAGCGCATCAGCGTGGCCGCCTCGCACATCCTCTCCATCGTCGACGACGTGCTCGACCTGGCCCGGGTGGAAGCGGGCGCCATGCCCATCGACCTGCAGGACGTCGATGTCCACGCCGAGGTCGCGGCTTCGCTCGATCTCATCGAGCCTCTCGCCGCCCGGCGGGCTGTGACCATCCACCGTTCGGGGCCGTCGGTGGCGGTGCGCGCCGACCGGCGCCGCCTGCGCCAGGTCGTGCTCAACCTCCTTTCCAACGCGGTGCGGTTCTCGTCGTCCAACACGACCATCCGCATAGAAACCGAGGCCGCCGAGCGGGTGGCGCGCCTTCACATCGTCGACGAGGGTGCCGGGATCCCCCAGGACCTCATGGGCCGCCTGTTCGTGCCCTTCGACCGCCTCGGCGCCGACGCCGGCCGCGAGGGGGGCGCCGGCCTCGGCCTGGTGCTGGCCCGGCGTCTCAGCGAGGCCATGGGAGGCACTCTCGATCTCGAGAGCGTGGTCGGCGTCGGAACCCACGCGGTGGTGACCTTGGCCGCGGCCCAGCCCGCCGGCCGGCCCGGCCCGGGGGGTGCGACCGCCGATTCGCGAAGCGACGTCCTCGGCCGGCCCGGTGACTCGACCGCCGGCACGGTGACTCGACCGCCGGCACGGTGACTCGATGACGTTGTCGTCAGAGCGCCTGGCGTCGGCGACCGTGGGTTGGGTCGGTCATATCGATGGCCGTGCGCAGAGCTTCAGCGACCCCCCGATTTGGTCTTGTCCGCCTGTGCCTTGAGCTCCTTGCGTTCCTCGGCGGCGGCACCGATGGCGGCGGGAGTCCAGACGAGCTGGTCCAGCTCCTCGTCGGTGTTCGGGTAGGCGTAGGTTCCCGTTGCAGCCAGCCACATCTGCTCGGCGAAGTCAGCACAGTTGCGGACGAGGAGGCTGTAGGTGCTGTTGTCGAAGGCCGCGATGACGTCCAGCGTTCGCTCGAGGTCCTCCTTCGAGACCTGGGCAGAGAAGGAATGGTTCTGCTCACCGGCGTGTGGATCCTCGCTGTGCAGCTTCCCTGGGCCGGCGATCCCCGAGTACCAGGCGTCGGGCCAGAAGCCGATCGTTCTGGCGGAGCCATCGGCTGCGGCCATGCCGATCCACGCGTGGCCCACGGGGTCGTTGGTCATGGCATCCATGCTGACAGTGAAGGTGGGCCCGGCGCTGTTGAGGAACAGCTGGAACGAACGGGCCATGCCGCGATATTCCTTTTGGGCATCAGTCCCGCCTCCGGCCTTGAGGCGTTGAACCACCGCCCTGTTGCCAGCCAGTCGGCCCAATTCCCGCAAGCGGGAGGTCGTGGCCGCGCTGGCCCCCGTCGCCCCCCACGATCCGACCTGAGCGGGACCTGCCGAGCGGCGGGTGCTGTGGAGCCGCGATGCTTTCGAGGGTTGATTCCTACGCTGGCTGCTGATGGTGCGACCTCACTGTCCTATGGTCCCTTTATTCCATTGGTCGTAACCGGATCGACGAAGGGCTGTCGACGGGGTGCACGTCTAGCACCTGAGCTACCTGCTTCCAAGGGGGCAGGACCGATGTTGGCCGATCGGTCAGGACCGGCGACTCGGATGGCCCGGCCCCGCCGGCCCCGCCACCGGACCGCGCCGGCCGGCGATACCGTCTGTCCATGGACATGGGGAAGTACGGGCCGTGGGCCTTGATCGTCGGGGGTTCCGAGGGGATCGGGGCGTCCTTCGCCCGCCAGCTGGCCGCCGACGGCTTCTCCTTGGCGGTGGTGGCCCGTAAGCCGGGCCCCCTCGAGGAGCTGGCCCAAGAGTTGAGAGCAGCCGGAACCGACGTGCGTGTCCTGTCGGTCGATCTGAGCCAGCCCGGCGCCGTGGACGTGGTCCGGGAGCTAACCGACGACATCGAGGTCGGACTGCTCATCTACAACGCCGGGGCCAACAGCGTGCGGGGCAACTTCGTAGACCTCGACCCCGAGGTCTACCGCTCGGTCATTGCGGTGAACGTCGTCGGCCAGGCCGAGTTCGTCCACCACTACGGGGCGCCCATGTGCCGGCGGGGTCGGGGCGGGATCATCCTGTGCGGATCGACGGCGAGTTACATCGGGTCGCCATCACTCGCCGCCTACACCGCGTCGAAGGCGTTCAGTCGTATCTTCAGCGAGTCGTTGTGGGCCGAGTGCCGGGCCTTCGGGGTGGACGTGCTGCACCTCAACGTCGGGTTCACGGCCACCCCGGCCATGGCCCGGCTGGGCTACACCCTCGACGCCGCCCAGGCCCCCGAGGAGGTGGCGGCCGAGGGACTCGCCCACCTGGCCGACGGGCCGGTGTGGATCGTCGGCGGACCGCAGAACGTCGAGCTGGCCGTGCAGCGCTCCACCGTCGCGAACCGGGCCGACGCGGTCCTCCGCTTCGCCACCCCGCCGCGCTCCTGACCGCCGGCGAGCCACCGGACGCCTTGAGAAGCTGAATCGGCGCGACGCCGACCGTGCCCCCTGGCTGTACCGCGTTCCCGTGCCCCCGATCCGTGCCCCTGATCCGTTCCTCCGGACACCGTTCCTCCGGACACCGTGCTGCGGACACCGTGCTGCGGACACCGTGCCGGCTCACGGCGTGGCGCGCGGGGGTTGCGGCGGCGGGGCGACGACCGGTGCCGGCGGCAGATCGATGCGCGACGAGACCTGGTGCCGGACCCCGTCCAGCTTGGCGTCGATGTCGGCCAAGGTGCGCAGGGTCGTCGCCGTACGGGTGACCAGCCAGCCGGCGGTACGGGAGGTGATGTCGGAGTGGCAGTACCGGCAACTGCCCTTCTCTTCGGGATCGGCGGGGGCTCCGCACACCGGGCATACGGCCACCGCTCCGCACGGATGGGTCCGTGATCCGGCCGGCCGCTGAAACAGCCACTGCTCCTGCCACTCCGAATGTCGGTCGTCCAGGCCGGCGGTGGCGAAGGCGGCCGGGTCGGTCGTAACCAGCAGGTCCAGGAGCGCCGTTTGGAAGCCACCGCTCACCGAGGTCCCGGCCAAAGCGGCGGTGGCCCGGGCCGAGGCCATCAAGCGGGGGAAGAGCGGCCACGTCTGGGCGACCAGCAGGTGCTGGGCATAGTCGTGCCACACGGCCTCGGCCATGACCGGTCGCAGCGGCGCCGGATCCCCGGTTCTCCACGACGCGATGGCCCGCTCGTAGACCGTTCGGGCCCACGCGACGAAGGAGTCGGCGTTGAAAGCGCGGTCGACGGCCAGCAGGGCTTGCGGTCCAGGGGTGAGGGAGGCAGCCTCGGCCGCCGATCCTGGCCAGGGCGCTCCGATCACCGTCCATTGGACGCCCGACGAGGCATCGGGGCGTCTCGACCGGCCGAAGCGCACGGGGTCAGATACCCCTCAAACCGAGCGCGGCGGCCCGGCTCGGGTCGACCGCCGCCACCTCGCCGGGTGGAAGGAGCTTCACGATGTCGTCGGGCAGCATGGCCAGGGTGGCGGGGTGTTCCCTGAGGCCGGCCACGAACTGGTCCACGACGGCCTGTACCGTCGGGTTGTGGTTGCGCACGGCGCTGACCAACCATCCGCTGGTGAGCACCGGAACCGGTTGACGGCACCGCTGACAGCGGCCGGCGCCGTCGACCTGACGCGGGGATCCACACGTCGGGCACGGGTCGGCGCCGATCATGGGGTCCCCGCCGGGGGTCACCGAGCGTTGGAAGAGCCAGTCCTCGGTCCACTCGGTGGCCAGAATCCCGGCGGGTAGCGGTTTGGAGTGGTCGTAGGGCAGGTCCACATCCACGGAGAAGGAGACGAGGGCCGAGTCGTAGAACCGGTCGGCCCAGACACCTGCCAGGTCGGGAACGCCGCGCTGGTGGGAGTAGATGGCGGCCCCGCCGGTGGCGAAACCAGAGCCGAGCGCCGCCGCCAGCGGTTCCCAGAGATCATCGGCGAGCAAGGGCCGCATGGAGGTCGTGTCACCTGTCCCCCACATGGAACAGTGCGCGGCGAAGACCTGGCCGGCGAATGCGATGAAGCTTGAGGCATCGAACGCCCGGTCGCGCTCGCCGAGCGCGGCGATTCCGCCGGCCCGCGCCGACCCGTCCTGCGGGGCGAGGACGTCATCGACCGTACCGGGCAACGGGCCGCCCCGCTGGGGTGCCTGGACCAGCATGGCGGGACCCATCATCTTGGCCATGGCGGCTATCAGCCCGACCATCATCGCACCGGAAGGCCGGCCGGCGTCCGGTCGTCCCCGGCCGACCGCGGCGTCCGGTCGTCCCCGGCCGACACTGTCGGGTAGGCCGTCGGCGGCCACCGCCTTCAGGCCTTTCCATGCTCTGAACAGTCCCATCTGCCCTCCTCGTCGAGGAACGATACGGGTGCAACCGGTCGCCACGCCGAAAGGACTGTACGAACGTGCAATTCGGCGCCGGTCGGTACGGCCAGGCCCAGGGCCGCAGTGGTTGATGGTCGTCGAGAGTCGGTCGTCGGGGTGATCAGGGCGCGCTCCAACCACACCATGCCGTTTTTAGGGCCCACCGGACCGGGGAGACCGGAGCCGAGCGAAACTATGGAGTGACGGGGCCCACTGCGGCGGTGGTGACGGCTCTCGAGCCGCCGGCCGCGCTGGCTGCCGAGACATACAGGACCAAGTGGGTGCCGACGTCGCTCGGGGTCACCGTATAGCGGAACGCCACCGAGTCAGCCTGGCCGGAGAGCCTCGTGGACTGGGTGTAGGTCGAGGCGATGTCACTGCTGCAGCCGGTACCGGAGCTGTGGCAGAGCTTGGCGAAGACGGAGATGGTCCCGGTGCCGGTCCAGGTTCCCCACGTGGCGGTCAGCACCTGGCCGACCTGGGGGGTACCGGTGAGCTTCGGCGGGGTGACATTGGCGGCCGGGTAGGTGATGACTTTGATCGTCGATGAGGTCGTCAGGTTCGACGAGGCGACGAACGGAGACGTCGTCGAGCCCAACGCCGAGCTGGTGTAGGTGGTCGACGTGGATGAGGTGATCGGGGCGGCGAGGGTGGCTACCAATGTCACCGAGCTGTGAGGGGGGACCGTCCCGAACGAGCAGTTGATCCGGCCGCCGACGCGGTATGCGCTGGCGTAGACGCACGACCCCGGACCCTGGGTCGACCTGACGCTGAAGGCGTAGGACCGGTCGGACAACATCACACCGGTGGCCTCGGTGGAGCCCCGGTTGGTGATCGTGTACGAGCGGGCGAAAGTGGCGCCGGCCTGGACCGTGGGCGGGTTGGAGATCGACGCTGAGAGGACCGCCCCGGTGCCGGTGACGGAGATCGCAGGCGAGGTGAGGGAGAGGTCCCCGGTGGATGTCGAGGCGGTGATCTGCAACGGCCCGCCGGCGGGGGCCACCGGGTAGGCGGTCAGAGCGATGACCTGGGCGGCGCCGGGGGCGAGGGCGTAAAGCGTGCAGGACAGTCCGTCGGGGACACCCGAAGAGATGGCCCAACCACAGTATTGGGGGGCGTAGCCGCTAGCCGTGGAGTAACCCAACCAGGCCTGGTTGAAGGCCGTCGGGTCGGCGGGTTTGATGGTCACCACCTCGGGGGCGGTCATCGCCGCCGTCCCGGTGTTGGTCACGGTGAGGGCGCCCTTCACGGCCGAGCCCCAGTCCACCGGCCCGCCCGGAAGACCAGACCAGGTCGCGGTGAGGGCGCGCGCCGGTGCTGCACCGGCAGCCGCGGCGTTCACCATTCCTGGAACGGTCAGCGCCCCGAGGGGCAGGAGCATGGCGGCAAAGACCGAGGCTCGTCTCATTGAAAATGCTCCTCCACGACTGTCGACGATGCCGTCATTATGCGTGTCACACCCTGCGCCGTCTAGACAGAATTAGGAAAAAATGAGGGCCGCTATTTTCATGAGAAACTCTTAACTTCTCGTTCACCTCAGGCGGAGGACGATATCGCGAATTAAAAGTTCAGTTTCGGCGCATAAGTACCCCTGAATATGAGAGCGTTCTTATCTTTTCGGGTCCGATACTGGGTTCTTTTGAGGAAGTACGACATCGAGTCAGCCCGAGGGGCTTTTGTCAGTGGCATCACAACTATCGCTGTTGGCGTTTTGGATTCCCCTCAAAAAGTAGTAATTGAGCGCAAATGATGGGCGAATAAGCCGATTCATCCTCGTAAATTTATCAGATGACATCGCAGAGTTCGTGGCCGATTTACAACCATGGCCGACCTGGCCAGCTGGCCCGGTGCCTCTGGTTCCTGCCGGCGCCCGCCGGTGCCTTGCCGAGACGGGCGGGCGAGGTTTGACAGGTAACCATTTGGTTACGTATAGTGCTGGATGTGGACGACGACCGGGTGTTCAAGGCTCTGGCGGATCCCACCCGGCGGTTCTTGCTGGACCTGCTCTTCGAGCGGGACGGACGCAGCCTCCGCCAACTCGAGGTTGAGGTGGAGATGACCCGCATCGGGGTCATGAAGCATCTGCGTCTGCTGGAGGAGGCCGGTCTGGTCGTGACCCGCCGCGCCGGCCGGGAGAAGCTGCACTTCCTCAACCCGGTGCCCATCCGGCTCATCCACGACCGGTGGATCGACAAGTACACCGAGCGCCACGCTTCGGCTCTCGCCCAGCTGAAAACCCAACTCGAGGAGCAGACATGACCGACGGAAACACCCCCGAAACCACCCAGGTCTACCGGGTCTATATCAAAGCGACACCCGATGCCGTCTGGGAGGCCATCACTCAACCCGAGTGGACCGTCAGGTACGGCTACGCGCCCCTATTGGAATACGAGCTGCGGGCCGGAGGGTCGTTCCGGGCCCGGGCCAACGAGGGCATGACTGCGCTGGGCTGCCCGGAGATCATCAGCGACGGCGAGGTGATCGAGGCCGATCCGCCCCGCCGGCTGGTCCAGACGTGGCGGATGACCATGACCCCCGAGATGGCCGCCGAGGCCTTCACCCGACTGACCTACGACATCGAGGCGGTCCGTGGCGGTGTCACCAAGTTGACGGTGACCCACGACGTGGCCGGGGCCCCCCTGTGGGGCACGGTATTGAGAGGAGAGGCCGAGGCGGGCGGAGCGGGGGGCGGCTGGGCCGAGATTTTGAGCGGGCTCAAGACCCTGCTCGAGACCGGCGAGCAGCTGGCCTTCCAGAGCGGCCCGGCCAACCTGTAGGGGGCGAAGCAGCAGCCCGGCATCCGGGAGCCGGCGCCGGGCCGCTGCGACCACCGGGGCGTCCCTTTGAAGGGCGCGCCCCGGTGCCTGGTGGCCGGGTGGCCGGGTGGCCTCAGGACGCGAAGGTCGGGGCCGGGTGGATGGCGTTGACGTTGATGCGGTCTGGGAAGGGATAGGCGTACGCCGTGCTGGGCAGGGCCAAGAACACCGGGTTGGTGCCGTTGGGCAGGGTGTACTCGATGCGGTTGCTGCCGGGCTGGCCCATTGCCATGTCGGTGTAGCCAAGGTCGAAGTAGGCCACCTGGCGGGGCTCGAGGGTGATGGCGGCCGGTCCGGGATCACCGAAGAGGTAATCCTGTCCGCGCACCGTGGTGACCGGTAGGGCGGAGTCGTTGGTGGCGAGCAGGGCGGCGCCGGGGTAGCCGTACATGGTGCAGGAGATACTCGACGTGTTCTGGAGGCCGATGGCCTGGGCCACGTTTCCCAGGCCGGCCTGATCGCCGGCGATGAAGGGGGTGATCTGGCTGGACAGGCAGCGCAACTGGGTGCCGGGGGGAAGCGACGCCTGACCCTGATAGGTGGCCGCCCCGTAGTCGAACACGTGGCCGTCGGCCAGCGCGATCCGGTAACCGGCGCCGCTGTCGGTCGCCGATATGGCGGTAACCGGGGCCGAGATGGCCGACGAGCCAGCCGAGCCGTAGAAAGGCGCATCGAAGGCGAAGATCCCTCCGTCGCCGGCGACCAGCCAGTAGCCGCCGGTGGTCGAGTCGACGGTCATGCCCACCACCGGGCTGTTCAGGGGGTGGCCTCCCATGGAACCCTGGAAGGCGGCGTCACCGAATGAGAAGACCCCCCCGTCGCGGGCCACCATCCAGTAGCCGTGGCCGTCACCGGTCGGCGCGATGCCGACGATGGACTGGACCAGCTCGGCGTTGCCGGTGGAGCCGTAGAAGTGGGCGTCCCCGAACGAGAAGACGCCCCCGTCGGCGGCGACCAGCCAGTAGCCGCCGCCGTCGGCCGTGGAGGCCATGCCCACCACCGGCTGGTTGAGATGGATACCGCCGGTCGAGCCGTAGAAGTGGGCGTCGCCGAAGGCGAAGACCCCGCCGTCCGAGGCCACCAGCCAGTACCCGCCGCCGTCTGGGGTGGCGGCCATACCCACGATCGGCGAGTTCAGACTGACACCGGTCAGGGACCCGAAGCAGGGCGCACCACCGAGCGCCGCCACCTGACCGGCCTGGTCGACCTCCCAGTACCCGGTCGCGCTGGGCGGGGTGGCCACCCCCACCACCGGGGTGGTGCTGGTGAACGACGCCGGGCAGCTCGCCGCAGCGGCGTGGGTCGTCCTGCTGGTGGCCGCGGGGCTCGGGCCGGTGGCCGCGTCGGCCGGGCCGGCTGACGCGGTGGCGGCCACCGCAACCGGGGCGCCGAGCAATGAGACCGCTACGGCGGCGTTGCGCACCGCCGTAGCCCGGGCTCGGCCGGCACCGACGGGGCGATGACGGCCGTGGGGACGCGACTTGGCCTTGTTCATGGATGGGTTCCTCCGTCTCGGCGATAAATGTCAGGGCCACCATCCCCGCCCAGGATCGGGGCCTGAAGCGGACGGTACCCACGCCGCCGCGGCCCCAAGCGCGATTGCGGGTCGCGATACGGTCACGAAACGAATCCGCCCGACCCAACCCGCTGCCCCGGACCTGAGCCCCCGGACCTGAGCCCCCGGACCTGCTGCCCCAACCCGCCGCACCGGACCCGCGGATCCGTCGCACCGGACCCGCCGACCACCCCCGAGCCCTCGGGCTGCCGGTTTCGCCTGCGGGCCGGGCGATTCCTCAAGGTGACCTCTCCGGGGTGCCGAAGAATGTCCGGTCTGAGCGGGTGCCATCCGTCGGCGAGAGACGAGGAGACATTGGTGTTGCAAGCGATCCGGTCGGTGCGGTTGAAAAGCGTGCGGTCCAAGCTGCTGTTGGCTTTCGCCGCGGTCAACGTGCTGGTGATCATCTTCGGGGCCATCGCCTTGTCGGTGGTGGGGAGCCTGCAGAGCTCGACCAACCGGGAGGCGTCGCAGGCGGTCCAGCCGCTGCTCGTGGCCCACGACGCCGAGGTCAGCGCCCTGACGGGGAGCCTTGACAGTGTCGCCGCGGTCGCCTACCCGGTGTTCCGCCAGCAGGCGCTATCGGGGTCCACCGCGGCCTACGCCCAGGTGCCCGCCGACGTGGCCAAGCTGCAGGCCATGCACCTGTCGCCGGCGGTGACCCAGGAGGTGGCCAAGGTCAGCGCCGCCTGGGACGCCTACTCCCGCTACATGAGCAACGCTCCGGGTGGGGCCGTACCGACCTCCGAGCTGCAGGCCGCGGCCAACGCCAGCACCAACCTGAGCAACGCCATCGCCAAGCTGGTGGCAGCTATCCAGCACTCCTCCGACCAGACCGTCAGCGCGGCGCGCGCCGAGTACAGCTCGGCCACCACCACCGTCTTGACCAGCATGTTCGTCGTGGTGATCCTGTCGGCCCTCCTCGCCCTGTTCGTGGCGGCCGGGGTCACCAGGCCCATCCGGCGGGCCGTCGATGTGCTGCGTCGGGTGGCCGGCGGCGACCTGACGCCGCGCCTGGAGGTGCAGGGTCGGGACGAGATCTCCCAACTCGGTGAGGCCCTCAACGAGACCCTCGAGCATCTCGATAACGTCATCGGCTCCATCAGCAGCGCCGCCCACCAGCTCAGCCAGACCTCGTCGGTGTTCTCCGACACCAGCCAGCGGTCGGCTCGCTCGGCCGAGCAGCTGGCCCAGGAGTCCGAGCACGCCTCGTCGGGTGTCAACCAGGTGGCGAGCGGGATCGAGACGGTGGTCCACAGTTCCCAGGAGATGAGCGCCTCCATCGCCGAGATCGCAGGCAGCGCCCAGCAGGCGGCGGTCATCGCCTCGTCGGCGGTGGCGGCGGCCGAGCGCACCGCCAGCACGATCAACAAGTTGGGAGAGTCCTCGGAGGAGATCGGACAGGTCGTCAAGCTGATCTCGGCCATCGCCGACCAGACCAACCTGCTGGCCCTCAACGCCACCATCGAGGCCGCCCGGGCCGGCAACGCAGGAAAAGGTTTCGCCGTCGTGGCCAGCGAGGTCAAGGACCTGGCCACCGAGACCGGCAAGGCCACTGCGGATATCACCGCCCGGGTCGACGCCATCCAGACCGACGTGGCCCAAGCCGTGCAGGCCGTGACCGAGATCACCCGGGTCATCGGCGAAATTTCCGACCTGCAGACCGTCATCGCCGGGGCCGTCGAGGAGCAGAGCGCCACCACCCAGTCGATGGGGGAGACCCTGCGCCAGGTGGCGGTCGGCAGCACCAGCGTGGCCACCAGCATCGCCCAGCTGGCTGACGCTTCCACCGGGACCACCGAAGCCGCGGTGCAGCAGAAGGACGCGGGAACGGGTCTCACGGCCATGGCCGACGAGCTGGCCTCGCTGGTCTCCCGCTTCCGCCTCCAGAACGCCCGTTGACCGTTGACCGTTGACCGCTGACCGCTGCCCCGGTGGTCGTCCCTGAGGGGAAAAAAGTAGGGAACCTTTCTCGTCGTCGCTACGTCTTTGACTGTGACGGTCGCGGACCTGGCGTCGGCGAGGAAGGCGAGGTTGTTTCATGGTGCAGTGGCGGGCGCGGTTCGTGGCGGCGGTCGGGGCGGCGGTGGCGGGTGTGATGCTGTCCGCCTGCGGTAGCGGCGCGAGCCACGGCCAGGCCAGCGGGTCAGCCTCAACCGACGGCGCTACCACGACGACGGGCGCCTCGAGTACCACCGGGGGATCCGGCGGCGGCTCGGGCGGCGGCTCGGGCGGCGCCGCGCCGGTGACCACCGCACCGCCGGCGACCACCGCACCCACCAGCGCCCCGACCTCCGGTTCGGCCCCCCCCACCACCGTCTCGTCGGGGTCGAACGGGGCCGACCCGGTGCTGATCGTGCGCTCCTTCGACGGCTCGGTGAGCTACGACGGAAGGGAGCCCACCACCATCGGTTTCAGTGGCGACTCCACCAACATCGTGACCCACCTGACGTGGAGCACGTGGGGACCCGGTGGCGCCGCCGGGCAGGGCCAGCTGGGCCTGGATGACTGCCAGCCCAACTGCGCCCAGGGCCACGTCACCGAGGTACCTGCCACGGTGGACCTCAGCGCCGTCGCCGACGGCCACTACACCGCCATTACCGAGGTTGCGGCCGGCACCACCCGGCACTACAGCTACCCCTCCACCTGGGTGACCAGCGCCTCGTGACCTCCCGGTGAGGCGCGAGCCGCCTCTTCACCGCTCCCGCCGCCGGCGGGCGCGAGCCGACGAGGCCCCCTTTGAGGCGCGGGAGGCGCGGGAGGCGCTGGAGGACTTCGAGGCCTTTGTGGCCGAGGCCGGCGACGGCCTGTTCCGCCTCGCCGTGCTGCTCAGTGCCGATGTGCGCGCCGGCGAGGACCTCTACCAGGACACCCTCCAGCGGCTGGCTGCCCGCTGGGCCGGCGTCGCCGATCCCGTCGCATGGTCGCGCCGGGTCATGCACAACCTGGCCGTCGACCGCTTCCGGTCCCGACGATCACGACCGGCCGAAGTGCCGTCACTCTACGACGGCCCGGGGCCGGCCGACCCCCGCTCAGCCGACGGGCTGGACGCGGCCGAGGTACGACCCGCTCTGCTGCAGGCTCTCGCCGATCTGACCGACACCCAGCGCCTGGTGCTGGCTCTGCGCTTCCTGGAGGACCGCAGCGAGGCCGAGGTGGCCGACCTGCTGGGGGTCCCGGTCGGTACAGTCAAGAGCACCTCGTCGAGGGCCGTGGTCCGCCTGCGCCGTCATCCCTCCCTCGCCCACCTCTACCCCCACCTGGGCTACTCGACCGACGAGGAGGCCAGTTGACCGGCCGAGCCACCGGCGGGGGCTCACTGCCCAGGGGGGTGGCTCCATGACGACCGACGAGCAGGCCCTGCGAGAGTTGTTCGAGGCCGCCACTGCGGACCTGCGGGCCCCTGAGCGGCGCGCCCCGCAAGAGAACGCGTGGGCCGCGTCGCGGGTGGTGACCCTGACCGGCCGGCTGCAGCCGTCGGGGCCGGGTAGGGGCCGACGGGCCGGGGTGGCGCTGGGGTCGGCCGCCGCTGGGGCGGCCGCCGCGATCATCGCCATGATGGCCATCCGGGCCGGTTCGGTGTCCCCGGACCATCCGCAGGTCCACCACTCCGGGGCAGGTGCCGCTGCGGCCGGGACCGCTGCGCCGGCGGGGACAGCTGCGCCCGCTGCGCCGGCCGGGACCGCCGGGACCGCCGGGGCGGCTGGTACCTCGGGGACGGCTGGTACCTCGGGGACGGCTGGTAGCCCGGGGACCGCTGGTAGCCCGGGGACGGCTGGTACCTCGGGGACGGCCGGTACCTCGGGGGCCGGAGCACTTTTTCAGCTGGCCTCTTTGGTGCGGACCGAGCCCCTCCCGGTGGGGCGTTACGCGGTGCAGATCGAGCAGCAGACCCAGGGCGCGGTCAGCTTCGTGAAAGCCACCATCATCGACAGTCGCAGTGGTGACACCTGGACCTATCAGCGCGGACCCGGGGTCCCCGCCGTTTTACCCGTGGCCCCCCGTTTCTCGCCCACCGAAGCCCAACTGCAGGCCTCCGACCCGACCGACCCGGTGGCCCTGCGGGCCGCGCTTATCGCCCAGGCCTCGAGCACCGAGCCGGTAACGGCGGTAACGGGGTCGGTTGCGACCCCTGAGGACCTGGCCGTTACCCGGGCCATCGACACCTTGTGGAACCCGCTGGTCCAGCCGGCGCTGCGCTCCGCCCTGGTGTCGGTGATCGCGGCTTCGCCGGGGGTGGTGACCGACGATGCCGCCACCGACTCTCGGGGACGGAAGGCCATCGAGATCAGCTACCGCGACGCCGCTGTCGGCGTCGCGCTTTCGGTCTACCTCGATCCCTCCACCGGTGTGGTGCTGGAGAACTCCGAGCGCCCCTACCGGGCCACCGCCGACCCCAGCCTGGCCGGCCACGACGTCTACCTGTCGCAGTACTGGACCGACACCTCCCCTACCAGAGATCCTCTGGCGGGCTGAAGCCGAGAGTCGGGCCGGCCGAGGCGCGCCGCCCGGTTCCGCGCCGCCGCCGTCCCGCCGCCCGGCGGGAGTCGGGGAATGGTCCCCGTGACGCCGTCCCCTCCTTCTGGCCCGGTTCTTCCCCGGGTGGTTCCTCGGCGTTTCAGCCGGTCGGGGAGGGTCGGGCGGCCGGCCCGGTCGAAGCCAGGTAGGCCCGCCAGCCGCCGAAAGCGGTGATGTCGACGGCGTCGGTCAGCGACCCGGCCTGACACACGAAGCCGACCACTCGCCGGCCGTCGACCAGCTCAACGGCCCCTAAGGCCATGGGCCACGGCGTGGCCGACACCAGCCGGGCCAGGTCGCCCCCTTCCATGGACCACAGCTCGACCTCGACGCGGGCGCCCGCTTCGCCGACGTGCACCAGGCCCGGTTTGGGCGGCGTAGTGGGAAGGGCGTAGAAGCGGTAGTGCGCCGCGGTGGTGGTCTGCTCCACGAACCGGGCTCCCAGGTCGACGAGCTGGTGGTTGAGCGGCTGGCCCCGCAAGTGGGCCCCGGCGACGGCGACCAGGGTGGCTGAGGGCTCGCGACTTTCTCGGTCCTCGCCGGTGTCGGTGGACTCGCCGGTGAAACGGGCGGCCAGATCGAGCAGGGCGGCGTCGCTGCCCGCCGGGCTGTACAGGTTCACCCCGAAGGGCAGCCCGGCGGCAGTGCGACCGGCGGGCACGGTGACGGCGGCCAGGTTGAGGGGGTTGCAGAAGTGGTTGTACAGGCCGAGCCTGTGGTTGGGCCCGGTCGGGTCGTCGAGGACCTCCTCGACGGTGGGATGGCGGGCCACGGTCGGGACCACCAACGCGTCCACCCGGGAGAACACTTCGGCCACCCGTAGCTCCACGTCGGCCAGTCGGGCCCGGTCGCGAACCAGCTCGTGGGCCGGCACGGCCGCCGCCTCGGCGAGGATGCCGGCTACCACGGCGTCGACGTCGTCGGGGTGGGCGGCCGCGAAGTCCCCGACCGCGGCGTAGCGCTCGGCGACCAGGGCGCCGCTGTAGAGCAGCCGGCCGGCCTCCCAGAAGTCGGTGAGATCGACGTCGTGCAGCTCGGCACCGCCGGCGGCCAGGCGGGCCACGGCGGCTTGGAACAGCCCGGCCCGCTCGTCATCTAGGTCGAGCTGGGCCCCCGCCGGCACGCCGATGCGCCGCCGGGCCCCAGCGGCCGGCAGCCGGTGCCCAAGGATCACTTCGACGGCGAGCCGGGCTGTCGCCACCGTGTTGGTGAGCAGCGACACGCAGTCGAACGACGGCGACGCCGGGACCACACCGGACCGGCTGATGAAAGCCTGGGTGGGCTTGTAGCCGACGATGCCGTTCAACGCGGCCGGCACCCGACCCGACCCGGCGGTGTCGGTGGCCAGGGCGAGATCGACCTGGCCGAGGGCCACGGCCACCGCCGAGCCCGAACTGGAACCCCCGGCGATGTAGCGCCCGTCCACCGCGTTGCGGACGATCCCGTAGGGGCTGCGGGTGCCAACCAGGCCGGTGGCGAACTGGTCCAGGTTGGTCTTGCCGATCACCACCGCTCCGGCGTCGACCAGCGCCTCGACTGCCGGGGCGGCGACGGCCGGTCGGTAGGCGTAGGCGGGGCAGCCGGCCGTGGTGGCCAGCCCGGCCACGTCGATGTTGTCCTTCACGGCCACGGTGAGCCCGGCCAACGGCGGATTCTCCCCGGCTTCCAGGCGGGTTTCGACCGCCGCCGCGGCCGCCGCCACCGCAGCATCGTCGAAGAGGCTGATCCACACCTCGGACGGTCCCGAGCGGGCCGCCGCCAGTGCCGCCAACGCCTGCTTGGCGACGTCACCCATCGACTTCGCCGGTCTCGCTCAGCGGACGGCCCGGGTCCGCAGGCTGGGCATATGACACATGTGCCGACACGATACGCCAGCCGGCGGAGGTGCGGACCCAGGTCTGCGACTGACGGCCGGCGGTGGTAGAGCCGGGATAGGCGAACAGGGTCGTAACCACCGCGACGTCGTCGCCGAAGGTGGTGATGGTGGTGTCGCTCAGGGTCCGGTCGGTGAGCGGACCCTGCCCGGCCCGCCACCGGCGGATCCCGTCAATGCCCTTCTGGCGGTCGGCGATGCCGTAGCGCACCACGTCGGGCGAGTCCCAAAAGGCCGAGTCGAGCGCCGCTGTGGCGCCGCCCCGGAGGGCCTCCTCGTAGGCAAGGAAGGCGGTCGAGACCTCGGCGCGGATCTCCGGTCGGTCGATGTCGAGCGGACCGATCATGCGGATTGCGTCGCCACCGAGCCGAGGGCGGCGAGGAGGGCTGCCGATTCGGCCACCGCCCCGAAGACCCCGCCCTGCATGGTGACCATCTTGAGGGCCGCTTCGTAGTTGGAGAAGTCGGTGGCCCCGGTGCAGTCCGACAGCAGCAGGCACTCGTAGCCGCGGTCGTTGGCCTCCCGCATGGTGGTGTGCACGCACACGTCGGTGGTGATGCCCGTGAGCACGAGGTGGGTGATACCGGCGTTGCGCAGGCGCAGGTCCAGGTCGGTGGCGTAGAACGCCCCCTTGCCCGGCTTGTCGATGATCCACTCCCCGGCGACCGGGTAGACCTCGGGGACGATGTCCCAGCCCGGCTCGCCCCGCACCAGGATCCGCCCGCACGGGCCGGGGTCGCCGATGCCCGCCCCCATCTGCCGGGAACGCCACAGCTTGTTGGGCGGGCAGTCGGACAGGCCCGGCTCGTGTCCCTCCCGGGTGTGGACCACGGTGAAACCGGCCGAACGGGCGGCTCCGAGGACGACCGCGGTGGGCTCGAGACCGGACCGGGTGAGCGAGAGGTCGTAGCCCATGGCGTCGACGTAGCCGCCCGGACCGCAGAAGTCCGTCTGCCAGTCGATGAGCACCAGGGCGGTGCGGGCCGGGTCGATGCGGCCGTCGAAAGGCCACGGATAGGGGGACGCTTCTGCTTGGGGGAAGGTCACGGAAGTCTCTCCAAAGGGGTGAGGGAGCGGATCAGTTGCTCGGAAAGGCCGACCGCACCGAAGATGCCGCCGGACATGCGGATGGTCGAGGCGCAGGCATCGGCCAGGCCGGGGTCGACCGGGGCGGCCCCGTCGAGGAGGGTGAGGCATTCGTAGCCCCGGTCGTTGGCCGACCGCAGGGTCGAGTGGACGACGGTCTCGAACCCGGCGCCGGCCAGTACCAGCTGGTCACGCCGGTGAGCGCGCAGGACCCGGTCGAGAGGACCGGCGAAGAAGGCGTCGAGGCCCCCGGCGGTGACGACCAGGTCCGCGGCGGCCGGGCTGACGGCCAGGTCCCCGGCGGGGTCCCCGGCGGATGGGAGGAAGCTTCCCGGCCCGTGATGGACGGTCCAGACCACCAGCGCCCCGACCGACCGGGCGGCGGCGGCGACCGCGGCGATCGAGACGGCGGCGGCGTCCCAGCCGGGACAACGGTCGGTGAACCACGGCGAGACCCCGGCCACCACCACCGCCAGCCGCTCACCGGAGAGGTCCCCGGCGAACGGCCAGCGGTAGGGCTCGGAGGCGATGGAGGAACGCCCCCGGCCGTCGGTCACGACTTGGGTAGCGTCCCGACGACGCCTTTGACCAGACAGTTGATGTTGTTGATCTGGGCGTAGGTGGGCACCACCCCGGCGGCGTAGAGCACCGACCCGTCCTGGCAGTAGATGGGGCCCTTGAACACCGACGCCCCGGGTTGCTGCAAGGAGTTGTACTCAGCGGTGATCTTCGATTGCACGTCGGCCGACACCGACGAGCCGAACGACGCCAGTTGCAACGGGTTGTCCTTGTCGGCGAAGGTACCCACCCAGTTGGCGTTGTACTTGCTACCGGTGAAGCTGCCCGCCTGGGCCGTCTTGACGATGGCCTCGTATACGGGGGCCCAGTTCCACGCCGAGCCGGTGAGCCAGCCCGAAGGGTCCAGGCTCTGAGCGTCGTAGTGGTAGCCGACGACGTACTTGCCGGCCGCCTTGGCCGCCTCGATGACGGTGGCCTGGCAGTCCTGGTGCTGGGTCAGCACGTCGACCCCCTGGGAGAGCAGGGCGGTGGCCGCCTCCTTCTGCTTCAGCGGGTCGCACCAGTTGGACGTATTCACGATGTAGGTCTTGGCCGCCGGGTTCACCGACTGGGCGCCGAGCTCGAAGGCGTCGATGTTGGCGATGGTCTGGCTGATCGGGAAGGCGTAGACGAAGCCCAACTTGTCACTCTTGGTGACCGCTCCCGCGGCCATACCTCCGAGCGAAACCGGCTCGAACGCCTCACCCCAGTAGGTGCCGAAGTTGGGGGGGAAGGCCCCGCTCTGGAAGCCGCCCTGGTGCAAGACGATGACGTTGGGGTGGCTCTTGGCGAAGGCCAGGGCGTAGGAGAAGTAGCCGTAGCTGGTGGCGAATATCACCTTGGCCCCCTGGTCGACCATGGCCTGCATGGTCTGGGTGACCGTGGAGTTCTCCGGGATGTTGTCCTCGGTCAGCACCTTGACGCCGGCCATGTCCTTGGCCACCGCCTGGCTGGCGGTGTAGACCGCCTGGTTGTACCCGTAGTCGTTGCGGTTGCCGACCATTATGAAGCCGACGGTCAGCGGCGACGTCGACGAGGACGTGGCGGCGGTCGACGCCGACGCCGCCGGCCCGCTCGTCGCCGGCGGGGCGGTGGTCCCGGTGGAGGACTTGGTGCTGCTGCCGCAGGCCCCGGCCAGCAGGGTGACGCTCAGAGCCAGGGCGGCTCCGATGAGGCGGGGGCGGGTGGACCTCGGAAAATGGGGACGGCCTGAGCCAGGCATGGGACTCCTTCGGTGTTCTGGATGTGGTTTGGTGGTTGGGAACGGAGGCGGTCAGCCGGCGGACGAGGTCAGCGCCGCGGTGAGCCCTTCAGGGGCCTGGTTGCCGCCCCGGCGGGCGACGGTGACCAGAGCGACCAGAGTGATCAGGTAGGGCAGGGCGTCGAGCAGGTACTGGTTGACCGACACCCCGTGGGCCTGCAGGACAGAGGCGGCGGCCAGCGCCACCCCGAAGAGGTAGGCGCCGAGCAGGATCCGCACCGGCCGCCACGCTCCGAACAGGACGACAGCCACAGCGACGAAGCCGTATCCGTTGGTCATGTCATTGAACCAGTTGTCCACGTAGCCGACTGAAAGCTGCGCACCCCCTACGCCGGCCAGTCCCGAGCCGAGCACCACTGCGACGATCTGGACCAGCTGGGGTCGCCCTCCGGCCGCGGCGACGACCTGGGGGCGTTCGCCGGCGGCTCTCAGGACCAGTCCCATACGGGTGCGGTGGAACACCCACCAGATCACCGGCACCAGCGCGTAGCCCACGTAGACGAGCAGGTCGTGGCGGAACAGTATGGGACCGAGCCACGGTATGGCCCCCAGCCCGGGGACGCTCCAGGTGGGAAGAGGGTTGGCGGTCTGGCCGATGTAGCCGGCGCCGAACAGAGATGTGACGCCGATAGCGAGAAACCAGATCACCAGACCGCTGGCCAGCTGGTCGGCCCGCCGGCGCACGACCATCCACGAGTGCAGCGCGCCGCAGGCCGCTCCGGCGCCCAGTCCGGCCACCACCCCCAGCCAGGCGTTTCCGGTGCTGGCCGCCACCGCGAAGGCGGCCAGAGCGCCCGACAGCATGGCGCCCTCGGTGCCGAGGTTGACCACTCCGGCCCGCTCCCCGATGAGCTCTCCGAGAGCCGGGAGGAGGATGGCGGTGCCGGCCTCGACCCCCCCGATGAGGGTCTGTTCGACGCCGTTCACTGTGCCGCCGCCCGGAACTTGGTGAGGAACAGGGGGGCGGCGACGATCAAGGCGAGCAGCACGTCGACGGTGGCCCCGTCCAGGCCGGTGGAGAGCTGGACCCCGTTGCCGCTCAGGGCGATGGCACTGAAGAGCACCGCCGCGCCCACCACCTTCACAGGGTGGTGGCGGCCCAGCCAGCTGGCCAGGAAGGCGACGTAGCCGAAGGTCAGAGTGATGTCGGGGCGGAGACGAAGCTCGAGGCCAGCCAGGTTGAGCATGCCGCCGAGCCCGGCGAGGGCCCCGCCGACGAGCATCGACTGGATCATCAGCTTGGACACGGGAAGGCCGCAGCGGCGGGCCGCCTCGCCGTTACCGCCGACCACCCGCAGAGCGAAACCCCAGTGGCTGCGCCGCAGCAGCCACCAGATGGCGGCGGCAGCCACCAGGGCGACCACCACCGACGTGTTCACCTGGCTGGCAAACAGGCCGGGCAGCTGGGCGTGGTGGGGGAGGGGCCGGCTCTGGGGCTGGCCGGAGCCGTGGGGGTCTTTCCACGGCTGATATATGAGGTAAAG
The DNA here is from genome assembly GCA_028876385.1 of Acidobacteriota bacterium. Lineage (GTDB taxonomy): Bacteria > Actinomycetota > Acidimicrobiia > Acidimicrobiales > Palsa-688 > JAKCDU01. Next base: position 85,461 of record JAGWSF010000163.1, on the reverse strand, counting down.
CATGATGTCGTTGGCCACGAAGTTGAGCAGCAGGGTCGTGACCGCCTCGTTGGCCCCCAGCCAGGCCCGTAACGCCCCGGCCAGGCCGGCCCACGCCGCCCCCGCGGCGGCCCCCCCGCCGGCCATGAGGAGCCACGCCAGGGGGCCCGGCACGTCGGCTCCGATGGCCACCCCGATCCCGGTGGCGGCCACCGCGCCCAGGATGAGCTGACCTTCACCGCCGACGTTCACCAGCCCGGCTCGGGCCGGCACGGCGACGGCCAGGGCGGCCAGTGAGATGGGCACGGCTCGCATGGCGATCTCCTGCAGCGACGACCCCTGCAGGAGGGTGGAGTGGATCATGGCCCGCCACACCGTGACGGGGTTCTGGTGCTTGGCGGCGACGAAGGCGCTGAAGATGACGACTGCCCCCAGGTAGGCACCGACGGCCAGCGCCAGGCGTCTGAAGCTTCTCGGGCCGGGACGGCGTGGCGTCGTCGGTGGGTCCGGCGGTGGAGCGGACTCCGCCGGGGCCATGTCGAGAACGGTCAATGCTCGCCTCCTGTCATCAAAGACCCGAGGGTCTGGCGGTCGGTGGTGGCCGCGTCGACGACCCCGGCCACTCGGCCGTGAGCCAGCACGGCGATGCGGTCGGACAGGGCCATCAGCTCGTCGAGGTCCTCGGAGACGAGCAGGACGGCCCGGCCCTGGTCGCGGGCGTCGAGCAGCAGGCGCCGGGTCGTCTCGGTGGTCAGGACGTCGAGGCCCCGGGTGGGGAACGACACGACCAGAGCCCGGCTATCAGCGCCGAGGGCCAGGGTCAGCAGGACCCGTTGGATGTTTCCTCCCGACAACTGGTCGAGGCGGCGGTCGGGGGCGGCGATGGCCAGGCCGCAGCGTTCGGCGTCGCTCTGCAGCTTGCGCACCGCCTCGACCCGCTCGAAGCGGATCCGCCCCGACCCGGCCGACTCCCACAGGGCGGCGTGCTCGCCGACGGTGAGGCCGGGAACGACGAACTCCCGGAGGGGATCGGCGGGCACGTTGACGACCCCCGCCTGCCGGAACGCCGCCGGATCGCCGCCAGGGAGCAGCTGGCCGTCGACGAGGACCTCGCCGTCGTCGGGGACGGCCGCACCGGTGGCCACGTCGGCCAGCTCCCGCTGGCCGTTGCCGGCCACGCCCGCCACCCCGAGGATCTCTCTGGCGCCGACGGTCAGGTCGATTCCTTTGAGGCCGGTGCCTTCGGAACGACTGGCCAGGGTGACGGCCCGCAGCTCGAGCACCGGCGCCGGGCGCGCCCCGTTGCGGGCGGTGTTGCCGGCCGCCACGACGTCCACGCCGACCATGGCCCGGACCAGCTCCTCGTCGCTGATGAGACCGGCCGGCCGGTCGGCCAGCTCCACCCGGCCACCCCGCAGCACCGTGACCCGGTCGGCCACGGCGCGGACCTCGCGCATCTTGTGGGTGATGAGCATGATGCCGACGCCGTCGCGCCTAAGCCGGTCGAGCACCTCGAAGAGGGAGTCCACCTCGGTCGGGGTGAGAACGCTGGTCGGCTCGTCGAGGATCAGCACCCGGGCTCCGGCCATGAGCACCTTGAGCAACTCCACCCGCTGCCACTCGCCGATGGACAGGTCCGAGACTCGAGCGGCCGGGTTGACCGCCAGGCCCCAACGGTCGGCGGTGTCAGCGAGGCGCTGCTTCAGGCGCGACGGACGCAGGATGCGATCGCCGCGCCCGGCGTGGAGGGCCACGTTCTCCCAGACGGTCAGCGCCGGGACCAGGCGCAGGTCCTGGAAGACCATTCCGAGGCCCAGTTCCCGGGCTCGGGCCGGGGAGTGGATGGTGACCGGTTGGCCCTCGAGGACCAGCCGCCCCTCGTCGGGCCGGTGCACCCCGTAGAGCACCTTCACCACCGTGCTCTTCCCGGCGCCGTTCTCGCCGAGCAGGGCGTGGACCTCCCCGGCTTCGATCCGGAAGCTCACGTCGTGGTTGGCCAGCACCGGGCCGAAGCGCTTGGTGACGCCCTCCACCGACAGCAGGCAGCCGGCCTCGTCGGTCCCGGCCGGGGCGTCGACGACGACGGGCGCCGCGGTCACAGCGGCCGCCCTCCGGGGGTCGGGCCGGTGGCCATGCGGGCCAGGGCCCGCATCACCCGCTCCTCCACCACCGCCATCGACTCGCTCAGGTGGTTCACGAAGCGCAGTTCGGCGCTGCGCAGGTCCTCGCTCAGCAGGGCTTCGGCGATCCCCAGGTGCTGGGCCACGGTGCGGGTGATACGTGTGGAGGTGAGGAAGTCGGTGGTGCGCACCACCCGGATGCGCTCGTTCACCTGCGAGAGCATGTCGACGAGGGTGGCGTTGCCGGCCGCCTCGGCCAGGCGCAGGTGGAACGATTCGTCGTGGAGCACGAATTCCGGATCTGGGGTCGGCTCCGTCGAGGCCATGGCCCGCCAGTCGTCACGCAGCGGCTCGAGCACGCTCCGGTCGTGCACCTGGCCGAACTCCGACGGTCTTCTCAGGGCGGACAGCTCCAGGGATCGGCGCACCTCGTACAGCTCCCGGATGCGCTGCACATCGGGCACCGCCGGCCGGAAGCCGCCCTCGGGGTGACGTTCGACCAACCCTTCGGCGGCCAAGCGCTGCAGGGCCTCGCGCACCGGGGTCCGGGACACCTCCAAGGCGGCCGCCAGACGCTCCTCCCCGAGGCGCTGGTTGAGCGCGAAGTCCCCGACCAACAGTTGGGTCTTGACTCGGCGGTATACGACGTCGCGGCGGTTCTCGGTGCGCGTATCCGGTGCTGTATACAGCTCGGCATCCATGGATGGTGACGGTAAGCCCCGGCCGTTACCTCGCGATGACCGGCATATGACGATCGTGTTTCGGGTCGGGAGGCTGATGGCCAAGGGCGGCGTCGGTGAGAGGAATCGTTTCCGAGTGGGCATAACTATGAGCGTTATGACGGGCTACACCGATGACACTGGTGAACGCGTCGTTATCGCCGATGCTCGTGAGGTCCTCGCCGACGAGCGTGAACGCGCCGCTGACGAAAGGGACCGGGACGCTGCAGAGCGGAACCGGGTGGCCGACGAGCGGGAGGCCGGGGATCGGTCTGACGCCGCCGCCGTCCACCGCCGTGCCCTTCTGCGGGACCTCGCCGCCGAGAGACGGGACCGAGCCGCCGAGGAGCGCGACCGCAGAGCACAGGAGCGGGAAGACGCCGGAGAGATCGACGAGGGCCAGGTCGCACTGGACCGGGCGCTTGCAGCCATAGATCGGGTCTGGGCTGCCGTGGACCGCGACTTGGCCGCAGGCGACCGCTACGACCTTTCGCGCCCGGGGCGTCGACGTCTCGATCCTGAGGACCCGCCGAAGCGGCTCGCAGGCCCGCCGGACCCCGGCGACGGCGGGGAGGACCGCCCTCCCCGAGGCTCGGGTTGGGGGGCGGCGTAGGGCCGGCCACCCCGAGGCTGGGGTTGGGGGGCGGCGTAGGGCCGGCCACCCCCGAAGGTGGTTCGCAGGACGGGATAGCCGGGGGCGCGCCGGCTGGCGCAGGACGGTACAGCCGGGGGCGCGCCGGCCGGCGAGGACGGGATAGCCGGGGGCGCGCCGGCCGGCTTGGTAGCTTCTTGGGGTGGGCGGGGGAGTCGGTTCGGGCGGGCCGTTCGCCGTGGGGTCGGTGTCGCTGCGCATGTACCCCTCCGGTGCTCCGGACGCAGTGGAGGTGGTCGCGGAGTTGTGCGCCCAGGCCGGGTTGGCTCTGGCCGGTGGCTTCGACGGGGTCATGACCAGTGAGCATCACGGCGGGGTCGGCGGCTACCTACCCAACCCTTTGCAGCTGGCCGGCTTCCTGCTCGACGAGGCGGACAAAGGTTGGGCTGCTCCCTGCCCGATCCTCCTGCCCCTCCGACCGACCGCCTTGATCGCCGAGGAGGTGGCCTGGTTGGCCGCCCGCCATCCCGGCCGGGTCGGGCTGGGAGTGGGCTCGGGGGCGCTGCCGTTGGATTTCGAGGTCATGGAGCTCGACGTGGCTCAGGCCGGGTCGGTGTTCAAGACCCGGTTGCCGCGCCTCGTTGAGATGCTCCAGGGCCGGGGGCTCGGGGGGATCGAGGGCGATCTCGCCCTGCTGCGCTGCCGGGACCATCCCGTCACCGTGCTGAGCGCCGCCGTGTCGTCGGTGGCCGCCCGCCGAGCGGCCGTCTGTGGGGCCGGTCTGATCCTGGAGGGGATGTCCGACGTGGCGAAGCTGTCCCGGCTGTGCCGGGTCTACCGCGGCGCCGGCGGAACCCGGCCGATCGTGGTGGTCCGAAGGGTGTGGCTCGGCGCTCCCCAGACGCCCCAGATCCAGGGGCAACGAGCTTTCTACCAGGCCATTCAGGGCTCCGATCAGCCGCTACCCGCCGATCAGACCGTCCAGACCGACGACCCCGGCGAGATGGCCGAACGGCTCGCCGAAGTGGTCCGGGTCAGCGGTGCCGACGCCCTCAACCTCCGGGTCCATCTGCCGGGGGTCGCCCCGTCGGCCATACGGGACCAGATCGGCCGGTTGGCCGCCGAGGTGCTCCCCGAGTTGCGGCGGCGCCTGGTCCCGGGGGCGTAGGCCACCTCCCAGCTGCCAGACTGGCCCGGGTGGGCGGCGAGCGGGTGGGCGGCGGTGAGTGGACCAGGGCCTGGTCCCTCACGTCCCGGTTGTGGCTGGTGCTGGGCCTGAACGCGGCGCTGGTGGTGGGACTGCTCGTCGTGGGGGTCGCCGCCGGGTCGTTGGCGGTGTGGGCCGAGGGGGTGGACTATCTGGCCGACGCGGCGGCCATCGGGGTGGCCCTGGGGGCGCTCCAATGGGAGCGTCGGCGATCCGGGTCGGGCCGGGCCACCCGCGCCGCGGCCCGGTTGAACGCCGGGTGGCTGCTGGTGCTCTCGGTGGCCGTGGCGGTGGGGTCGGCGGTCCGACTGGCGAGCGGGACCCGCCACGTGAACGGCCTGCCCGTGCTGATCGTTTCCGCCGTGGCGGCCCTGGTCATGAGCGGCGGGGCGGTGGTCCTCGGCGGCGACGTCGACGGGGCAGATGATGATGCCGGGGACGGCGCCGAAGCGGGCCGGGGCGGCGGGGACCGCGCCCGCGGGGTCCGGGGCGGCGGGGACGGCGCCGAAGCGGGCCGGGGTGATGTCGACGGCGGATCGCTGAGCGTGCGGGCCGTCCTGCTCGACACGGTGGCCGACGCCGCGGCGGCGGCCGGGGTGGCTGCCTCCGGGCTGGTCATCTGGCTGGCCGGCGGGTGGTACTGGCTCGACCCGGCGGCGGCGCTGGTGATCTCGGCCGTGGTCGCCTTCCACGCCGCCCGGCTCCTGGGCCACATCCGCGCCGCGGCGAGGCGCTGACGGCGAGGGTCGGGCTGCGGCCGACTAGATGTAGATGGGGGGAGACCCCTATCGGCTCAGGCGAACTGGATCAGCGGTTTGATGATCCCATCCTGCTTGGTCGTCATCATCTCGAAGGCGGCCTCGATCTCCGAGAACGGGAAGCGGTGGGTCGTCATGGGGGTGGGATCGATCTTGCCGGTGCCGATCAGGCGCATCAGGCGGGTCATGCGCCCGCTGCCACCGGGGCACAGCCCCCCGTAGATCTGCTTGTCGGCCATGCCGAGCCCGAACTCGACGAGCGGGATCTGCAGCGGCTCGGGAACCTCGCCGTGGTAGCCGATGTTGGTGATGCGACCGCCCGGTTTGGTGGCACGGACGCAGTCCTGGAAGGTCTGAGGAAAGCCGAAGGCCTCCACCGCGGCGTCCACCCCCTCCCCGCCGGTCAGGGCGAGGATCTGCTCGACCGGGTCACCGGCGGTGAAGTCCACGATGGCGTCGGCGCCGAACAGCTGGGCCAGCTTCTGTCGCTCGGGCCTCGACTCGACGGCGATGATGAAGCCGGCACCTGACAGGCGGGCGCCGATGGTGGCAGCCAGACCGACCGGTCCCTGGGCGAAGATGGCGATGGTCTCGCCGAGCTGCAGCTCGCAGTGTTCCACCCCGAGGAACCCGGTCGAGAGCATGTCGGTGCAGTACACCGCCTGCTCGTCGGTGATGTCGTCGGGGATCACCGCCATGTTGGCGGCCGCCGCGGGCACGAGGAAGTACTCGGCCATGTTCCCGTCCATCTGGGTCGTGAACTTGTAGCCGCCCAGCATCCCCTGGCACTGCGAGGTGAACCCCCGTTGGCAGGGCAGGCAGGCGAAGCAGGGGGTGACGGCTCCCACCACGACACGCTGGCCGATCTCGAAGCCGGTCACCGCGCTGCCCAGGGAGTGGATGACCCCTACCGACTCGTGGCCGAGGGTGCGGTCCGCCGGTACGGGGATGGCGCCCCGCACGGTGTGCACATCGGAGGTGCAGATGAGCGCCGCGGTCGTGCGGACCACCGCCTCGTTGGGTCCGGGCTCGGGGATGGGCTTCTCGACCACCGCGGTCTGGCCGACCCCTTTGATGACGAAAGCCCGCATGGTGTCCGGCATGTCGCGTCCTTTCCACGCCGCACCGGATGGAGCGGCGCTCCCCGTATCGGCCCGGTCGGCGGACGGCGTCGACCAGCGATGGTGCGGTGAGTGCCTGAAGCCCCCAACGCACCACCTTTTTCCAACTCTACCGACGAGCCGGTCGACTATCCAGCGGTTTCGGGTGGGGCGCCGGATCCAGACAGTGGCTCGTGATTGCTGGGGTGGTGACGCGGCGACGCCACGGTCGGAGGCGAACCGTCCGACCGTGGCGCCAGTCCAGCTTCGGCTTCAGGCCGCCGGCGGGGTCCAGCCGGGGATGGAGCCCATGAACTTGGCGCTGCCGAAGGCGAACACGCCGCCGTCGTTGGCGACCAGCCAGTAGCCCTGTGAGTCGGGGCTGGCGATGATGCCGGTGGCCGGCCCGTTCAGCTGGATCCGGGAGAGGGAGCCGTAGAAGTGGGCGTCGCCGAAGGCGAACACGCCGCCGTCGGTGCCGACCAGCCAGTAGCCCTTGCCGTCGTTGGTGGCGGCGATCCCGGTGACGGGACCGGCCAGGTGGATGTTGGCGGCCGAGCCGTAGAAGCCGGCGTCACCGAAGGCGAACACGCCGCCGTCGGTGCCGACCAGCCAGTAGCCGTGGGCGTCGGGGGTGACGGCCAGGCTCTCCACCGTGCCGTGCTTGGCCAGGCCGACGGCCGAGCCGTAGAAGCCGGCGTCACCGAAGGCGAACACGCCGCCATCGGATCCGACGAGCCAGTAGCCCTTGCCGTCGGGGGTGGGGGTCAGGCCGAGGACGGGGCCGCCCAGGTGGCTTCCCACGGCCGAGCCGTAGAAGTGGGCGTCACCGAGGGCGAACACGCCGCCGTCGGCGCCGACCAGCCAGTAGCCCTGCCCGTCGTTGGTGGCGGCGATGCCCTTGATCGGAGCGGCCAGCGGGGTGGAGGCCATGGAGCCGTAGGACTTGGCGTCACCGAAGGGGATTACCGCCCCGTTGGGGTTGGCGACCCAGTAGCCCTTGGCGTCGGGGGTGGCGGCAATCGGCCGGGTGTTGAGGTCGGACGGCTGCACGGTCATGGTCACCGTCTGGAGGGCGGTCTGGCCGTTGGCGTCGGTGACCTGGACGGTGAAGGAGTAGGTACCGGGGCTGGTCGAGGTTCCCGTGAAGGTGCCGTCAGGGTTCAGCGTTACGCCCGGCGGCAGGGCCCCCGACGAGACGGTCCAGACGAACGGGCCGGTTCCGCCCTGGGGAACCAGCTGTTGGATGACCGGCGTGCCGGACGGAGTGATGTTCACGGGGAGGGGCGGCAGGGTGGTGGTCGAGTTGACCACCAGCGTGATCTGCCGGGTGTCGGTCTGGCCGTTGGCGTCTGTGACCTGCACCGTGACCGGATAGCTCCCAGCGGTGGTGGGGCTCCCGGTGATGTGGCCGTCGGTGCCGAGGCCGAGACCCGGGGGCAGGGTGCCGGTGTTGAGCTGCCAGGTGTAGGGACCGACCCCGCCGGTGACGGCGAGGGACCGGTCGTAGGCCGCGCCGACGTCACCGGGCGCCACCGACGTGGTGGTGATCGAAGGGCCGAGGGGGATGGCCGCCGGCGACGCCAGGCTCGAAGCGCTACCGATGACGTTCCTCGCAGTGACGGTGAAGGTGTAGGGGTTCCCGTCGGTCAGCGGGGAGATGACACACGAGGTGGCGTTCCCCGGGGCGGTGCAGGTCCCAGCCACGGCCCCGTTGGAGTCGTAGGCGGTGGCCGTGTAGCCGGTGATGGGGGAGTAACCGTCGGAGGCCGGGGGGGTCCACGAGACCGTGGCCGCTCCGTCGCCGGCCGACGCCGAGGGGGTATTCGGCGCTCCGGGGGAGGTGGCGGTGGTCACCGCCGTACCGCCCTGCACGCAGGAGGGGTCGTAGGAGCCGGTCCAGGTGACCTGGATCTGCACCGTGCCGAGCGAGCCTGTGGTCCCGTTGAGTGTCACCAGGAACTGCGGCAATGGCACCGTAGATGACAGATTGAGGTCGGTGAGGCTGGTGGTGCCGGTGGCGTCGAGGTTGTGGGTGGCGACGCCGGAGATGGGATTGCCGTCGGCGTCATCGAAGGCCACCGTGCCGCTGGTGTAGGCGCTGGGCGACGGGCTGAGCACCGCCAGCGAGGTCCAGGAGGCCGGGACACAGACCTGGTTGGTGGCCACGACACTCGACGCGGTGAGCCGCAGCGGGGCGTTGGCGCAGGTGCCCCCGGTGTAGGCGTCGAAGTTCTGGATCTGGCTGGTACCGCCGTTGGCGTTGACCCACAGGCAGGTGGGCCGGTTGGGGTCGGGGTTGACGGTGTAGAGGAGGCTGAGGTTGTTGATGACCAGCGGGAAGTTGGAGCAGGACGCGCCGGTCGAGTAGTCGTAGCACTCGGCGGCGTCGGTGTTGCCGTTGGGGAAGTAGATGCGGGCCCCGATCACGGTGGCCGGGCCGTTCCAGTTGGAGTTGCCGGTGAGGGCCGACAGCCCGGCCGGCGCGGCCAGCGTGGCGCCGCTCATGTCCCAGCACTGCGGCGTCGACGTCGGCAGGCACACGCCGGCGTAGGCCCCGGTGGAGGTGAGCACCGGCAGCGGGGCGCCGGCCGTGCCGCCGGGAATGGTCAGCGGCCAGGACCCGGCGCACGACGAGTTGGTGGTGGTGTCGAAGCAGGCCAGGACGCTGGCCGGGATCTGGAGGACGATCTTGGTGCCGAGGGCGGCGATGCTGTCGTCTGGGGAGGCCGAGGAGACCGAGCCACCGCCGAAGTTCACCGGGTAGGGCTGGCTGGCGCAGGCCGCGTCGGTGGACACGTCGAAGCACATGAGGGTGTTCTCGCTGCCCGAGGCCGGTCCGGCCACGGCGTTGAACGCGTACCAGTGGCTGCCCACCATCACCGGGTCGCTGATGCCGCTGAAGCTCGAGTAGGGGGCCTGGTTGACGGCGGAGAGGGTGGTGAAGCCGCAGAACGGGTTGGCCGCCGCCGACTGGGTGTCGATGCAGACGACTCCGGCGGTGTTGTCGCTCATGCGGGTGGCCCAGACGTAGAGGTAGTGGCTGGTCTGGTCGAGGTAGAGACCCGGCTGGCCCGAGGTGCTGAACCCGTTGCCCGACAGGTCGGTGACGGTCTTGTAGCTGCTCCAGCAGGCCGAGGCGTCGGACTGGTTGTGGCACATGACCATGAGGCTGGTCTGATGGTGGAAGACGTTGAATATCTGGGTGGTCGACAGGGCCACCGCCCAGCCGTCACCACCGCCACCGGCCCCGGCGAAGCTCGACGAGGGAGGGGCCGGGATGGTGACAGTGGCATTGTAAGTAACCGGTGTGGTCGCGGCGCGAGCGGAGGGAGCGAAGCTGGCGAAGCCGGCGACGACGGTCACGAGAACGGCCAATATGGCCATCAGGCGGGTCGTGAGGGTCGGTGCGCCAGGCGCCGGTGGACGTTTTTTCATTCGGGAACCGCTTTCGGTTGCACCTGCTGGGACACCTGGTTGTCGGGACGGGAGGGGACCGGCTGTACCGCAGTTGCGGTGTCGGGGCTGGAAAAAGGCCGAAAGTCCCGGGTCTAAACGTCTGGTCGAGGGTTCAACCCGCAGCTGTGGTAGCGCGTTCGCGCCGGTGGTGGTGTCGACGCGCCGGTTCGGTTCCTACACTGGCGCCATGGCCACATTCGTATTCCGGCTCCAGGCTCCCCGGCCCAACTTCGCTCTGGACATGACCGACGCCGAGCGGGAGATCATGGGCCGCCACGCGAGCTACTGGCAGCCGCTGGTCGACGAGGGCCGGATGGTGGTGTTCGGACCGGTGCTCGACAGCACCGGGTCCTGGGGGCTGGGTGTGGTGGAAGCCGACGACGAGGATGAGATAAGAGCCTTCGCGGCCGGAGATCCGGCGGTGACCACCGGCACGGCGACCATCGAAATGGGCAGGATGCTGGCCGGTTTCGTGCGACCCGGCTGAGAGCCGGCCAGGCCGCCCGGCCTATAGTTCGGCGGGCGCGGGGATCGGGGGTCAGCGGCTCAGAGCCGGCCGCCGGGAGCGCAGGGACGCCCCGGCCAGGAGGATGGCCAGAGAGCCGAGAGCCCACAACCCGGTGACCAGCAGAGGCCCACCGATCCCGGCGTCGGGGAAGTAGGCGATGGACCGGACGGCCTCGGTGGCGGCCGAGGTGGGGATGAGACCGTCGGCCCAACGCCAGACGCCGGTCAGGTAGTACCGGGTGTAGGGGCCGCCGGCCGACGGGTTGCCGAGCACCACGAATATCCCGATGGCCAGCCCCGTACCCCCGGCCTCGCCGAGGAGGACCTGCAGGGCGCTGGTGGTGAGAGCCACGGCGAACACGGTGAGGGCGCCCACGCCGGCCATGGCCCACATCGAGCCAGGCAGGACGGCCATGAAATCGGCCACGATGGCCGCGCCAACGAGGCCCGACACCGCCGAGTAGGCGGCGAGGGCCGGGAGGCGGGCGGCCAGTCCCGCCCACCCCGGCTCCGACCCCCGGGCCAGACCGAGGAGCGAGGCGATGAGGTAACCACCGACGGCCCACCCGACGGCCAGGTAGAAAGACGCCAGCCCCTCGGGGTCGCCTGCCGCCAGCGGGTGCACCACCTGCGTCTGGAGCGACCCCCCAGAATGAGCGGCGGCGGGACCGAGGGCGGCTTCGAGGGCGGCGGTATTGATCGGCGTCGGGGCGGCCGCCACCACGAGCAGGTCGTGGCCGCCGCCGGAGGCGAGGGCCCCGACGATCCGCTGCTGGTCGATGGCCTGGCGGGCGGCGGCGAGCGAAGCGAAGGGCCGGGCGCTGATGACCCCTCCCGACTCGGCGTTGACCTGGGCGGCCAGGCCCGGGGGACCGACCACTCCCACCGGGATGTGCTGCGCTGATGGGCGCGAGAGCCCCCCGACGTAGGAAGCGATGAAGAGCATCTCGAGGGCGAATACCCCGATGAACAGCGCCGCCATCATCGAGGTAGGCGAGCCCCGCAGTTCCCGCCACGATCTCCCTGTCGTTTCCCGGGGAAGGAGGGTCGCCCCTGGTGCGCGGTCAGCCACGGTGCCATGAATACCCTCACCACCCGGCCATCCAATCCGGATCGCAGCCCGGACCAGCCCGGACCAGCCCGGACCAACCCGGACCAACCCGGACCGACCATGGGGCGTCCCCGGCGCCGTCGTCGCACAACGATCTTGACTTGGGCCAGGGCGTTACCCATACTGGAACCGGTCATTGTAAAAGCTACTTTCATGATGTGAAAGTAATGAGCTAGGGGGGGTCCCTGTGGTCCTTAGTGGTGTTCGACGTCGGGTCGGCATGGGTGCCGTGGTGGGCGGCTTCGGCCTGCTCGCCGCCGCTTGCAGCAGCAGCTCCCACGGGGCGGCGACGGGTTCGGCCAGCACCAGCACCACCGCCGCCGCGCCTGCGGCGTCGGCGACGACGGCGGCCAACGCCCAGACCGATACGGTGAGCGTCGGGGTGCTCCCCATCGCCGACGTGGCTCCCCTCTACCTGGGCATCAAGCAGGGTTTCTTCACCCAGCAGCACCTGAACGTGTCGCCCCACAGCCTGCAGGGCGGGGCGGCGGTGGCCAGCGCAGTGGTGGGGGGCTCGCTTCAGTTCGGCTTCGGGGCGACCGCCAACCTGGTCCTGGCCAAGTCCCACAACCTGCCCCTGCAGTTCGTGGCCAACGGCGATCAGGCCGCGGCTGACGCGTCGAGCGCCTGGTCGGGGATTCTGGTCTCGGCCAGCAGTGGGATCACTTCCATCTCCCAGCTGGCCGGGAAGACCATCGCCGCCAACGCCGTGCAGGGCGAGAACGAACTGGCCCTCGACAGCATCCTTCTGGCCAACGGGGTCAAGCCGTCCTCGGTCCACGTGGTGGCCCTGGCCTTCCCGACCATGCCGTCGGCGCTCGAGTCGGGACAGGTCCAGGCGGTGACCGAGGTGGAGCCGTTCGTGTCGTCGATCGAGGCCAAGGGAGGGAAGCTGCTCAGCCCCCTCTTCGAAGGTGAGATGCCCTCCGAGACCGTGGCCGGGTACTTCGCCAGCACCAGCGAGATCCAGGGCAACCCGGGCCTGGTCCAGCGGTTCGTGACCGCCCTCAACCAGTCATTGGACTACGCCCAGAGCAATCCGGCGGCGGTGCGGGCCATCATCCCGACCTACACCAGCATTCCGGCCGCGGTCGCAGCCAATATGAAGCTGCCGGTGTGGAACTCGACGATCGACACGTCCAGCCTGCAGTCACAGGTTCAGACCATGCAGCAGCTCGGCTGGATCAGCTCGCCGGTGCCCATCAACGAGCTCATCTGGTCCGGTGCCAAGCACTGACGCCGCATCGCCGGTCGTTACGCCGGGGGGCGCCCCGGTCATCGGAATGAGCGCCCCGCCCGCCGGCTCCCCTGTGCCGGCGGGCGGGGTCAGGGTCCGTCGCCTGGGCCGTCAGGTCGGCGGGGTGGTCGTGGCGGTGGCCATCTGGGAGCTGGTCAGCCTGAGCGGGGTGATCACCGATCAGGCTCTGGCCAGCGTGCCCGGCACCTTCCGGGCCCTGGGCTCGCACGCCGGGAAGCTGGCCTCGGCGGCGGGCGGGACACTCGAAGCGTGGGGGGTCGGTCTGGTCATCGCCGCCGGGGCGGGCGTGGTGGCCGGCACCGTCGTGGGCCGCTACCGCCTGGCCGAGGCGTTCACCGAGGTGCTGGTCCGGATGATGCGGCCGTTGCCCTCGCTGGCCCTGATCCCCATCGCCATCCTCGTGGCCGGTCTCGGTCTGAAGATGACCGCCGGCCTGGTGGCCTTCACGTCGTTCTGGCCGGTGTTCATCAACACCCGCTACGGGGTGCGTCAGGTGGACAACCTGTTGATCGACACGGCCCGTACCCTCCATCTCGGTCGCCTCAACCTGCTGACCAAGGTCATCCTCCCAGCCGCCGCGCCCCTGATCGCCAGCGGCTTCCAGGTGGCCATCAGCCTGGCATTGGTTGTGACGATATCGGTGGAGTTGGTGGGCGGCACCGGGGGAATCGGGTCGTTCGTGCTCCAGGCGCAGCAGTCGGGGGTGGTGCCCACCATGTACGCCGGCATCCTCGTAGGCGGCCTGGTCGGCTGGGTCCTCAACTCGGGCTTCCGGGTCCTCGTGGCGCGACTCCTGCCCTGGGCCAACCGGACCGAGGGTCGCACATGAGCGCCCCCGCCGTCGGCGGGACGGCCCCGGGTGGGACGGCGCCGGGTGGGACGGCGCCGGGCGGGACGGCCCCGGGACGGGCCCGGTTCCGCCGCTTCGGCTACTGGGGGCTGGGCTGGCTCGGAGTGGCCGCCGCGGCGGGACTGTGGCAGCTGATCTCGGTGCTGATGCACAGCACCTTTTTCCCGACCTTCTCCACGTCGGCCAGTCGGTCCTGGCATCTCCTCGACGGGCCCGTCCGCACCAAGGACCTGATCCCGTCCATACTGCGCACGCTGGCCGGCTTCGGGATCAGCGCGGTGATCGGAGTCACCGTCGGCATGGTGACCGGCTACTACCGGGCCGCCCAGGAGTGGACCTCGGCGGTGTTCGACTTCCTCAGGTCGCTGCCCACGCCCCTGCTCATACCCGTCGCCCTGGTCCTGTTGGGCCTCGGCGGCCAGATGGTGGTGGCGGTGATCGTCACCGCCGCGGTCTGGCCCGTCCTGATCAACACGGCCAACGCCACCGCCGGGCTCGAACCCACTCTGGTGGACACGGCCCGGATGCTGGGGCTCAAAGGGCGGGCCTTCCTGTGGCGGCTGGTGCTGCCGGCGGTCAGCCCCCAGATATTCGCCGGGCTGCGCGTCTCGATAAGCATCTCTCTGGCGGTCATGGTCGTGGCCGAGATACTCGGTGGCGGCTCGGGGATCGGCTATTTCATCTCCAGCGCCCAGCAGTCATTCCAGATCACCGACAGCTGGGCCGGGGTGCTGGTCCTGTGCCTGCTCGGCTGGGCGTTCGATTCATTGTTCCTGCTGGCTGAACGCCGGCTGCTGGCCTGGCAGCGCGGCACCGTTGGAGGTGAGCAGCTTGGCTGACCCGGTTCTTTCTCTCGACCACCTCAGTGTCACCCTGACCGGCCGTGACGGCTCGGTCACCGAGGTGACCGCCGATGTGAGCCTCGAGGTGGGCGAGCACGAGTTCGTGAGCATCGTCGGCCCGTCGGGGAGCGGCAAGACCACGCTGCTGCGGGCGGCGTCGGGGCTGCGCCGCCCCACTGCGGGGAAGGTCCGCTTCGCCGGGCGCGACGTCAACGGTGTCCCCCCGGGAATCTCGGTGGTCTTCCAGGAGTACAACAAGAGCCTGTTCCCGTGGCTGTCGATCGGCCGCAACGTGGCCATGGGGGCCCGACGCCTGCCACCGCCGGCCCGGGCCGAGCACGTAACCGACGCCCTGCACAAAGTCGGCCTGGACGGCTTCGCGTCGCGCTACCCGTGGGAGCTGTCGGGCGGGATGCAGCAGCGGGCCGCCCTGGCCCGGGCCCTCGTCTCGGACCCCCAGCTGCTGATGATGGACGAGCCCTTCGCGTCGGTGGACGCCCTAACCCGCGGTCACCTGGAGGACGTCGTCGCCGACCTGTGGGAGCGCTCCTCGTTCGCGTCGCTGCTTGTCACCCACGACGTGGGAGAGGCCGTCTATCTGAGCGACCGGGTCCTGGTCCTGTCGGCCCGACCGTCACGGGTGCTGGCCGAGATCACCGTGGACCTGCCCCGTCCCCGCTCCCAGAGCCACACCCGTCAATTGTCCCGCTTCGTCGAGCTCGAAGCCCAGGTGCTCGAGCGGGTGGAAGAAGCCGGTCGGGCCGCGGTGGGAATCGATTGACCACCGTCGCCGAGGCCACTTTGGCGGTGTGTGACCGCCGGGGCATGGACACCATGTTCGCCAATCCGGGCTCCACGGAGATACCTCTCCTGTGCCGTCCGGCGGCACCGATCCGCTTCGTGCTCGGCCTTCACGAGGCGTCGGTCATCGGGACCGCCACCGGCTACGCCCTGGCCAGCGAGCGCCCGGCCCTGGCTCTGCTGCACACCACCGCCGGCTTCGGCAACGCCGTCGGGGCCATCGCCACCGCCCGCGTCAACCGGGCGCCGCTGGTCGTGCTCGTCGGCCAGCAGGACCGCCGCCATCTGGCCCAGCGCCCGTTCCTCGCCGGGGATCTCGACGGGCTGGCCGGTGACTACCCCGTCTGGTCGACCCAGCCGGTCCGCCCGGGCGATGTGCCGGGGGCGGTCGACCGGGCCTGGCACGAGGCCCGCCGCCGGCGGGGTCCGGCCGTGGTCATCGTGCCGATGGACGACTGGGACGCCCCCGCCGGGCCGTTGGTGTCGGCCCGTACCAGCCTCGCCGTCGCCGCCGCCGACCCGGGCGGGGTCGGCCGCCTAGCCGAAATGATCGACGGGTCCTCGGCTCCGGCGGTGGTGGTGGGCGCCGATGCCGACAGCGAGGCCGCCTGGGCGGCCACGGTGGCCCTGGCCGAGCGTCTCGGGGCCCCGGTGTGGCAGGAGGCCTTCGGGGCCAGGGCCGGCTTCCCCCAGGACCATCCCCTCTTCGCCGGGCACCTGCCGGCCGGCCGGGACCGGCTGCGGCGGGTCCTCGCTCCCCACGACCTGGTGGTGGTCATCGGCGCCCCGGCCTTCCGTCAGTACCCCTACGAGGACGGACCGCTGGTGGAGCCGGCGACGCGCCTGGCCATGGTCGTAGACGACCCCGACCTGGCCCACCACAGCCCCGTCGACCTGGCTCTGGTCGGCCCTATCGCCGCCATCTGCTCCGCTCTGGCCCAGACGGTCGGGGCCCGCCCCGCCCCGCCCCCCGCCGGCCCGCCGGTCTCCGCCCCGCCTCGCCCTGATCCGGCCCCCGCTCCGCTGTCGGCCCCCGCCCCGAACTCAACGGGCCCGGCCCGGCCTCCCGCTCCGCTCTCGGCGCCCGCCGCGCCCGCCCTCGACGCCACCGACGCCACCGACGCCCTCGATGGGGTAGGGCCCGGCGGGGGGCTGCGGCCCCGGCAGGTGTTCGCCGCCCTGGCCGCCCGCATCGATCCCGACACCATCGTGGTCGAGGAGACCCCTTCGAGTCGCCCGGACCTGCACCGCCTGCTGCCGGCCCGCCGCCCCCTCGGCTTCCTCAGCGCGGCCATGGGGGGACTCGGCTTCGCCCTGCCCGCCGCGGTGGGGCTGCGCCTGGCCCGTCCCGACCGGCCGGTGGTGGCGGTGGTGGGGGACGGCTCCTCCCTGTATGCCATCCAGGCCCTGTGGACCGCCGCCCACTACGGCGTGGGGGTGCTGTTCGTGGTACTGGCCAACGGGCGCTACGCCGTCATGGACCGACTCGCCGAAGGCCGCGGCCATCGCGGACCGTGGCCCGCCTTCCCCGAAGTGGCGGTGGCCGACCTGGCGCGGGGGCTGGGCTGCCCGGCGCAGCAGATTTGCTCGCCGGCCGAACTGACCGCGGCCCTCGACGCCGTCGTGCCGGCCCTCCGCCACGCCACCGCGCCCCTGCTCCTCGAGGTCACCACGACCGACGAGGACTACTTCAATCCCTGACAGCCGCCATGAAAGGAACTTCACTGTCATGAAACTGGTCACTTTTGACGCCGGGCGGGTCGGCCGCCTCGAGGACGGCGAGATCGTCGAGCTGGACTGCCCGTCGGTGCGGGCCTGGTTCGAACTCGAGGGACGGGTCGGTGAGACCGGCGAGGTGGTGCCCCTGGCGCAGGCCCGACTGCGGGCCCCCATCGTCCCGAAGAAGTTCTTCCACACCGCCGGCAACTTCCGGGAACACCACGAGGACCTGGCCCGGGTCAACTGGTCCCACCCGGTCAACAAAGGCATCGTCTTCTTCCAGAACGTCGACGCCATCATCGGCCCCGACGATCCCATCGTCTACCCCGGCAAGCTCACCGAGGAACTCGACTACGAGCTCGAGATGGCCATCGTGATCGGCAAGGCCGGCAAGTTCTTCTCGGCCGAGCAGGCCGTCGAGCACATCGGCGGGTACCTCATCTTCAACGACGTCACGGCCCGCGACATCCAGCGCCGGGAGATGGAATCGGGCGTCTTCTCCTTCTCCAAGGCCATCGATACCTTCTGCCCGCTCGGCCCCTATGTGGTCACCGCCGACGAGGTCGGTGACCCCCACGACCTGGACATGGAGCTGCGGGTCAACGGCCAGGTACGCCAGAAGTCCAACACCAGCCGGATGTCGGTGTCGATCCCCCAGCTGGTCGCCTACCACTCGCCGCAGGTCTACTCGGCCGGCGACCTGCTCACCACCGGGACCATCGCCGGGGTGGCGGCCAGCACCCCCGATCCCTTCGCCAACTACCTGAAGCCCGGTGACGTGGTCGAGGCGCAGATCGAGAAGCTCGGCGTGCTGCGCAACCCGGTGATCGCCTGGGAGGACGCCCACGACACGCCGGCCCCGACCGGTGACGAGTGGCTGTGACCATCCCGCACCGGACCAACCAACGGACATCAGAGAGGATTTGGAGCAGATGACGACCATCGAGGAGTCGCCCCGCCAGGCGTCGTTCCCCCAGAAGGTGTTCCCCCGCTTCGAAGGCAAGTGGGTGCTGGTCACCGGGGCCGGGACCGGTTTCGGCGCCACCCTGGCGCTGCGCGCCGCGGCCGAGGGGGCCAACGTGGTGGTGCACTACAACTCGTCGGAGCAGGGAGCCCGCCGGACGGCGGCGGGGGTCGAGGCCCTCGGCCGCCAGGCCGCCGTGGTGCAGGCCGACATAAAGAGCTGGGCCGAGATCCGGGCCATGGCCGAGCAGGTCTGGGACCTCACCGGCGGCCTCGACGTGCTCATCAACAATGTCGGTGACATCGCCACCGACCAGATGTCGTGGCGGGACATCGACGAGGCCGTCGTGGACCGGGTCCTGGCCGTGGACATCAAAGGCACGATGCTGATGATCCACGAGCACGGCCTGCGCATGCTCGACCGGGGCCGGGGCTGCATCGTCAACATCGGCTCCACCGTCGTGGTGCGGGGCAGCCCCCGGGCCCCCCAGTACGCCGCCGGCAAGTACGGGATGCTGGGTCTGACCAAGTCCTACGCCGCCGCTTTCGCCCCGACCGTGAGGGTCAACGCTTTCGGCCCGGGGTTCATGGAGACCGAGTCGACGGTGACGCGCGAGGACTGGAACAACGGGCGGCGCGAGAGGGTCCTGTCCCAGACCCCGATGCAGCGGGTCCCGCCCCCCGAGGAGTTGGCCGCGGCGGCGCTGTGGCTGGCCACCGACGACGCGTCCCACATGACCGGCAACTTCATCATGTGCGACGGCGGCTACAGCATGATCGGGGCCTAGCCGCCCGTGGTCGCCGACCGGGCCGCCGCTAGCATGCCCGCAATGGCCGACGAGGCGGCTTCGACCGACGGGGCCCGCACCGGGCGCTCCTATCGGGTCGAGGCCCTGGCCAAAGGGCTGCGCTTGTTGTCCTACTTCAGCGCCGAAAGGCCGGCGCTGGCGGTCAAGGAGCTGGTGGACATCAGCGGCATCCCCATGCCGACGGTGTTCCGGCTGGTGGCGACCCTGGAGGAGGAGCGTTACCTGGAGCGCACCGTCGACGGGAAGGTCCGGCCCGGTACCGGTGTCCTGGCCCTGGGCTTCGCCGCCCTGCAGGGCCTCGACGTGGTCCAGACCTCGGCCGCCATCATGCGCGAGCTGGCGGCCACCACCGGCGAGACGGTCAATCTGGGGGTGCTCTACCACGACCAGGTGCTCTTCGTCGCCCGGCTCCCCCGCACCAACACCATCCTCGCCGCCGACATCCGGGTCGGTTCGACCGTGCCGGCGGTGTTCAGCTCCATCGGCAAGGTGATCCTGGCCCACATGAGCGACGCCGAGTTGACCGCCCGCATCGACGACCGCAGCTTCGAGGGGACGTGGGGGCCGCGCGCCGTGCGGACCCTCGACGACCTCCGGGCCCAGCTCGCGGCGGCCCGGCGGGACGGCTACCTGGTGCAGCGCGACGAGGCGATACCCGGGCTCAGCTCCATAGCCGCACCCATCCGCCAGGCCGGCGGCAGCGTGGCCGCCGCGTTGAACGTGGCCGTCCCGAGCGCCGAGTACGGCAGCCGTCAGCTCGTGGACCGCCTCCTGCCTCCGTTGTTGGCCGCCAGCCGGGAGATCTCCCGGCGCATGGGCGGCCCCGCCCTCTGAACCGACTCACCGAAAGCGAGATGATGCAGTCCACGACCGATTCCCTCACCGACCCCGAAGACTGGCTCGGCCTGCGGGGGGCCCGGGTGCTCGTGGCCGGCGCCGGAGGACTCGGCGCGGCGTGCGCCGCGGCCTTCCTGCGGGCCGGAGCCCTGGTGGAGGTGGTCGACGCCGACGCCGACCGGGCGGCCGCGGCGGTCGGCACTGGCGTCCCGGATCGGCCCGGCTCGGCCCGGGCCGGGGCCGCGGTCGGCACTGGCGTCCCGGATCGTCCCGACCCCGCCAGGCCCGACCCCGACCGGCCGGACCCCGACCGGCCCGCCGCAGATCGGGCGGTGGCCACCGTCGCCGATCTGAGCCGCCCCGAGGCGGTGCGCTCCACCATCGACGCCATGGTCGAACGCTGGGGCGGCATCGATGTCTGCGTCCACGCCGTGGGGATCAACACCCGCAAGCCGGTGCTCGACACCGACACCTCCGAATGGGCGCGAACCATCGAGATCAACCTCACCACCGGCTGGCTGCTCGGCCAGGAAGCCGGTCGGAGGATGGTCGAGCAGGGCAGTGGGCGGATCGTGTACTTCTCGTCGGTGTCGGGCCTGCTGGCCCACAAGGACCACGCCCCGTACGCCGCCAGCAAAGGCGCCATCAACCAGATGATGCGGGTGATGGCCGCCGAGTGGGCCGGCCGGGGGGTCACCGTCAACGCCGTGGCCCCCGGGTACGTCGAGACCGACCTGACGCGCGCCTACCTCGAGCGCGACGGCAACCGGGGGCGTCTCGAGAGCATGGTGCCGGCCGGGCGGCTCGGCAGCCCCGAGGAGGTGACCGGCCCGGTCCTGTTCCTCTCCTCCTCGCAGGCCCGTTTCGTCACCGGCCATGTCCTGTACGTGGACGGCGGAAGGACGCTGGTATGAGCGGGCCCCGCCTCGCCACTCTCGAGGGCCGGGCCATCGTGATGTGGGAGTCGGGCCACGCCGACGTGGCTCGCAGCAGCGCCGGCCGATGGGGGCCCGACCCCCGAACGCTGTTCGACGACTGGGACCGCTTCCGGGAGTGGGCCCGCGGTCTGGCCCCGAACGGCGACGGCGCCCCCTCCCCCGACCGCCTCGGGGCGCCGGTTCCCGAGCCCCGCCAGGTCTTCGCCATCGGTCTCAACTACCGGGCCCACGCCGCCGAGGCGGGCTACGACACGTCGGGCCTGCCGCAGGTGTTCACCAAGTTCCCGAGCTGCCTGGCCGGCCCGGTGAGCCGGGTGGCCGCCGTCAGCCCCCGCCTGGACTGGGAGGTGGAGCTGGTCGTGGCCGTCGGCCGTCGCGCCGAGCGTGTCGAGGAGGAACGGGGATGGGATCACGTCGCCGGGGTGATGGTCGGCCAGGACCTCTCGGCGCGAGACGTGCAGCTCGCCGGGGCCTCACCGCAGTGGAGCCTGGGCAAGTCCTTCCCCGGTTTCGGCCCCACCGGCCCGTGGCTGGTCGACCCCGAGGACCTCGACGACCGCGACGACCTGCCCATCGAGTGCTCGGTCAACGGCGAGGTGATGCAGCAGGCCCGCACCTCGCAGCTCATCTGGTCGGTGCCCCAGCTCGTAGCCCGCCTGTCGGCGGTGTGCCCGCTCCTACCCGGCGATCTGGTGTTCACCGGCACCCCGGCCGGGGTCGGCAACCGCCGGGACCCGCCGGTGTACCTGCAGCCCGGCGACCGCCTGCTCAGCCGGGTGGGCGGCGTCGGCGAGCTGGTCACCGAGATCGTCGGGCCCCCGCCGGGCGCCTAACAGGGGCCCCCGCTCAGTCGGAGTCGGGCGCCTGACCGGGGCCCCCGCTCAGTTTCAGTCGGAGTCGGGTACCGGCACCCGGAAGACCCGTAGCTGCAGGGCCAGCGTCCGGTAGTAGCCGACGAGGGTGGTGATCTCGAACACCCCCTTCGGGCCGAGAGCCTCCACCGCCTCCCCGTAAATGTCATCCTCGATGTCACCGGTGTGGAGGAGGGCCCGGGCGGCCCTCAGGGCCACGTCCTCCACCGCATCGACTGAAGTCGGGATGGTGCCGGCGCGCACGGCGGCCAGCTCTTCCTCGCTGAGCCCCACGCCTCGCCCCACCGCCTCGTGGGCGAAGCGTTCGAAGGGGCTGTCCTCGGCCGCCGCAACGGCCAGGATGAGCAGCTCGCGCAGTCGGGCCGGTAGACCGGTGCCGTAGCGCAGCGCGGCGCCGAGATCCTGCAGGGAGCCTCCCACCCGCGGTGAGCGCAGCATGGCGTCGAAGGGACCGTGGAGGCGCCCTTCGTCGTCGATGAGCGGAAAATACCGCGGGCCTGACGCTCTGGCTCCCGAAGTGATGGCGTCGTACACGACCCGCTGATCGGCGTCGAGCTCGCCGGGGCGGAGGGGCGGCAGCCGTCGACGGCCGCGGTCGGCTCCGGTCATCCCCTCAGGCTAGTTCGACGAGCCCGGCGCCGACCGAATCGGTCAGCCCCTGACGCCCCGGCGCCGACCGGTCGGTTATCCCCCGATGCCCCGGCGCTGACGGTCGGTCAGCCCACGACCCCCCGGCGCTGGGTGGCGAGGAGAATGCTGAACACGGCGACGGGCACCAGAGCGGAGGCGGCCATGGCCCGGTAGCCGAACGCCGAGGCCATTACCCCCAGGACGGCGGGGGTGACGGCGGCGGCCAGACTGGTCACGGCGAACAGGCCGGCGTTGGCGGCGGCGAGCTGCTCCGGTTGGGCGGAGGACGCGACGAGCGACAGCGCCAGGGGAAAGATGGCCCCGTGGGGCAGGCCGAGCAGGGCCATGGCTATGAAGAAGGCGGCGGTCGGCCCCCCCGAGGCCAGCAGAGCCAGCCCGGTGGCGGTGAGGACTATGCAGCCGGCGAAGACGGCCAGCTTGGACGCTATGGGTGAGCGCCTCACCAGGACCACCCGGCTGGCGAAGGACATGACGAAGAAGCTGGTGAAACCCAGCTGGCTGTGCGCCGGGTCGAGGCCGAACTCGCTGCGGGCCAGGAGAGCGCCGAAGACCGTGACGGTGGCGAAAGGGACGCTGTAGAGCAGCTGAATGATCAGCGCCACTCGGCCCCCCGGCGTGCCGATCAGCACCGCCGGTCCGGGACTCGGGTGTCTCCGCCGGGCCGATCGGGGTTGCGGGGGCACCTCCGGCGGGGCCCCGGCCGGCGGCCGCGCCTGAGAGGTCGGGGCTGACAGTCCGGCCACCAGGGCGGCGCCGTCGTCGGCATCGAGAGCCCAGGTCATGGCGCGCCGGGCCTCGGGGCTGGATATCCCCGGCCACGCCGCCTCGGGGGGCTGGGCTCCCCCCGCCGGCCCCCCGGCAGTAACTGGACCGGCCCCTGCCGCCACCGGCCCCTCCGCGTCCACCGGCCCCTCGACGTCCACCGGCCCCCCGGCGGCCACCCGCCCCCCCTCGGCCGCCGGTCCCCCGGCGGTAACTGGACCGGCCGGGGCGGGCGACGAAGGGGCCGTGGGAGCCGGCTCGGGTCGCCGCCCGGGTCTCATCCCCAGGCCCACCGCCACGAGGGGCAAGGTGGCGAAAAGGAAAAAGGGCATCCGCACGTTCTGGTGGGCCAGGTCGAGGATGGCCGTCTCGAGCAGCGGGCCGCCGGCCAGGCTGGCGCTGAGCACCGTCGCGTACAGAGCGAGCAGCCTCTCCCGGCCCTCGCCGGGAGCCGCCCCGATGGCCGTGGCCAGGCTCGGGGGGGTCAGGCCGCCGGACAGGCCGATCAGGGCCACGCCGACGTAGAGCTGAACCAGCGAACCGGCGGAGCCGGCGAGGAGCAGTCCGGCGACGAGCAGCAGCGACCCGACGGCCGCGGCGGCCATGGCGGCGCGGGTGGTGAGCCGGGCGGCGAGCACGACGGCGGCCAGGACCGTCGACGCCCCGGCCACGGTGCCGAGAGCTCCGACCGCGCCGGCCCCGGCCCCGAGCGGACCGCGGGCGAGGAGCGAGAAGGTCGTCTGGCCGGTGTTCTGCGAGGATCGGAACAAGGCGGCGACCACTAGGAGCCCGCCGGCGGTCCAGATCGGGGGCCACACTCCGATGCCGAGAAAGCGGCGCCGCCGACGCGGCGGGGGGACCACGCTCAGGGGAGCGCCGTCACAGCGACCATCGCTGGCGGCTGGCCGCCGTGTCACCCTCGTTGAGGGCGGAGATCGGCGCACCCCTGCGGAACAGCTTCCCTCCGGTGGGGCCGCCAAGAGCCACCCGGTCCCCGTCCACCTCCAGCCAGGCACCCTCTCTGAGGCACACCACTTCCGAGTCGTTCTCCTCCAGGAACTCGGCCAGGCGCTCGTCGCGGGTCTCTCCCATGAACACCCGCGGCCCGCTGGGCGGATCCGGGTAGTGGCAGTTCAGGTGGAAACCGAGGAACCCTAGAGCCTGCAGGGACGCCGGCTCGACGATGGGCATGTCGTTGGTGGTGCGGATGCTCGGCCCGGCGATCACGCTTCCGGCACTGGCGCCCATGTACGGCACCCCCTCGCCCACCAGGCGGCGGATCACCTCCACCAGGCCCTCCCGCTGCAGCCGGTCGAGGAGCCGAAAGGTGTTGCCGCCGCCGACGTAGATGGCCGGGGCCCGCTCCCACTCGTCGCGGCTCATCCGGTGCACGCCGGTCACCTGGCAGACGTCGGCCAGGGCGCGCCCGACGTGGTCGGTGTAGGCGTCCCAGTCGTGCAGCGCGTAGGGAACGAACACCAGCCGGTCGGCGCCTCCCAGCGTCGCCCCCACCGCCTCCCGGGCGTGTCCGAGCGTCTCCGACCCGGCGTTGGTCGAGTTGCTGAGCAGAAGAGCTCTCATCTTTGTCCGTGTCCCTCCTCATCGTCGGGGCTGGGGAGTCCCCGGGCGACCAGCACCGTGGTGGCGCGGGTGGCGGCGTTCACGTCTTCGGGCCGGTAGAGCATGGCGATGCGTCCGTGGTCGGCCCAGGGTCCGAGCTGATCGGCGAAGTGGGGGCTGCGGGGGTCGCCCGAGGCGCCACCGGGAATGATCCACTCGGCGGCCGCCGGCTCGGCCAGGTCGACCACCTGGCGGTAGACCGACAGCCCGGTGACCTGGAACGGCGTCCGGCGCCGCCACCCGTAGGAGGCGGCCTGGACGGTGTCCCCGTCACCACCCATCTCCACTGCACCAGCCTCCATTTTCACCGGCCACGCTATTGCCAGCGTGCCGAGCGGATGGCTCGGCACGAGACGGTGGTGGCCCCCCCACCGCCACGACCGGGGATCGGGGCCGGCCATGGCGCAGGCGTCGGCCCACGCCTCGCGCAGGGCCGCCCGTAGGACCTCGGGGATGTCGCCCCCGGCTCCGCCCGGCTCCGCCTCCTCCGGCATGTCACCCCCGCCTCCGCCCGGCGCCGCCCCCTCCGGCATGTCACCGCCGCCTCCGCCCGGCTCCGCCCCCTCGGGTCGGGCCGCCCCCTCCGGCGTAGCGGTCCCCTCCGGCGGGGTCGGGCCGCCGAGGTACTCCCACAGCTCCCGCCCCGACGACCTGCGGATCACCACTCCCGTCGCCGGGACGGCCTCGGAGAGCATCCACTCCCAGGTGGCCGGCCCGACCGCCGGGCGGTACAGCTGCTCGACGAGGACCCGCCGGAAGCAGCCGTACAGCAGCGCCTCGGGGGATTCCCGGCGCAGCTCGCCGTTCCAGCCCGCCAGCATGGTCCGGGCCGTTTCGGCGGGATCATCGGCGGGGAACGGCTCGTGGCCGGCCAAGGTGGCCGCCGTCCAGGTCGCGGCAACCGACGTCACGTCCCCCTGCAGGTCGGCGAGGTCGTGGCGGTCCAGCCGGCCGGGGCGGGCCAGCCGCTGGCGGATGCGCTCGGCCCGGAACGGGTCGGCGAAGCTGTAGGAGATGTAGGGCTCGTCGCCGTCGCAGATCACGTTGTTGGCCGTGAGCAGGTAGCCGACGTCGGGGTCCACGACCCGCGGCATCTGCTCGAAGGGCACCGTCGCCGTCCACTCGTCGGTCCCCGTCCAGCCCGGAACCGGGAGACGGCGATGGGCCGGTGACGAACGGACCGGCAGCCGCCCCCGGGTCTGGTAGGCGATCCGCCCCTCGACGTCGGCGGCCAGGAGATTGTTGACCGGGTCCACCCAGTCGCGCTGGGCCTCGATCAGCTCCGAGACCCCCCGGGCGGCGAGCATGGCCGGCAGCGCCTCGAAGCCCCGTCCCGGCCCGTCGGTGGCCGTGTACCTCAGGGCCAGGGCCAGGCCCTGCCGGGGATCGCCGTGCACGACTGGCCCGTGACGGGTCCGCCACACGTCGATGTCGACCGGCGCCGCCTCCCGCACCGATATCGACTCCGAGCGGTGCTCGGCCGACTCCCAGCCGTCGGGGGTCCGGTAGCGACCGGGTTGAGCGGGGTCGAACCATTCGACGTAGAGGTCCTGGGTGTCGGCGGTGGCGTGGGTGATGGCCCACGCCACGCGGCCGTTGTGACCGAAGTGGGGGAAGCCCGGGAGGCCGGGGAAGGTGGCCCCGATCACATCGAACGCGTCGCAGGTGACGTGGCACTGCCAGTACACGTTCGGGGTGTCGAGGGCTCGGTGGGAGTCGTTGCAGATCACCGCCGCACCGTGGGCGGTGCGGTGCCCGGCGACGGCCCAGGCGTTGGATCCAGGCTCGGTCTCGGCGAGGAAGCCCAGATACGGCTCGACGGCGGATATCTCCTCGGCCGCTTCGGCCACTAGACGCCTCAGGCGCGCCCCGGACGGCGCCGTGAGGGCGGCGCCGAGCGGCACCCGGGTGTCGAGGCGCCGCAGGGCGTCACGGCCGCTGCGGGCCAGGATCATGGCCTGGGCCAGTTTGTGCTGCCACAGGCCCATGAGCACGTGGCGCACCTTGAACGCGGCCACCGAGTGCCAGGGCTCCCACGGTTCGGGCTGGTAGCCGAGCACCGAGCACTCGAGCGGTACCGTCCCCGAGGCGATGACGGCGTTGACGCCGGCCGCGTAGTGCTCGAAAGCCGCCCGGACCTCGTCCGACATGGCCTCGAGGTCGGCGCGCGCCGCGGCCGTCAGGGACAGCCGGCGGGCCAGCACGTCGGCCGGGAGGGCCCGCTGGCCGGCGATCTCGGCCCAGCGGCCGGTGGCCCGACGCCGGTCGTAGTCCATCTGGAAAAGCCGGTCCTGGGCGCTGGCGAAGCCCATGGCGAACCAGGCGTCGGCGGTCGCGGCGGCCCGGATGTGGGGGATCCCGTGGCCGTCCCGGGCGATGGTAGCCGTACCCTCCAGCCCGTCGACCTCGATGCGGTCGGTCACGCCGCCGGGCGTCCGGGTCCGGCCAGGTGGCAGGCCACGAAGTGGCCCGGCTCGATCTGACGCCACTCCGGTCGCCGCTGCCGGCACTGCTCCTCGGCCAGGGGGCAGCGGGCCTGGAAGGGGCAGCCCGGCGCGGCGGTGAGGTCGCGTTCGGCCTCCCCGCCGATGGGGCGCCGCTCCCGGCTGCGCCGCTCCAGCGGGTCGCTCACCGGTACCGACGCCAGCAGGGCCCGGGTGTAGGGGTGGGCGGGGGCGTCGAAGAGGGCGTCGCGGCTGGCCAGTTCCATCAGCTGCCCC
The DNA here is from genome assembly GCA_028876385.1 of Acidobacteriota bacterium. Lineage (GTDB taxonomy): Bacteria > Actinomycetota > Acidimicrobiia > Acidimicrobiales > Palsa-688 > JAKCDU01. Next base: position 58,267 of record JAGWSF010000163.1, on the reverse strand, counting down.
AGGTACATGACCGCCACTGTGTCGCAGAGCAGCCGGACGATGCCCAGGTCGTGGGAGATGAACAGGTAGGTGAGCGAGAACTCCGCCTGCAGGCGCCGCAGCAGGTTGATGATCTGCGACTGGACCGACACGTCGAGAGCCGACAGGGGCTCGTCGCAGACGATGAGGCGGGGTTGCAGGGCGATGGCCCGGGCGATCACGATCCGCTGCCGCTGGCCGCCGGAGAACTCGTGGGGGTAGCGGTCGAGGCTGTCGGCGGGCAGGCCCACCAGGTCCACCAGTTCCTCGGTGTGACGCCGGATCTGGGTTTTGGGGACGGTCCGGTGGACGATGAACGGCTCGGCGAGTATCTCTGACACCCGCATGCGCCCGTTGAGCGCCGAGTAGGGGTCCTGGGCGACGGGCTGCATCTGCCGTCTCAACCGGCGCAGGTCCCCGCCCGACATGGAGGCCAGGTCCTGGCCGGCGAAGACCACCCGTCCGGAGGTGGGCCGCTCGAGCCCGAGCACCAGGCGTCCGGTGGTGGACTTGCCCGAACCGGTCTCGCCGACCAGGCCCATGACCGATCCGGCGGTGACGGTGAACGACACCCCGTCCACCGCCCGCATGGACCGCCGGCCGAGCAGCGAGGCCGACGTCTGGTAGGTCTTGACCACGTCGGTGCACTCGACGAGGACCTCGGCGCGGGCGCCGGCCGGCGGCGAAGGCGACAGCTCCGGCGGAGGGGACGAGGTCATGTCTCGCTCCCCGCCGGCGCCGGGAGGCCGTCCTGCTCCAACGGGAACCAGCAGGCCGCCAGATGGGCCGGGCCGGCGTCGAGCAGGCCTGGTTCCTCCTGCCGGCAGCGCGGCTGGGCCCGCTCGCAGCGCGGGGCGAACGGGCAGCCGGCGGTGATCTCACCCAGCGCCGGTACCCGCCCGGGAATGGTCGGCAGGTCCTCGGCCGGCCCCCGGTCGGCATTGCGGGCCGGGATGCTGGCCAGGAGCCCCGCCGTGTAGGGGTGGGCCGGCCGATGGAAGAGCTCCGACACCGGCGCCGACTCGACGACCCGGCCGGCGTACATCACCGTGACCCGGTCGGCGACCTCGGCGATGACGCCCATGTCGTGGGTGACCAGCAGGACCGAGGTGCCGAGCCGTTCCCTGATGTCGAGGAAGATCTGCAGGATCTGGCTCTGCACCGTCGGGTCGAGGGCGGTGGTCGGCTCGTCGGCGATGAGCAGCGACGGCTCGGCGGCCAGGGCCATGGCGATCATCACCCGTTGGCGCATCCCCCCCGACAGTTGGTGGGGGTACTGCCGGTAGCGGGCTTCGGGATCGGCCAGCCCCACCTCCCGGAAGAGGGCCAGGGTCCGCTCCTTGCGGGCCGGGCGGCTGAGCAGCGAATGCACCGACAGGACCTCGGTGACCTGGCGGCCGGCCCGCATCAGCGGGTTGAGGGCGACCATCGGCTCCTGGAAGACCATGGACATCCGCCGGCCCCTCAGGTCGCGCCGTTGGCGCTCGCTCAGCGAGCCGAGATCGACGCCCTCGAGGACCACCCGGCCGCCGGTCACGGTGGCGTTGCGGGGGAGCAGCCCCATCACCGACAGGGCCGTCAGGCTCTTGCCGCAGCCGCTCTCGCCCACGACCCCGACGATCTCGGCCCGCCCGACGGTCACCGACACCTGTGACAGCGCCTTCAGTTGCCGCCCGGCGTCGAAGCACACCGAGAGGTCCTCGACGGCCAGCACCGGGTCCTCGACGGCCAGCACCGGGTCCTGGCCGGCCAGCACCCGGTCGTCGGTCACACCGTCGCTCACGGGTCGGTTCACCGCCCGGCTCACAGTTCGGTCGTCCCCGAGCCGTGGCTCTCCTGGTAGCGGACCCGGTGGTGGTCGGCCACCTCGGCCGCCGTGGTCCACCAGATTCCGTCGTGCTCACCGGCCCGGCGCAGCATCTCCTCGAAGGCCACCAGCCGGCCCGCCCGTCCCGACAGCCACGGATGCACGGTGAGCATGGCCAGACCTCCGAACCGGCCGAGGGCGTCGACCTCCCGGGCCCAGTCGTCCATGACCACCGACGCCGGTACCGGCGCCCGGGTGGAGCCGTGCACGTACCGGTAGAAGATGGCGTCGTCGAGCTGCCACTGGACCGGGACCTCGATGAGGCCGTCGAGCCAGTAGGGGTGGTCGTGGCCCATCAGGGAGCTGTCGTAGGCGACGCCGGCCGTGCGGAGCTTGTCCCAGGCCCCCCGGGTCATCTCCCACGACGGGGAGCGGTAGCCGAACGGCGGGGCGGCGCCGGCGGCGGCCAGGGCCTGCAGCGAACGGTCCAGGATGTCGCCGACCTCGTCGGGGTCCAGGTCGTCGAGGCGCTCGTGCAGGTAGCCGTGCATGCCGACCTCGTGGCCGGCGGCGAGGATGGCCCGCACCGCCGCGGGGTGGGCCTCGGCGATGGCTCCGGGGACGTAGAACGTAGCGGGGATCTGGAGCCGCTCCAGCAGGGCCAGGATCCGCCACACCCCCTGGCGGGGACCGAACCTTCGTTGCTCGAGTTCGCCCATGAGCTGCTTCGGGCTGTGGCGCGAGGTCCACAGATAGGGGGTCGGCCCGTCGAAGTCGACGCTCACCACGGCCGCCGCCGACTTGCCCGCCGGCCACTCGTAGGCGGGGGGCACCCCGTCGGGACCGCCGGGTCGGGCGTCGGGACTGCCGGGTCGGGCGTCGGGACCGCCGGGTCGGGCGTCGGGACCGCCGGGACCGCCGGGTCGGGCGTCGGGACCGCCGGGACCGCCGGGTCGGGCCTCGGAGGTCACAGCCCGGCCCCGGCCACCCGGCCCCCGTCGACGTGGAACAGGGCGCCGGTTATGAACGAGGCGGCGCTCGAGGCCAGGTAGAGGACCATGGACGCGGCATCGCCGGGGCCCGAGGTCCGGCCCAGAGGAATGCGGCTCAGCATCCGCTCGATGTAGGCGTCGTCGAGCTCGCTGACCTCGCTGCCGGGGGCGAAGCCCGGCCCCACTGCGTTGACCCGAATCCGGTGGGGGGCCAGCTCCAGGGCCGCCCCCCTGGTGAACATGGCCAGAGCCGCTTTGGAGACCGAGTAGGCCACCCCGCCGGGGGCGACGGTGACCGCCGCCCCCGAGGCGATGTTGACGATGGACCCCTCCGCGCCCTCGCTGATCATGAGGCGGGCGGTGTCGCGGGTGATCACGAACGGGGCGGTGAGATTGACGTCGAGCACCTCCTGCCAGTCCTCGGTGGCCAGGTCGAGGAGGGGTCCGTGGGGGTAGATGCCGGCGTTGTTGACCACTATGTCGGGGGCGCCGAAGGTGTCGCCGATGCGGTCCACCAGACCCGACAGCGATGCCGTGTCGGTGAGGTCACAGCCGTGGACTTCGACCTGTGAGGCGTCGCCCCAGCGTCCCGACTCGACGAGGGCCGCCAGTCGGTCGTGGCGGGCGTCGCAGAGCAGCAGCCGGCTGCCGCAGCCGGCGAAGGCGTCGGCGATCCATCCCCCGATCACCCCGACGGCACCGGTCACCACCACCCGCTTGGTGGCCAACTCGGCGCCCAGATCGGGGAAAGGGGTGCTGCGGGTGTTCAACGGGGGCTCCTCTGGCGGGGGTCGAGCCGGTCCCTGAGCAGGTCGCCGAGGCGGTTGACCGAGACGACTATGACGAACAGGGCCAGGCCCGGGAAGGTGGCGATCCACCAGGCCGTGGACACGTACTCCTGGCCCTCCGACAGCATGGCGCCCCAGCTCGGGGTCGGGGGCTGGGCGCCCAGACCGATGAACGACAGGGCCGCCTCGTAGATGATCATGAGGCCCACCTCGAGGGTGGCCACCACGATCAGGGAGGGGAGCACCTCGGGCAGGATGTGGCGCCGGAACAGCCGCCACGGGCCCACCCCGACGGCCACCGAGGCTTTGACGAACTCGCGGCTGTGGGCCTCGAGGGTCTGGCCGAAAGCCACCCGGGCGTACCTCGGCCAGCGCACCGTGGCCAGCACGATCACCGTGTTGACCAGGCTGGGGCCGAGTATGGCCACCACCAGGATGGCGAGGAGGAAGAACGGTATGGACAGGACCATGTCGGCGAAACGCATGATGACCCCGCCGAGGACCTTGCGGCGGGAGCCGGCGAGGATACCCAACAGGCTGCCGACCACGCCGCCGGCGACGACCGCGATCACCGCCACCGTCATCGATATGCGGGTACCCCAGATGACCCGGCTGAGCACGTCACGCCCGAGGGAGTCGGTGCCGAGCAGGTAGCTCGTGCCGTGCACGGTGGTGCCCGGTCCCTTGAGGCGGCCCACCAGGTCGGTGGCGTCGGGGAGGTTGGGGGCGAGGACGAAGGGGAACGCCGCGGCGAAAGCGGCGACGGCCAGCACGGCCAGCGGCCACCACCGCAGAACCCGCCGGTAGGAGTGCCGCCCCGGCTCGGCGCCGATCACACTCGGGACCTCGGCCGGCCCGAGAGGGGCGGCGACCTCGGCGGGTATCACGACGCCGTCCCGGCGAGGCGCAGACGCGGGTCGACCACCCCGTAGAGCAGGTCGACCAGCAGGTTGACCGCCACGTAGACGATGGCCGCCAGGAGGACCACGGCCTGCACCACCGGGAAGTCCCGGCCGTTGACCGACTGCACGGTGAGCTGCCCGACCCCCGGCCAGGCGAAGATCACCTCGGTCAGCACGGCCCCCCCGAGCAGGTTGGCGGCCTCCAGACCGGTGATGGTCAGGACCGGCAGCAGGGCGTTGCGCAGCACGTGACCGAACATGACCCTCATCCCGGAGGCGCCCTTGGCCCGCGCCGTGCGGACGTAATCCCGGTCGAGTTGCTCGAGGAACGAGCCTCTCGCCATGCGGGCGATGGTGGCCAGCGACAGTGAACCGAGGGTGATGGCGGGCAGGACCAGCGCCCGCAGCCCACCCTGCCCCGAGGAGGGGAACAGGTGGAACCGGACGCTGAACACCAGGATCAGGAGGATCCCACTCCAGAAGGCCGGCATGCTCTGGCCGACCAGGATGAGAGGCATGAGGGTCCGCTCGGGCCAGCGACCCCGGTAGACCGCCGAGAGGATCCCCGCCGGTATGCCGATCCCGAGGGCCACCACCAGCGCCCCGACGGCCAACTCGACGGTGTTCGGGAAGCGGCTGAGCACGATGTGCATCGCCGGCTGGTCCTGCACGTACGAGTAGCCGAAGTTGCCGTGCAACGCCTGGGAGAGGAAATGCACGTACTGGCTCCACAGCGACGTGTCGAGACCCAGCTGGTGACGGATCCGGGCGATGTCGGAGGCCGTGGCGTTCTGGGGCGCCAGCAAACGGGCCGGGTCACCCGAGAGCCGCACGAGGAAGAAAATGATCGTGACGACCCCGAGCAGGGTGACCACGGCCTGGAGGAGGCGCCCGGCGATGTAGCGGGCCATGTCAGACGCCTCCTCTCAGGTCCGTGTCAGGCGTGTCCGTATGCTTGCCCGTGTCTACCCGACCCACTTGATCTGGGGGATGAAGAAGGTCTCCTGAGGTCCGGGCGTCCACGAGATGTGCTTGTTGGCCCCGTCAATGGCGTAGTACTGCCACAGTCCGATACCGGGGAGGTCCTGCTGCAGGATGTTGAGCGCCGTGGCGTAGTCGGACAGACGCTGGGTGCTGTCCAGACTGGTGCGGGCCGCCTGGACGGCGGTGTCGAACGCCGGGTTGGAGTAGCTGCTCCAGATCGACCCGGTGTGGAACAGCGGGTAGATGACACCGTCGGCGTCGAGGCAAGAGCAGGACCAGATGCCGTAGCGGATGCTGCCCCAGTCGTGCGCCGGGCTCTGCACCTTCTTCAGGTAGGTCGCCTGATCGGTGGTGGAGATGGTCACGGTGAAGCCGACCGCCTGCAACTCGGCCTGGATGGCCTGGACCAGCGACGACGGGTAGGCGGGTGAGGTGGCGAACACCAGGGTGGGGTGACCCAGGCCGCTTTGCGCCAGGAACTGCTTGGCCTTGGTCGGGTCGTAGGTGTAGCCCGACAGGCTGGCGTCGTAGCCGAACACGTTGGGGGACAGCACCTCCTTGACGGGCTGGGCGTAGCCCTGCTCGAGGCTGCTGATCAGACCCTGGTAGTCGATGCCGTAGGCGATGGCCTTGCGTACGTCGAGCGAGCTGGTCGGTGTGGACCCGAGGACGTTGAGGCCGAGGTAGGCCACCCGCTCTGTGGGCTGGGCGATGACCTGGGAGCTGCTGTTGCCCTTGAGCTGGGTGGCGTTGTCCGGGGTCAGCTCGAGGGCGATGTCGGCCGCCCCAGACTCCACGTCGGCGACGCGGGTGGCGGCGGTGGGCACGGTCCGGAAGTCCACCGTCTGGTAGGGCGGTGCGCCACCCCAGTAGGTGGGGTTGGCTTTCAGGGTCACCTGGCTTCCCTGGACCCAGCTGGACAGCTCGTAGGGGCCCGAGCCGATGGGGTGCAGGTCGAACTGCTGGTTGCCGACCTGGGTCACGTACTGCTGCGGGACGATGCTCAGCGTGGTCAGGTAGGAAAGGAGGGTGGGCGACGCGTTGCTGGTGGTGATGGTGACGCTGCTCGTCGTGCCCGTCGCGCCGGTGATGACGCTGAAGTTGGCGTACTGCGGGCTGTTGAGGGTCTTGTCGAGGATCCGGTTGATGCTGAAGGCGACGTCGTTGCCGGTCAGCGGGGTGCCGTTGGTGAAGGTGATGCCGGGACGGATCTGGAAGACCCAGGTGGTGGGCGTCGGGTTGGTCCACGACGACGCCACCCAGGGAACGATCTTCAGCGTCTTCTGATCGCGGCGGACCAGCTGATCGAAGATGTTCCGGTAGACCACATAGCTGTCGGTGTCGTACTGCAGACCCGGGTCGAGGGTGGCCGGGGAGTTGGCCTGGTCCACCGTCAAGGTGGCCGGGCCGGGCGCCGCCGCGGCGCTGGTCGGGGAGCTCGACGCGCCCGCCGCCGCGGTCGTCGCCGTCGCCCCCTTGGAACCGGAGCCCGACGAGCTGCAGCCGGCCGCGACGAGGACGGCCATCGAGGCGGCTACGAGCTGAGCTTTGTGCCCCCGCCGCTTGGGGCCGGTCGAATCTGCCGCTGCCGGCGAGGTGAGATGAACCACGGGTGACGTCCCTTCTGAATGATGCTGGTGATGACGGATAGCTCGGGGGGCCGAGCGCTTAGCTGGGATATGAACCGGTCAACCGAGTCTCGGGCCGGTTGCGTGCAGGACATCTGCCGGGACGCGAACGCCTGGACCCACGACGGTCAGGCACGGGGCGCTCCGCCGGTCTCGGGTCCTGCGACCATGTCTGATGTGACGACGTCACCGATCGACAGGACGGGGGCGTTCACTTTCACCTGATCGGAGTATTTGATGCCGCTCCCGGTGTTCAGTATCACGACGCTCTCGTCCTCGCCGATCCATCCGGACTTCTGGAGTACACCCAGAGCGTGGACGGCGGCCGCCCCTTCGGGACAGACGAAGCAGCCCTCGATGTGCGCGAGCCGTCGCTGGGCCACCACGAGGTCATCGTCGCTCACCGCCACCGCGGTGCCGCCCGATTCGGCCAGGGCCCGCAGGATCAAAGCCCCGCCCAGGGGGTTGGGAACGGTGATCCCGAAAGCGACCGTATGGGCGTCGGGCCACGGCTCGGCGCGGTCGAGGCCGGCCTCGAAGGCTTTGACGATGGGCGCGCAACCCTCGGCCTGCACGGCCACGAGGCGGGGCAGACGACCTTTCACCCATCCGAGCTCGACCAGCTCGGAGAAGGCCTTGTGCATGCCGATCAGGCCGACTCCTCCGCCGGTGGGGTAGAGGATCACATCGGGGAAGCTCCACCCGAACTGCTCGGCCAGCTCCAAACCCATGGTCTTCTTGCCCTCGAGGCGGTAGGGCTCCTTCAGGGTGGACACGTCGAAGTAGGCGTTCTCGCCCGGGGCCAGGAGGGGCCGGAGGGCGGCGCCGGCATCACCGATCAGCCCGTCCATGAGAAAAAGTTCCGCACCGGTGATGTCACACTCGGCTCTGGTCACCAATGGCGCGTCGACGGGCATCGCCACCGCCGCGGTGATGCCGGCCCGGGCGGCGTAGGTCGCCCAGGCGGCCCCGGCGTTGCCGTTGGTCGGCATGCAGATGCGCCGGACCCCGAGCTCCTTGGCCCGCGATACGCCCACCGCCGCGCCGCGGGCTTTGAACGAAGCGGTGGGCAGTAGGCCCTCGTCCTTCATGGTCACCCGGTTGAGACCGAGTTCCGAGCCCAGCCGGTCGAGGGGGATCAGCGGGGTCATGCCCTCACCGAGGGACACCATGTGATCGGGGGACCGCACCGGGAGCACCTCGTGGTAGCGCCACAGGTCCGGGGACCGTCCGGCGATGAGGTCGGGTCCCGGGGCGTCGGCGGCCAGCGCCGCCAGGTCGTAGCCCGCCAGCAGCGGGGCGCCGCACCGGCAGAGACCCTGGACGGCGTCGGGGTCGTAGGTCTCGTCGCAGGCGCTGCAGCGCAAGCCGTTGAAATAGCTGAATCTGGTCTGGGTCAATTGAACTCTCTTCGCGGCGATGGGTCGGCCAGGAGCGCTTCGATGCGCCTCTGGTCTGGCTTGGTCAGGCGCATGGACTGGCCGGCATTGGCCAGGACCGACTTGAGATGTTCCCTGCTGACTTCGGCCGCGGTCTCAGGGTCGCGGTTCATCACGGCGTCGGCCATGGCGATGTGATGGGTGAGCCAGAGCTTGGGGAGTTCGGTCTCGGCCCAGGCGTGATCGCGCACCTCCCGCCACAGCCGGCCCTCGGTCTGGGAGATCAGCCGGTCGGCGGTCTCGACCAGGACGGAATTGCGGCAGGCGCGGATCAGGGCCCGGTGCAGCCCGAGATCGCTGCTGTGATCGTGGCGTTCGTCAGCCAGAGAGACCTGCATGCCTTCGAGCATCCGCTCCGCCGAGCGCAGGGTGGCCGGCAGGGGGTCCATGGCCCCCTGGCGGATCACTTCCGGTTCGACGAGGAGTCGGGCCTCGATCACGTCGATCAGATCGGAGGGACGGCGGATCCCGGCGTCGACGATGGGGCTCTGGCCGATGGCGGTGGTCGAGATGACGACCGTTCCCGAGCCCCGCGCCGTCTCGACGTAGCCGCTGAACTGCAGTGAGCTCAACGCCTCCCGCACCGAAGCCCGACTCACACCGAACTGGGCGGCCAGCTCGGACTCGCTCGGCAGGCGCTCCCCTACGGCCAGCTCGCCGGCCCGGATGGCCGAGACCAGCTGGTTGGCGATCTGCGTGGCGACGGACACACCCTTGTCCACCGCTTTGAACGAGGGTTCGGTTCGGCCCCTACCCGAAGCGTTGACGGTTCCTCCCCTCGATGGCCGCCCGAGTCTGGAGCGGCGCGCTGATCTCCTATTCGTGTCTAGCACTTGTCAGGCAACTAGTCAACCAGGCAGTTCGACACGGTCGCGCAAGGCCGGCGACGGTGGGCTCAGAGTTCCTCGCTCGGCCCCATCACGCCGGCGAATATGGGAAAAAGGGGAGGGTCCGGCGACGGGGGAAAGCGGGGGGCCGGCGGGGCTCAGCCGGCCGGGTCGGGACGGGTGGGCTGGTTGACCTGGTCGGGGGGCGCCGGCCGGCCGAGGAGGAAGCCCTGGACCAGTCGGACGTCGAGCGACTCGACGTGGGCCAGTTGGGCGGCCGTCTCGACCCCCTCGACGATCACATCCAGGCCGAGGGTGAAGCACAGGCCGACCATGCTCTCGAGCAGGGCCGCGGTGCGCTCCACAGTCTCGAGGTCCCGGACGAAGCAGCGGTCGATCTTGACGAAGTCGAACGGCAGGTGGGCCAACTGCGAAAGTGAGGACCAGCCCGTCCCGAAGTCGTCGAGGCCCAGGTGCACGCCGAGGGCCCGCAGCGCCTCGAGGGCGGCCCGGGCGGCGTCGAGATCGGTGATCAGGGCGCTCTCGGTGACCTCCAGGTAGATGTCGCCGGCCCGGGCCCCGCTGTCGGCGATCGCCGCGGCCACCTCGCCGGCGATGTCGGAGCCGGTCAGCTGCCGGGCCGACACGTTGATGGTGACCTTGGCCGGGCGCCCCTGGCGGCTCCATTCGGCCGACTGGGCGCAAGCGGTGCGCAGCACCCAGCGCCCGAGGGGGAGGATCAGGTCGGAGCTCTCGGCGTAGCCGATGAACTGCCCCGGCAGTACCAATCCCGATGTCGGGCGCTCCCAGCGCAGAAGGGCCTCGTGGGCCATCGGGGTGACCGAGGTGAGGTCGTATATGGGCTGGTAGAAGAGCCGGAACTCGCCGGCCTCTATGCCCCGGCGGATGCCCGAGACGGCGTCCAGGTGGTCGGTGGTGCGGCGGCGCAGCTCAGGGGCGAACTGGGCCACGGCGTTCTTCCCGGCCCGCTTGGCCTCGTACATGGCCATGTCGGCGTCGGCCAGCAGGCTGTCAGGCGAGGTGTCGGCGTCGGTGGTCGAGGCGTAGCCGATGCTCGCCGTCACCGTGATGCTCCGTTGGGCCACGACCAGCGGAGCCGAGACGACCCGGCGGATCCGGTCGGCCAGGTCCCGCACCGCGGCGGGGTCGTCGCTCTCGCTCACGATCACGAACTCGTCCCCCCCGAAGCGGGCCACGGTGTCGGGGAGGCGGACCGCGGCGCGCAGGCGCCGGGCGACGGAAGCCACGACCGAGTCGCCGAGGGAGTGGCCCAGGCTGTCGTTGATGAGCTTGAAATTGTCCAGGTCGACGAACAGCACGGCTACCTGCCCATGGCGGCGGCTGAGGCGTGACAGGGCCGTGCTCAGGCGGTCCATGAGCAGGGCCCGGTTGGGCAGCTCGGTGAGACGGTCGTGGACGGCTTGGCGGCGCAGCTCCTCCTCCACACCGTGGCGGGTGAGGGCGGCGGCCACGATGCTGGCCACCGTCTCGAGGAAGGCGATGTCGTTGGGCCCGAGACCGTCCGGGTCGCTGCTGTAGACGGCCAGCACGCCGGCCGCTCCGGTGGCCGGGGTGACCGGCACGGCGACCCCCCCGCAGTCCCCGTCGCGGGGATCGGCCGGTGAGGGGTGGCCCTCGCCGCGCTTCCAGACCGCCGGGCCCCGATGTTCGAGGGCCTCGTTGCACAGCCGGCGGGCGCATTCGCCGAAGAGCCGCTCGTCCACGTCGCTCGACGCCACCACGGTGCGGGTCCCGTCGAGTTCGAACCGGACCAGCAGGCACCCCGGGACGGCCAGGGCCTCGGTCACCGTGGCCGGTATCCGATCGAGCAGCTCGGCGACCGGGCCGCCCCGCAGGGCGGCCTGGCCGAGCTCGGCGACGGCCTGCTGTTGGCGCACCCGCAGGCGTCGCTGGGTGACGTCGCGGCTGGTCACCACGATCGACGCCACCGCCGGATCATCGAGTCGGCTCTCGCCGATGGACTCCAGCCACCGCCACCGGCCGTCGCGGTGGCGCACCCGGTACTCGATGGTGAGCGACTCCGACCCGCCGGCGATCATGGCCCCGAAGGCCTCGGCGACGAGCGGGCGGTCCTCGGGGTGGATGATCTCGGTCGGGCTGGTGCCGATGAGCTCTTCCGGCTGGTAGCCGAGCTGGCTGGCGGCCGGGCTGCAGAACACGTAGCGCCCCGCGGCGTCGTGCAGGGAGATGATGTCCCACGAGTTGGCCACCAGGGTACGGAAGCGCCGTTCCCCCACTTCCAGGCGGCGCTGGTACTCGGCCTGCTCGGTGACGTCGCGCAGGTTGAGCACCAGAGCCGAGATGGTCGGGTCGTCGAAGAGGCTCGTGCCGACCACTTCGAACTCCCGCCAGGTGCCGTCGCGGTGGCGTATCCGGTAGCCGAACTGGGTGTCCGGGCCGGTGGCGGCGGTCTGGCGGGCGAAGAAGCTGCGGGCCCGGTCATGGTCGTCGGCGTGGATGAAACCGAGGGCGTCGTGGCCCTCCAGTCTTTCGGGGGGGTAGCCGAGCACCCGCTCCGCCGCCGCCGAGGCGTAACGGATGCGGCCCGCCCGGTCTAAGAGCAGGATCACGTCCGAGGCGTGGGTCACCAGTTTGCGGAAGCGCTGCTCGGAGCCCGAAACGATCTCCTGCATCTCGGCCAGGGCGGTGACGTCGACGATCTGGGTGAACAGCGCGGTGGGGCCGCCTTTGGCGTCGCGCAGCACGGTGGTGGTCCGCACCACGGTGACGAACGAGCCGTCGGAGCGCACGTAACGCTTGTGGGCCTGGTCGGTCTTGGCCCGGCCTGACAGCAGGCGGGCGAACACGGCCTGCGAGCGGGGGCGGTCTTCGGGGTGGGTCACCTCGACCGTGCTGCGACCGACCAACTCGTCGGCGGGGTAGCCGAGGAGCCGGCAGAGGGCCGGGTTCACCGCCTCGAAGCGGCCGTGGAGCCCCACGATGGCCATACCAGTGACGGCGTCCTCGAACAGCGACGCCAGATCCATGCCTCGCTCAGCGTGGAGCATCAGATTTTCCGCCGCGGTGATCGCCTTCATGTATTCGGGTCTCCCGCCCGGCTGGTCCGTGCACGTGTCTGCAGTATCTCGGCCGCCAGGCTTGCGGCCTTAGGGCCAAAGGTCCCGAATTCCCGCTTTGCCAGAAGACGGAATCGTAACGATCGCCACGCGCACGGGGTCGGTGGGCCGGGTCGGGCCGGGAAAGCAGTTGGCCCGGGGCACCCGGGGGCACGAGACTGTTGGGGTGACAGCCAACGAAGCGGAGATCTGCGGAGAGTGCGGGTTCGACTCCCGGAGGTGGCGCCGGCGGGACGCCGCCGACCTGTTCGACAGCCTCGGCTGGTGGTGGGCCCACGCCACTGCCGGCGTCGACCCAGCAGCACTCAACCGTCGACCGGCACCGGCGGTGTGGTCGGTGCTCGAGTACGGCCTGCACAGCGCCCTGGCGGCGGCCCTCATCCGCACCTCGGTGGAGCAGATCCTCGAGGTGGACGGCGCCGTCGTGACCGAGGACCTCGATATTGGTGACGCCACTGCGGACAACTGGGCCGAGATCGACCTGGCTGCCACCCTCGCCGACCTGACCCGGGAGGGTTCGGCCCTGGCCGTCCTGGCCCGACGGGCCGACGCCGCTTGGTCCAACGTGGGGACCCTCGAAGGGACGACGGTGGGGGCCGAGGCCTACCTGATCCACGACGTCCACGACCTCAGCCACCACTTCTGGGATGTGGCCCGCGCCCTGGCCCAACTGGCGCCGGGGTCGCCCGGGGCCTCGGGATCGGAGGGCCGCGTGGCCCGGATCAACGTCTCCGACGGCGGTGTCCCCAAAGCCGCGGTGGCCGAGGCGACCGTCGCCCACGAAGGGCTCTCCGGTGACCGCCAGCGCGACCGCAAGCACCACGGTCGGCCCTTCCAGGCCGTCTGCCTGTGGTCGGCCGAGGTGATCGACGAGCTGGCCGGCCTCGGTCACCCCATCGGGCCGGGCTGCGCCGGGGAGAACCTCACCCTGGCCGGGCTGGACTGGTCGCAGCTGCGACCCGGCACCCTGCTGCGGGTGGGGGAAACCCTGATCGAGCTGTCGTTCCCGGCGGTTCCCTGCCGCCACCAGGCCCAGTGGTTCACCGACGGGGACTTCTCGCGCATCGCTTTCGAGGTGAACCCCCGCTGGGTGCGCTGGTACGGCTGGGTGCGCCAGCCGGGCCCGGTGTCAGCCGGGGCCCCCGTGACCGCCGGGGTCCCGTGACCGCCGGCGCCCCCGTGACCGCCGGCGCCCCGTGACCACCGGCGGCGGGCCGGCCCAACCAAACGTTGGGATTCTCAACGATCCAGGGACAACGTTGGGCCGCCCGCGGGTTACGAGTTCGTTGCTGGCCCCAACGGTTAGGATCGGTGCACCATGGACCAGCCGAGCGGTGGCGACGGGTGGCAGCCTCCGGCCCGTCTCAGGCGACTGGCGAGCTGGCAGGCCAACAAGGTCTCGGTGATCGGCGCTCGAATCACGGCACGTCACATGCCGCTACGCACCCGATCCGACTTCGCCGTGCTCGCCGCCCTCGAGGAGTACGGGGCGTTGAGCCAGGCTGACCTCGGGCGGCGCCTCGGTGTCGACCGCAACGAGATCAGCGGGGTGGTCACCCGTCTCGAGACCGGCCGTCACGTGGACCGCCAGCCCGACCCGGCCGACCGCCGCCGCAACGTCGTCACCCTCACCGCGTCAGGCCGGAGCTATCTCGAGCAGATCCAGGAGCACGCCGACGCCGCCCAGGAGGAGCTGCTCGCCGCCCTCGACCCCGCCGAGCGTCTCCGGCTCAACCGGCTGCTCACCAAACTGTTGTCCATCCACCGGGACCACCCGGCCTGAATCGTCGAAGCGGTCGGCCCACCAGCCCTGAATCGTCGAAGCGGTCGGCCCACCAGCCCAGCCCGGGGATGCTGCGCCGGTCAGTCCGGGGTGGGGGCGTCGCCGAGGGACGCCAGCAGATCCTGGTACTTGGGCGGCATCGACACCGTCGAACGCATGGCCACCGGTATGGGGAACCGCACCCCGCCCCGATGGGTCGCCTCGAGACCGGCGACGATCTCGTCGGCGCGCTCGGCCGGGAAGGCGAAGGCCATCTCGGTGTCCTGGGCCATCCCGAAGACCCGGTCCCCGTTGCAGGGCAGGACCACCTTGGGCTCGCCCGTGCGCATGGTCTGGATGACCAGCTCGGCGCAGTCGAGCCGGCCGCCGGTGGAGCTCTCGATCCGGCCGCCGCGGGCATGGAGAGCGGCGTTCACCAGACGCATGACCTGGGCGCTGTTGCCGTAAACGGCGATCACGTGCGGTTCGAAGGTGAGCTTGGCGAGGGGGGCGACGCAGAGGCGCTCGTATTCACCCGTCTCGAAACGCCAGGTCGCCGCCTCGAGCGCCTCCGCCGCCGATGGCTCGCTGCAGTACATGCCGAGGGCGGCGTCACCGGAGTCGTAGCGGGCGTTGGGGGGCCGGAAGCCGAACGACACCGACGCCAGCGGGCAGATCACGTCCTCGCGGCCCACTGCGATGGACCAGCCGTAGCGGCGGGCTATGCCGATGGATTGGCAGATGATCCACTGCTCGCCGACGTCACGGCTCGGGATGCGCAGGCCCTCGGGAACCGCCTCGCCCGGGCGGAGCATGCGGATCCCGAGGGGGAACGTGTCGGTCCTGACGTAGCTGCTAAGGGCGTGATCGAGGGCCCGGACGGCGTCGGCGGATGCGGTGGCGGCCATGTCTCTCACACGATAGGCGGGGATTCCCGCGTCGGCGGCCGCGGCGGGGTCAGCGCAGGCTGCAGCGGCCTTCGCCGCATATCTCGCCCACGTCACCCCAGTTGACGTCGAACTCCTCCCCGCCCCGGGGACTGTGGGCGGGGGCCCGGGCCACCCTGATCCACGCCGCCGGGACCTCGAAAGCCAGGTCCACTTCCTCGGTGGAGGCCCCCGGATCCATGCCCACCCGGGTGGCGGAGTCCAAATCGTTCGAGTCGGCGAAAAGTTTGATGAGGTTGCCACCGACGCGCTTGACCGGCGGTATGCCGGTCAGCATGTACCACGATCCGTCGAGGGTGATCTCGTAGAGCCACCGGTCGTTGGTCGCGTAGCCGCCGCACTCGAGGTCCGTGGCGCACGAAACCATGTTCTTCGGATTGGTGGAGATGTAGATCTGGGCGTACTCACGCAGCTTGGCCGCGCTCCTCAGCGCGGCGAGCAACTCCGACTTGACGTTGTCCGGAGAGTTATGGGGACGCATGCCTCCCACCCGGGCCAACTCGTGTGGGCAGCGCCCGTCCGCCCGGTACAGAGACGCAGAGAAGCTCTCGGCATTGAATGACATATGACCGACCCCTTTCACTCCAGCTACTCGGAAGTGTCGACCAGACCATACCAATCAATCGACCGGTCCGATTGATGTGGGCGACGCGGGCCGGTAGGGGTCGCTGTGGGCCCGTCCGGATTGGTGCGGGCGGTCAGCCGGGCAGGGCCGAACAGCTGGTCGAGCACAGACCGATCACTTTGAAAGTCATGGGTCGGAAGGCCACGACCGGGGTCCCGACGTCGAGTTGGATGACCGACTGCGAGGTGAGGGGAATGTCGCGGGGGTTGCCGGTGAACTGCTTGCCGTTATCGAAGGCCACCACCGGCCCGCGGGCGGGGCCGACCTGATCGGGCCCGAGCGGCTGTCCCCAGATGTCGAAGAACTGGCCGAGGACGAAATTCTCCTGCTGGGGGGCTTCGACGTGGATGATGCCGTCGTCGGCGTGGACGTGCAGCCAGTAGAGGCAGTCGCTGCTGCCGGCGTCGACGAAGGTGCCGCCGGGGACCTGGACCGACGCCCGCGGGGGGACGATGCCGGCTCCGGCGGGAAGCCGCTCCTGCTGGCCGTTGACGAAGATGCTGACGTGCACGTGGACGTGGTAGGGGTCGGTGGCCGCCATGTTCCGCCGGCAGGTCATGCCGTCCACCGGGGTCCCTGCCAGGGTGGTGTCGGCCGAGGCCAGGTCGGGCACGTTCTGGACGGGGACCCCCTCGGGACCGCTGGCGGCGGCCGCTGAACCTCCGCTCAGACCGAGACCCAGCCCCACGCCGAGGCCGACGAGCACCACCACGGCCGCGACGAGAGCGGCCATCTTGCGGCGCGACCGTCCCCCCGATCCGTCGTAGTCGTCGTCTGTCTCGTAGTCGCCGCTGTCGTCGCTGTCGTCGCCTGCGTCGCCGTAGTCGTCGCCTGCCTCGGCGTCGTCATCGCCCGGCTCGTCCCCGTCCGAGTGGCCCTTCTGCTCGCTCACGGCGGCCAGCCTAGGGGCCCTACACGGACTGTTCGGAGGCGCCCCGGGAGCCTTGCGTCACAGCCCTCATCGTCCTGGCGGGCGGGTGGTGACCCCCGGGTGTCGCGGGGATGAACGAGCGGCGAAGACAGAGCCGTGAGTGGGCGTTCGTCCCGGGGCGTCGGACCCGACGGACCTGTCCCTGCTCACAGCGCCAGGTAGCCACCGTCGACGACGATCGAACTGCCCGTCACGTAGGAGCTGGCGTCACTGGCCAGCCACAGCAGGGCGCCGTCGAGCTCCCCGTCGGCGCCGCCGCGGCCCAGCGCCGTGCGCCGGTCGATCCACCGCAACCCCTCCTCGGTGGCGAACATCTGGTCGGTCATCTCGGTCCGGAACCAGCCCGGGCACAGCGCGTTTACCCGCACCCCCCTCCGGCCCCACTGGGCGGCCAGCTCACGCGACAGGTTCACCAGGGCGCTCTTGCTGGCCGCGTATCCCGGCTGGGGAATGGGACTGCCGCTGACGAACCCCAACACCGACGCCACGTTGATGATGGAGCCCGAACCCCGCTCGAGCATGTGCCGGCCCACCACTTGCGAGGCGTGGTAGGCGCCGATCAGGTTGACCTCGATGGTGCGCACGAAGTCCTCGAGAGGTTGGGTCTCGGCCGGGCTGACATCTCCGGTGCCGGCGTTGTTCACCAGCACGTCGACCCGGCCGAGCTGGTCGAGGGTCTCGTCCACCATGCGGATCACATCCGCAGGGACCGAGATGTCGGCGACCACCGCCACCGATCCGGGCAGCTCCGCGGCCAGTTTCTTCAGGCGGTCAGCCCGCCGGGCGACCAGCGCCACCCTCGCCCCGGCGGCGGTGAGGACGGCGGCGAAGCGGGCGCCGAGTCCGCTCGACGCGCCGGTCACGAGTGCGACCCGCCCGTCGAGTCGGAACGACGACAAAGGATCCAGATCTTGCGTCACTAGCTCTTCGTCCCCGGTGTCAGTGGTTCGAGGGCCAGCTGACGAGCCGACCTCCCCGAGTGGCCATGCACGCCATCGGCGCCGCCCACGCTAACTGGTCGCGCCGGGCGCGGTGGGGGTCCGACGGCGCCGGTAGACGGCGCCGGTCGACGGCGCCGTCGAGCACGACGCGGCCCCCGGCCGACTCCCCGTGAGCCCGGCGGCGACCGAGGTAGGAAACTGCTCGTTCGGAAACCCAAGGGCCTTTGGCCGGGCGACGACCGCCTCTTGGCCCCTTGAGCCCGACCGAATCTACTGTTACGGTTCTTCCATCGTCGGCACTGATGTCGGCGAGGCAGTGGGAACACTGCTGAGGGTCAACAGGGGGAAGATCGCATGCCGCTCGGGCTGTCCAACATGGAGTCTGTGACCGCCGACATCCAGGAGCAGGAAATGGAATGGGTGGAGGTGGCGCCCGGCTCCTACTTCAAGGCGCTCACCATCCACGTTCCGACCAACACCGTGGCCTACGCCTTCAAGATGGACAAGGGCGCTCCGGACTTCCCCTCGCATTTCCACATCTGCCGGGCCATGTCGTTCACCGTGGAGGGCGAGTTCGGCTACCGGGAGGGGGAGAACATGGTGGAGCAGGGCATGTTCTCCTATGAGGCGGCGGGAAGCTTCCACACCCCCTACAGCGTGTCCGGCTTCCAGTCGAGAGGGATCTTCGAGAGCGACAGCAACGTCCTGCTCGAGAACCACGAGGGCCCCGACCCGGCCAGCGACGTCATCTCCCAGCTGACCGTCCAGGACTTCATCGAAATCGCCGGTCCCCTGACCCACATCGTCCACGCCGACGGCACCGTCAGCGGGGACTCCTTCAAATACGACTTCTCGGGTTCGCTCGCCGCCGACCTGTTCAAGTCGCGGGTCGGCTAGCCGGCGCGAGGAGCGGCACATGTCCGCCACCTCCGAGGTGGAGGCCGGCGCCGTCGACCAACCGTGGGTGGTGACCCGCGACGACGCGGTGACGGTGATCCGCTTCGAGGGAGGACGGCGGCGGACCATGGGTATCTCCGGCGCGGCGCAGCTGGCGTCGCTCCTCGAGGCCCGCGCGGCGCGGCCCGACCCGCCGGTGCTGGTCCTCGACGTGTCGATCCTGCACGCCGAGCTGAGCGAGGTGCTCGAGATGGCCGCCGGGCGGCCCATCGCCGACTGGGCCCCCTGGCTGGCCGCCATCAGCGGCCTGGAGTCCTACCCCTCGGCGACCATCGTCGCCATCGACGACCAGGCGTCGTGCGGCGGCCTCGAGCTGACCCTGGCCGCCGACATCCGGATCGTCGCCCCCCACGCCCGGCTCGGGGTCATGGAGGCGCAGATGGGTCTCATACCGGGAGCGGGTGGGACCCAACGGCTGCCCGCCCTGGTCGGACACGGTTGGGCCAGCCTTCTGTGCTTCTCGGGGGAGACCATCTCCGGCGTGGAGGCCCACCGCATAGGCCTGGCCCAGCTGCTCTCCGACGACCCGCAGCAGAGCGCGCTGGACCTCGCCGAGCGGCTCGCCGGGCGCGGCCCGGCGGTCCTGGCCGCGGCCAAACAGGCCCTCCTCGCCGCCCGGCGCACCACCTCCGAGGGCTTCCGGGTCGAGGGCCGCAACTTCCTCGCCGCGGTGGCTCTGCCCACCACGGCCGACACCATGCGCCGCTGGCTGGCCCGCCAGGCCGAGGGAGACCCACCCGCCAAGGACCCGAGCCCGCTGCCTTGACGGCCCGCCCGGCGGTATCCACCCCAGCGGCGACGGACCTGTTCGCTCCCGAGGTCGTCGCCGACCCCCACCCGCTGCTGGCCCGGCTGCGGCGCGACGACCCGGTCCACTGGAGTGAACGGCACCGGGCGTGGCTGCTCACCCGCTACGACGACGTCCTGGCCGGCTTCAAGGACCCCCGGATGTCCGCCGAGCGGGTCACGCCGGCGAGGGCCCATCCCGACGACGACGGCGACGGCCCGGTGGACCCCGTGGCCGAGGTGCTGGCCAACTGGATGGTCTTCAAGGACCCGCCCGACCACCCCCGGCTGCGTCGGCTGGTGTCCACCGCGTTCCGCCCCCGGGCCATCGCCCGGCTCGAACCGGTCATCGAGGCCACCGTCGAAGGGCTCCTCGACGACCTCGGCGCCCACGCCCGGTCCGGCCAGGCGGTGGATCTCACCTCCACTTTCGCCGGGCCGTTGCCGGCCATCGTCATCGCCCACATGCTCGGCGTCCCCGAAGGCGACCAGGAACAGTTCCGGCACTGGTCCGACGAGCTCACCGACCTGGTGTTCGGGGCCACCGAGGTGGCGGACCGCCGGGAGCGGGGCCAGAAGGCCCTGCGGGCCCTGGCCGACTACTGCCGGGGCCTGATCGAGTCGGCCCGCCGCCACCCCGCCGACAACGTCCTCGGCTCGCTGGTCCAAGCCCACGACGAGGGCGACCGGCTGAGCACCGAGGAGCTGATCTCCACCTGCACGCTGCTGCTCTTCGGTGGCCACGAGACCACCCGGACGCTGATCGCCAACGGTGTGGCCGCCGCCCTGGCCGCCTCGTGGGATCTGGCCGAGGTGATGACCGGGCCCGGGGCGGCCACGGCGGTGGAGGAGATGCTGCGCTTCGAGGGCCCGGCCAAAGTGGAGGTCCGTCACGCCGCCGCACCGGTGGAGTGGCGGGGCCGGCGCATCGAAGCGGGCCAGCGGGTCTTCCTGGCCGTCATCGCCGCCAACCGCGACCCCGAGCAGTTCGAGTCCCCCGACGTCCTTGACCTGCGGCGCGACCCCAACCCCCACCTGGGGTTCGGTTTCGGCGCCCACTTCTGTCTGGGAGCCACCCTCGCCCGGGTGGAGACCCGCATCGCCCTTCGCGGCCTGCTCCGCCGCTACCCGGAGATTTCCCTGGCCCAGCCCTATGGGAGCCTGCCCTGGCGGCCGGCCCTCATCAGCCGCAGCCTCCTCGAGTTGCCGGTCATCCTCGGGTCACCCGGCCCCGATCGGCATCGGGCCGTCGGGCCCCAAGCGGGAGGCGCCGACCGATGGACGTGAGAAGCCTGATGCGCCGGGCCGCCGGCTTCTACCGCGACACCGAAGCGGTCTGTTCCGAGGGGCGCAGCCTGACCTACGCCGAGGCGTGGAGCCGGGGTCTGCGCCTGGCCAACGCCCTATTGGAGTCGGGCCTGTCCCCCGGCGAGCGGGTCGGGGTGCTCGAGGACAATTGCGTCGGCGCCCAGGACGTCTTCGCCGGCGCCGCCGCGGCCGGCCTGGTGCGGGTGCCTCTCTACGCCCGCAACTCGCCCGAAGCCCACCGCCACATGCTCGAGCACACCGGGTGCCGGGCGCTGGTGGTGAGCGAGGCCCACTTCGCCGCCGTGCAGGGCATCGAGAACGAGGTGGCCGCCCTGGAGCGGGTGATCGTCAGGGACGCGAGCTACGAGAAGTGGTTGGCCTCGTTCCCCGACGACGACCCCGACCCCGCCGTGGATCCCGACGACTACTTCATAATCCGCCACTCGGGGGGCACCACCGGCCGGCCCAAGGGCGTCGCCTACACCCACCGGGCCTGGCTGGCCGCCGGCCGGGACTGGTTCTACAACTTCCCGCCGGTCGCGCCCGGCGACGCCTGCGTCCACCTCGGGCCCATCTCCCACGGCTCGGGCTACCTCTACACCCCGATGTGGCTGTCGGGGGGGCGCAACGTGCTGCTCGAGGAGTTCGACGCCGACCGGGCCCTCGAGGTGATGGAGCAGCAGCGGGCGGCCTACGTGTTCATGGTCCCCACCATGCTCAACCTCCTGGTCCGCCGGCCGGGGGCGGCCGGGCGGGACTGGTCCAGCCTCAAGGTCATCCAGCTGGGCGGGGCGCCCGTCGCCCGCGACACGGTGCTGCTCGCCCGCGACGTCTTCGGTGACGTCCTCTACCAGGGCTACGGGCAGACCGAGGCCCTGCCCATCTGCATGATGGGGCCGTCCGAGTGGTTCTCCACGGTCCCCGGCTCGGACCCGCTGCTGTCGGCCGGGCGGCCCCTCCCCTTCGCCGACCTCGAGATCCGCGACGCCGAGAACCGGGCCGTCGGAGTCGGGGAGGAGGGTGAGATCGCCGTCCGCTGCGAGGGGCAGATGGCCGGCTTCTGGGACGACCCGGCCCTGACCTCGTCCCGGCTGGTGGACGGGTGGGTCCTGACCGGCGACATCGGGAAGGTCGACGGCAACGGCTTCGTCTACGTCCTCGACCGCAAGGACGACATGATCATCTCCGGGGGTTTCAACATCTGGCCGGCGGAGCTCGAGAACGTGATCCTCGACCTGCCGGGAGTGATCGAGGTGGCCGTGTTCGGGGTGCCCGACAGTCGCTGGGGTGAGACCCCCCTGGCGGTGTGCGTGCTCGACCAGGGCGCCGAGGTGACCGCCGAGGCCGTCGTCGAGCAGTGCCGGGTTCGGCTCGGGTCCTACAAGAAGCCGGGTCGGGTGGAGTTCCGCACCGAGCCGCTGCCCAAGAGCCCCGTCGGCAAACTGCAGCGTAAGGTCCTGCGCGAGCCCTACTGGGCGGGTAGCGACCGGCGGGTCGCCGGCAACTGACCGTCGGCTCCCGGCCCCGGGGGGCCGCCCTCTCGCCGGGGCCGCCCTCTCGCCGGGGGCCCCTGCCGTCGCCGCCCGGTCGCCGGGCGCCCTGCCGCGGGGTCAGGCCCGTTCGAGGACGGTGACCACCGAGGCGTTGCCGTCCACCCCGGCGGCCCCGCCGCCCATGGTCTCCACCAGGCCCCGCCGGGCCCCGCGGACCTGGCGGGGTCCGCTGCGACCCTGCAACTGCCACACGATCTCGGCGATCTGGGCCAGGCCGGTGGCGCCCAGTGGGTGCCCCCGCGACAACAGGCCGCCGCTGGTGTTGACCGGTTGGGCGCCTTCGATCGCCGACCGCCCGGAGGCAGCCAGCTGGGCCCCCTGGCCGGGGGCGGCCACCCCGAGAGCCTCGAGGGTGGACACCTCGCCGATGGTGAAGGCGTCGTGGACCTCCAGCACGTCCATGTCGGAGGGGGCCAGCCCGGCGGCGTCGAACGCCGCGGCGGCCGCCCGCCCCACGCAGCTCTCGCCCCACAGCTCGTCGCAATCGTGGTCCCACGCCACGCCCGAGGTGAGCGCCGAGGAGCGCACGGCCACGTCCCCTTCGAGGGAGACCACCGCGGCGGCGGCCCCGTCGCCGAGCGGGCAGCACTGCAGGAAGGTGAGCGGGTCGGCGATGGGCCGCGACCCCAGGACCTCCTCGAGGCTCGGCGCCTGGTGCAGCTGGGCCCGGGGGTTCTGCGCCCCGTGGGCCTTGTTCTTGACCGCGACCTGGGCCACCTCGGCCATGCTCACCGACGGATGGGCCCACAGGTAGCGGTTGGCCTGCAGGGCGTAGAGCGCCGGCAGGGCCAGCCCGGCGGCCCCCTCGGGGTCGGTGAGATCAGGCACGATGGGACCGTCGAAGGCGGTGGACAGCTGCTCCACCCCGAGGGCCAGGACCCGGCGGTAGCGGCCGGAGCCGACGGCGTGCACCGCCTCGTGGTAGGCGGTGGTGCCGCTGGCGCAGGCGTTCTCCACCCGGATGACCGGCACCGCTCCTATGCCGAGGCCGCGCAGGATGCGGGGCGTCACGGCGCCGGGCGCGAACACCGAGCCGACCCACACCGCCTCGATCTCGGCCGGGGCCAGCGAGGCCGCTTCGAGGGCCTCGGTGACGGCCTGCCAGGCCAGTTCCTCCAGGGGCTGGCCCGGGAAGCGGCCGAACATGGACGTGCCCACTCCCTGCACGAAGACCCCGGCGCCGATATCCGCCGTGGGCAGCGCCAGTGCCCGGCCCCCGGGCCGCCCCTCGCCGGGCCTCTCGCGCCGGTCCCCGGCCGGACCGCCCGGCCAGTCCCGGCCCCGGTCGACCGGGGCCACCAGCACGTCGCCGTGGTCGGTGGTGCCGACGACTTCCACCCACGACTCGGGAGGGACCGGCTCCGGGTCGATCAGGTGGGCCAGCAGCCGCGGCCCGTCGAGCAGGTCGACCACGGCCAGGCCGTAGGGGGGCACCCGGTCGGAGACCCCGATCCGGACCACCGTGGAGGACCACACCCGCCCGTGGGGACCGAACCGCTCGGGGTCGGTGGGACCGCCGCAGCGGGCGCAGCGGGCGGTGCCCGACAGCGCCGGGTAACGGCAGGCCCGACAGCGCAGTCCGGCGACCAAGCCCTCCTCCACGACCGGCCGGGGGTCGGCGCGCTGGGCCATAACCGAACTATAGGTCGGCTACCCAGGGCCTGTTCAGCGCCGCTCCCGCCCGGAGCGGGCCCTATAGTCAACCGGAGGTCGCCTACGGCGGCGACCGCCGGGAGGATACGAAGGTGCCACGTCCAAGTCGGTGGGACGACGTCGTGGCCGCCGCGGCCAAGGTGTTCCGGGCGAGGGGGTTCGCCGCCGCATCCCTCGACGAGATCGCCGGCAACCTGGGGATGTCCAAGGGGAGCCTCTACAACTACGTCTCGTCCAAGGAGGAGCTCCTAGAAGCGGTGGTGGGCCCTCCCGCTGAGGAGCTCCTGGGCACCCTCCGGGTGCTGGCGGCGATGGACCTGCCGGCCAGCGAGAAGGTCCGCCGGGTGACCAGGATCCACGTGTCGGTGCTCGAACGGACCTACGACTTCGCCGCCGTCTACCTGCACGAGGTGGCCGGCCGGGGCCTCGGCGAGGAATGGGCGGCCAAGGACCACGAGTACGTCTGCCTCATCGAGGACGTCATCGCCTCGGGAGTGGCCGAAGGCCTGTTCGCACCCGACACCGACGTGCTCGTGTCGGCCATGGCCCTCATCGGGGCCCTCAACTGGTTGACCCGCTGGTGGCATGTGGAGGGCGCCATATCGGCATCGACCATCGCCGAGCGGATCAGCGACGTGTTCCTGGCCGGCCTGCTCGTCCGCAGCGCGGCCAAAGAGCCGCCGGCTCCCTCCGGCTGACGCCCTCCGGGGTCACCCGCCGACCCCCCGAGGTCCTAACCCCGGCGGACGGTGCGCTCCAGGATCCCGAGGGTGGCCCGCAGCGCCGACTCGGGGACGATCGGAAATCGCGCTTTGATGTCGCCGGTCACCTTGGACCAGTCGTAGTAGGAGGTCACGTTGGTGACCCCGTCGTCTCCGGGTTCGAGCCGGTAGCCGTAGAAGTGGGGGTAAGGGATGTCGGGTCCGAGGTTCCAGGCGATCTCCCGGTCGCGCTCGAAGGCGATGATGTGCACGGTGACGTCGTAGCGGCCGAGAGGGACGTCGTTGAGCGACTCGCGGTCCATGTGTATGACGAAGGTGTCCCCCACCTTCTCGGCCGGCTCCCCGGTGAAGTCCTGCAGCATCCCCGAGGCGTCGATAGCGACGTGCCCGGCCGGGCTGCGCAGCAGATCGAAGATGACCGGGGCGGGGGCCGGGATGGGCCGGGTCACCTCGATGCGATCGGTGAGGAAGACGGTGTCGGGCATGCGGGGGCTCCTCGCGAACGTGGCCGAGGCCCGGTCGGGCCTCCGCCCGCCAGCCTGTCACACCCGCCGGGCAGGGCGACGGGCCCGCTCCGACGCGCCCCGCTCCGGCGGGATCGGGGTGAGGTCCGCCAAGCGCAGCTAAGTGACAGGCTGAGCGGGTGCTCGTCACCAGCCATGTGCTCGTAGGGGCGTTGATCGGGCGGGTCCTGGCCCGCCACCCGGTCGGGGCTTTCGCGGCCGGGGTGGTGTCGCACTTCGCCATGGACGCCTGCCCCCACTACGGGGTGCCGGGCCAGTCGGCGAACTCCTCGGATTTCCTGCGGGTGGCCCGCTGCGACGGCTGCGCCGGTCTTGGCGCTATGGCCCTCGCTGCGGGAATCTCGCCCCGCCGGTCCCGCCGGGCGGTCGTCGCCGGGATGATGGGAGGGGCCATCGTGGACAGCGACAAGCCGATGGAGTACTTCTTCGGTTGGAACCCGTGGCCGTCTTGGTGGCAGCGGTTCCACAAGCAGATACAGAACGAGAAATCGACCCGGCTGCCGGCCGAGGTGGCCACCGCCGCCTCACTGCTGGCGGTGGTCTGGCTGCTCCTGCCCGAGCGGACCTGAAAGGGGAGCCTCGCCCCGGCCCGCCCCGCAGCCCCGGCCCGGCCCGGCCGGCAGCCCCGGCCCGGGCCGGCCGGCAGTCCCGGCCCGCAACCCCGGCGGGGCCGGCCGGCGGGCTCAGGCCATCATGGAGTGCCAGTTCCACGCCGAGGTGACGATGTCGTCGAGTCGGTAGCGGGGCTGCCAGCCGAGGACCTCTCGGGCCCGGGTGCCGTCGGCCCACAGGGCGACGGGGTCACCGGGGCGCCGGGCGGCGTCCTCGGCGGGAACCGGGCGCCCGGCGGCCTTCTCGGCCGCGGCCAGAACCTCGCGGACCGACGAGCCGATCCCCGTGCCGAGGTTGACCGCCGTGGTCGCGCCGCCCCCGGCCAGGTAGTCCAGAGCCTTGAGGTGGGCGTCGGCGAGGTCGTCGACGTGGATGTAGTCGCGGATGGCGGTGCCGTCGGGAGTGGGGTAGTCGGTGCCGAACACCCGCAGCGGCGGCGCCGCCCCGAGCAGGGCCTTCATGGCCACCGGCACCAGGTTGGTGGTCTGCGACCAGTCCTCGCCCAGGGAGCCGTCCATGGCCGCCCCCGCGGCGTTGAAGTAGCGCAGGCTCACCGAGCGCAGCCGGTGGCAGACGTCGTACCAGTGCAGCATGCGTTCCACCAGCGCTTTGCTCTCGCCGTAGGGGCTCTCGGGATGGACCGGGGCGTCCTCGCTGACGGGGGTGGCGGCGGGCGTGCCGTACACCGCGCAGGTGGAGGAGAAGACGAAGCGTCGCACGCCCGAGCGGTAGGCCGCTTCGATCAAGCGGCCGCTGCCGGCCACGTTGTTGGAAAAATAGCGGCCGGGATTCTCGAACGACTCCCCGGCGGCCTTGTAGGCGGCGAAATGGATTACGGCGTCGATGTGGTGCTGGGAGATGGTGTCGGCGACCAGATCGGCGTCGGCGACGTCACCCACCACCAGGGGAGTGTCGGCTACGGCGTCGCGGTGGCCGAACTCCAAGGTGTCGAGCACCACCACGTCCTCACCGCGCTGACGCAGTTGGCGGACGGTGTGGGAGCCGATGTAGCCGGCGCCGCCGGTGACCAGTACGGGCATGACCGACGAGTCTGGCAGGAACCGGCCAAATCCCGGGGCGCGGCCCGGCGGCGGGGGCAGGGGTGATCGCAGCAGCCGCCCCCTCCGGCCCTATTGTCCCTTTGTGGGTGTTCGGCAGTGGGCGGAGCAAAGAGTCGGCGGCGGTCCCGACCGCGGCGTAGGGGTGGACCTGCCCGATCCCGGCGCATGAGCGACCTGGGTCGTCGACGGATGTTCGTCGTCGTGGTGGCGGTGGCCGTGGCCTTCTCGGTCATCGGGCTGCGCCTGGCCGACGTCCAGGTGTTCGCCGCCTCCCGCTACAACACCTACAGCCGTCGCCAGGACACCCGGATCACCCCGCTCCCCGGACTGCGAGGCTCGCTGCTCGACCGCAACGGTCGGCCGCTCGCCATCAGCGAGGAGCACCCGACGGTCATCGCCGACCCGCTGCTGATCGCCCATCCCGGTCACGAGGCGTCCGTGCTGGCACCGCTGCTGCATCTGCCGGTTTCGCAACTGGCCGGCCAGCTACACCTCCACGACGGCTACGTGGTGCTCGCCGGTCGGACCACCTCGGCCGCCGCCACAGAAATCCGGAAGCTGTCCCTGCCCGGCCTCACCATCGAGACCAACCCGAGCCGGACCTATCCCGCCGGTCAACTGGCCGCCCCTCTCATCGGGTCGGTCAACGCCGCCGGCAAGGGGGTCTCCGGTCTGGAGTTGGCCTACGACCACACTCTCACGGGGCGCCCCGGGCGCATCGAGCAGGAGGTCGACCCCCGCGGCCAGCCGGTGCCGGGCGGGACGCTGGCCTACCAGGCTCCTCAGCTCGGCGACGACGTGGAGCTGACCATCGACGAGCCGTTGCAGTATCAGGCCGAGCAGGCGCTCGGGCAGGCGCTGGTGACCAGCCACGCCAAGTCCGGCATGGCGCTGGTCATGGACACCCACACCGGCGCCCTGCTGGCCGTCGCCGACCTGGCCATGCCGACGGCGGGGAGCCACCAATCACCGGCCCTGCCGGTCGGCATCACCGCCCAGGGCAAGATCGTCTCGTCGCCTACGGCGGCCCAGACGCCCCAGCCGGTGCAAGCCCCCACGGCGTCGGCCTTCACCGAGGTGTACGAGCCGGGCTCGGTGGAGAAGCTGGTGACGGTGTCGGCGGCGCTGTCCACCGGGGCCATCCAGCCCGAGCAGACCTTCACCGTCCCCAACGCCTACGACGTGGCGGGGACGTTCCTCCACGACGCCGAGAACCACGGAACCGAGAGCCTGTCGGTCACCGGGATCCTGGCCCAGTCGTCCAACATCGGGGCCATCCAGATAGTTCAGCGTCTCGGCGCCCCGGCCCTCTACCGCTACCTGGCCTCCTACGGGATCGGGTCGGTGACCCCGGTCGACTTTCCCGGCGAGTCGGCCGGGCTCATCCCCAGCCAGAGCGGCCTCGGGCCGGTCACCCTGGCCACCATGGGCTACGGCGAGGGGATGGCGGTGACCGCCGCCCAGATGGTCGCCGCCTACAACACCGTCGCCAACGGCGGGGTCTACGTGGCCCCCCAGCTGGTGTCGGCGGTGATCGGACCCCACGGCCACCGCCATTCCGTCGCCCTGCCGGCCGCCCACCGGGTGGTTCCGAGTGAGGTGGCCTCCGAGATGACCGGCATGCTCGAGCAGGTCGTGTCGGCGGGGACCGGGACCGCCGCCGCGGTCACCCCCTACGCCGTGGCCGGCAAGACCGGCACCGCCCAGTACCGGGGCGCCACCGGCTACGTCGCCGGCCGCACCGTATCCAGCTTCGCCGGCTACGCCCCGGCCCAGAACCCGGCGGTGACGGTGCTCGTGGTCGTCGATGACACCCCCGACTACGGCGCTCAGGCCGCGGCCCCGGCTTTCTCGGTCATCATGCGCGACGCCCTCGAGGAGCTGGGAGTGGCCCCGGGGGGCCCGCAGCCGTCCGCCTCCCCCTCGGCCCGGCCTCTCAGCGTGGCCTCCGGGCCGTCCCCGGCCCAGGCCCGGACCACCTCGGCTCCCGGGTTCGCCGCCGCCCGGACCCGAGCCACCTCGGCCCCCGGGCTCTCCCCGGCCCAGGCCCGAACCACCGCGGCGGTGCTGACCGGGTGTCGGACCTTTCGCCGTCCGGCACCTCCTGCCAACGGGTGGGAGCGGGGGGCGGCCCGCTCACCTCCGGCGCGGTGCCAGCCCCGCCGGTGCGTGATGCGCCGGCAGCGCTGTGCCAGACTCGCATAAAGGGAGGCTGACATGGACACGTGGGGCAGGTACGACGCCGAGCGCAAAGCCCTTGCCGACGATCTGGCCGATCTGGAGCCCGCCCAGTGGGACACCCAATCGCTCTGCGCCGAGTGGAAGGTCCGCCACGTGGTCGCCCACCTCGCCTACAGCAACAGCGTCGGGGTGGGGCGTTTCCTGGTCGGTCTGGTGAAGAGCGGCTTCAGCTTCGACCGGTACATGGCCGAGGACGCTCGGGTGACCGGTTCGGCCCCGCCGGAATCGCTTCTCGCCGCGCTGCGGGCGACGGTCGGGGTCCACAAGGCGCCGCCTATCGCCAAGCCGGTCAACATGTTGGTGGACACGGTCTGCCACGCCGCCGACATTCGCCGCCCGCTCGGCGTGCCGAGAGCCGTTCCGGAGGAGACCCTCGTGGAAGTGGCGGACGCGCTGCACAAGGTCGGCTTCCCCCTGGAGGCCAAACGCCGGGTGGCCGGGGTCCGGCTCGTCGCCCGGGACGCCAAGTGGACCGCCGGCGACGGGCCCGTCGCGGAAGGACCCCTCGAGTCGCTGGTCCTGGTGATGTCGGGACGTCGGGCCGGACTGGTCGACCTCTCCGGCGACGGAGTGGGAGTGCTCGAGACCCGCATGTGAGCCGCCGGGCGCCCGGTGCTGGCCCGACGGCGGCGGAGATGCCAGGGTAGGGGCGTGCCCCAGGACCATTTCGGTGAGGAAGTAGCCGCGGCCTACGACCGCTCGGCGCAGGACATGTTCTCCGATGGCGTGCTCGGACCGACCGTGGACCTGCTGGCCTCCCTGGCCGGCGACGGGGCGGCCCTGGAGTTGGCCGTAGGGACCGGTCGGGTGGCGCTGCCGCTGGCCGCCCGCGGGGTGCCCGTGTCGGGCGTGGAGCTGTCGCCGGCCATGGTCGAGCGGCTGCGGGCCAAACCCGGTGGGGACCTGATCGACGTGACCATCGGCGACATGGCCACCACCCGGGTCGCGGGGTCCTTCCGGCTGGTCTACCTCGTCTACAACACCATCGGGAACCTCACCACCATGGACGAACAGGTCGCCTGCTTCGCCAACGCCGCCGAGCACCTCGAGGCCGGCGGGACGTTCGTGGTGGAGGTCGGCGTGCCCGACCTGCGCCGCCTGCCTCCCGGCCAGGACACATTGGTCTTCGCCCACGGCGCCGACCACGTCGGCTACGACCACTATGTCGATCTCGTGTCACAGTACGCCGTCTCCCACCACATCGAGTCCGACGGTGGATCGCTGCGGCTCACCACCACCCCCTACCGCTACGTATGGCCCTCCGAGCTCGATCTCATGGCCCGGCTGGCCGGCCTGACCCTGCGGCACCGTTGGGCCGACTTCACCGGCGCGCCCTTCACCGGCGACAGCCGCTCCCACGTCTCGGTGTGGCAGAAACCGGCCTAGCCCGGGGTGCTGATTCGATAGGCTCCGGGGTCTGGGTAGGGGACGGGTGAGGGCGATAGTCGACGGCGTTCCGGTCGCGATAGTTCGTGTCCGGAGTGTTCCCTCCCGGGATATTTAGGGGCCTTTAGCCGCAGATTTGCGCCGGACTCCCGTGCATATCCGGACAAGTCCGTACGCGGAGTTGACTCTCTCGGCCTATCCCGGACAAGACGGATTTGGTTACAGTGCAACAGTCCTTGACGGGTGGACTGATCGACAAGGGGCCTGATGGCAGGAAGGCACGCCGACCCGACGCGGGTCTATAGCCGGGACGACCTGGCGCAAGAGTTGAGCATGCTGCGTTCGCAGTCCGAGCTCACCGTTAGAGACGTCGCTCGCAAAGTCGGATCTCCTACTGCCACCATCGGCGATTACTTCGCCGGACGCCATCTGCCCGGTCCGCGTCAGCTACCGCTGTTCCGATCCTTGCTGGAGGCGTGCGGGGTCAGTGACCCCGCCGAGGTGGAGTCGTGGATGGAGGCGCTGGTCCGTGTCCGTCAGTCCTCCGACGGCCGGGTCCCCAAGCAGGTCTCCCCCTACATGGGCCTCGAGCCCTACCGGCCGGCCGACGCAGACCGGTTCTTCGGCAGGAAACGGTCTCTCGAGGACCTGCTCCAGTGCCTCGCCAGGCTGACCAGCTCTGATCCGCCAGGCGGGTTGGCTGTGCTCATCGGTCCCTCCGGATCCGGCAAGTCGTCGCTGGTGTCGGCAGCCCTACTGCCCGCTGTGGCCTCCGGTTCACTGGACACCGCGGCGCGGTCCTGGAAGGCCACCGTCATCGGTCACGACCAGTTGGGCGAACCGGCCCGGATCGAGGGTGGCCGAGCCACGCTCCTCATCGTGGACCAGTTCGAGCAGATTCTCTCGGCCGATGATTCCGCCCGTGCCGCGTCCCTGGATCATCTCGCCGCACGATGCCGGGAGACCGCCGTCCTGGTGGTCCTACGGTCGGACTTCTACGAAGCGGCGGCCGCCGAGCCGTTGATCCTGTCCGCGCTGCGCCAACATCAGGTACTTCTTGGTCCCATGACCCCGGACGAGGTCCGGGAAGCCATCGTCGGTCCGGCCCGCAGGGTCGGCGCAGTTATCGAGGACGGACTGGTCGAGGTCGTGCTCGCCGATCTCGGTCCCCGGCAGCGCCCCGGGGCCGCCCACGGTCCCGGGGGCCTGCCCCTCATGTCCTACGCCCTCCTGGCCACGTGGCAGCGAGCGGGACGCAACCAACTCACGGTGGGCGACTACCTGGCGGTGGGCGGATTACGCGGCGCAGTGCTGCGCGCCGCCGAGGAGCTCTACCAGGCGCTCGACCCGACCGAGCGGGACGTCGCCCGCCGGCTGTTCGGCCGCCTCGTCCGTGTCGACTCCGAGAACCCCCCCACCAGCAGGCGGGCCTCCCGGAGCGACCTGATCGACACTGGTGACCCCGACCTGGACGTCATCGCCGAGCAGGTCCTGGAACGGTTCATTGCCGCCCGCCTGCTGACCGGTGACACCGAGACCGTTCATGTGAGCCACGAGGCGCTGCTCGGTGCCTGGCCCCGCCTGGCCGACTGGATCGAGTCCGACCGCGAGTGGCTCAATTTGAACAGGCAGATCCAGGAGGCCGCCCAGGTCTGGGACGACCACGGCCGTGACACCTCGCTGCTGTGGCGGGGAGCGCGTCTCGAGGCGGCCGAGCAGGCCGTCGGCGAGGGTCGGGAGATGAACCGGCTCGAGAACGCGTTCGTGGTCGAGTCTTTGACACAGATCGAGAAGGAGCATCGCCTCGAGCGTCGGCGGACCCATCGTACGCAGCAACTTTTGGTGCTCGTAGCCATCCTGGCGGCATCCGCCTTCGTCCTGGCCGGCGTCGCCGTGGCCTCCCGAGGAACCGCCGTCCGGGCCCGTGACGACGCCTTGTCGCGCCAAGTCGCCATCGAATCCGGGCAGCTTCGGACCCGCTCGCCGTCGCTCGCCGCCCAACTGGCGGTGGCCGCCTACCGGATCGCTCCCACCGTGCAGGCGCGCAGCGCCCTCCTCGACGCCACTGCGGGGGACGTCCCGTTCCGGCTGCTCGGGCCGGCCGGGCCACTCTTCATATCGCTGTCTTCTTCGGGGCGGATCCTCGCGGTCGCCCAATCGGGGAACGACACCGTGGCCCTGTACGCCGTGAAACCTCCGGGCGCCACCCACCTGGTGGACCTGTCCGTCGGAGCGAGAACCGATCAGGACTTCGCCGTGGCCGTCTCCCCGGACGGGACGGTACTCGCCGCTGGGGGCACCTCCGGGCAGGTGACCTTGTGGGACACCGCCGATCCCGCCCACCCGGCCAAGGTGGCCACCGTCGGCCACCCCGGCTCGACGGTCTACTCGTTGGCGTTCTCGCCCGACGGGCGGAGCCTGGCCGAGGCGTCTTCGGACGGGACCCTGCAACTCTGGTCCCTCGGGGCCGATCACCACCCTGCGGCGGCCGCCAAGTGGCGTTCCCCGGGGGGAGACGCCCTCAAAGCCGTCGCCTACACCCCGGCCGGGGCCGTGGTGGCCGCCGGATCGGGCGGAACGGTGGTGGTGTGGAACACCGCCGAGCCCTCCCCGGTCCCGATCCCGGGCACCGGTGCAGCCACCTACCAGACGGTGTCGGTCAGTGCCGACGGCAAGCTGCTTGCCGCCGGCGCCACCGATGACACCACCCACGTGTGGTACCTGACCGGAGCGAACAGCTTGCAACCGGCTCACGCCCCACTCGACGATGGTACGTCCGAGGTCGACAGCACGGCGTTCGACCCGAGCGGCACGACTCTGGCCACCGGCACCGCCGCCGGCCAGGTCAGGCTGTTCGACACCAGCAGCTGGGACCCCGCCGGCACCCTCGACCAGAGCGACCCGGTCACCGCCCTCGCTTACACCGCAGACGGCAAGACCCTAGTCTCGGCCGACTCGGGAGGTCACACCCGCCTGTGGTCTCTGCCGCTCCAGGCGACACTCAGCGAGCCCGGTACCGTCTACTCCCTCGACTACGCCGATAGCGGCCGTTATCTGTACGCGACGAGCGACAGCTCCCATAGTGACGTCACCGTGTGGGACACCGCCGACAGTCTGCAGCCCACGCAGGCGGCCTCGGTCGAGATGCCCGCCGGGCTCGGCCCGGTGGCGGGTAGCGGAGCCGTCAGCCCCAACGGCAAGCTGCTGGCCGCGGCCAACCGATCGGCCTTGGTCCAGCTGTTCGCCCTGCCCAAACCGTCGGTCGCGGTCGCCGCCGGCCCACCACTGCACGACGCCAAGCCGACCGTAGAGCAACTCGGGTTCACGCCCAACAGCCGGGTGATGATCGGCGGAGACGACGGCGGCGAACTGCTGCTCTGGGACGTGACCAATCCTGCTACGGCGCGGTTGCTGGCGGTTCGGACTGACACCAAAGGAGAGGTGCTAGGTTTCGCCGTCAGCCCCGACGGCAGGCTGCTGGCCGACGCCGCGACCGACGCCAAGGTCCGCATCTACGACATCTCCGATCCCGCCAAGCCGGTCCTGCTGTCCACCGTCGGCGGGTTCAGCAATTATGCCTACACGACCGCCTTCACCCCCGACGGGCGCACCCTGATCGCCGGCAGCGCGGATGGGACCGTGCGCCTGTGGAACGTCACCGACCCGAGCCGACCCGCACCGCTGGGGGCTCCCCTCTCAGGACCGTCCGGCTATGTGTTCAACATCGCCGTCAGCCCCGACGGCAAGACGCTGGCGGCGGCTTCCACGGACCACTCGGTATGGGTGTGGGACATCGCCGACGTCAGCCGCCCTGTACACCTCGACACCCTCACGGCGCCCCAGGACACCGCTTTGGTGGTGACCTTCGCCCCGGGTAACCAGGTCCTCGCCTCCAGCGGAGGCGATGACCTCCTGCACCTGTGGGACTACCAGCCGTCGACCGCGATGAGCCGGCTGTGCTCGGCGGCAGGCCAGGCCATCACCAGAGCCGAGTGGGCCAAATACGTCCAAGGTCTACCGTACCGGGCCCCCTGCCGCTGACCCTGAGCCGCAATCGCAAACCCTGTACCTCTCCTACCGGGTGAGAGTCGGTAGGGGCCTTTGTGGCCGGTGCCGGGCAGGTGTCGGGCAACCGCGGCCATGTCCTCGTTGGGCGCGTTGATGCCTCGGCGGACGGCCGTCAATATGGTGCAGGGTCGACCGCGGCGCGACCGAAATCTGGAACCCCCCGGGCGTGGGGAACTTCTCGACCGCCTTCGGTTTATGACGGAGATGGGAAGACCTCCCGAAACTCGTACAAGGTCGTTCGGAGGCCGTACCCGATGTTTGTCCGAATAACGATGGCCACAGGGGTGTCCGGACAGGTAAATGGTGATCAACTTCTCTCGCTGAGCGGTCCCTTTGCAAGCGCAAATCTGGGACCTGATGACCTCTCAGGTGTCCGGAGTTCCCGGTTGAAAAGGGTCGCTCGGGCCCGGATCCGGCGCTCGGGCGACCGGTAGAGGGCGTCTGAGAGCACCCTTATACTCCGCCGCCGAGCAGCGGGGAATGCTCGCGCTGGGATATCGAAGAAGGGGAGACAATTGCGTCGACGACAGCCTCATCATCGGCTGGTAGCCGCCATCGTGGGCTTCTTGGTGGTCAGCTTCGGGCTGATCACCGGGCCCGGTAGAGCATCAGCGGCCGCTGCGACCCAGTTCGTCCTCAGCGGATACACGTCCCCGGTCACGGCCGGTCAGAGCTTCAATATCACGGTCACCGCCGAGGACGGCTTGGGGAACGTCGACACGGGCTACGTCGGCACCGTGCACTTCACTACCAGCGACACCAGCACACAAGTGGTCCTACCTGGCGACTACACCTTCGTGGCGGGAGACGCCGGTGTCCATATCTTCGCCGTGACGCTCGCAACCGCGGCTTCGCAGACCGTCACCGTCACCGACACCACCACCCCTTCGATCACAGGATCGACGACGCCGATCACCGTTTCCCCGGGAGCCACCAGCACGCTGGTGGTCAGCGCTCCCAGCTCGATTGCGCCGAACACGCCATTCGCGGCAACCGTGACGGCACAGGACGCCTACGGCAACCTCACCCCGGCTTACACCGGTACGGTCCAGCTCACTTCGTCGGACACCTCCGCTACGCTGCCCGGCTCGCACACGTTCTCGAATACCGACAGCGGGACGTACAGCTTCGCCGGCATCAAACTGCAGACCACCGGCAGCCAGACCCTCACGGCCACCGACACCGCCACCAGCACGATCACCGGGAACGCCGCGGTGAACGTCTCCACTACCAGCCCGACCCAGTTGGTATTCGTTTTGCCTCCCACTTCCGCCACTGCGGGGGCAGCTTTCCCACTGGAATTGAAGGTCGAATACGCCGACGGCACAGTGGACGTCAACTACACGGGAACCGTGACATTCAGCTCGACGGACAGCCAGGCGGTGACCAACAACGCCTTGTTCCCGCCCTCGGATTCCTACACCTTCACAGCTACCAATAGGGGCGACGCCACCCTCAGCGGGTTCACCTTGAAGACGGCTGGTCTCCAGAACATAACCGCCACGGACTCGATCGTGAGCACGCTCACCGGCAACACGGGCTCCATCAGGGTCAACCCGGGCCCGACGGCCGGATTCGCTTTCTCGCCGAGCCCCATCGCCACCCAGGTGGCCGGCAGCGCCTTCCCCCTGACCGTCACCGCCGTAGACGCCTACGGAAACACGACGCCGGCCTACACCGGTACGGTCCACTTCACCTCGACGTCGACACCGGCCCAGCTACCGGCTAACTACAGCTTCACTGCGGCCGATACCGGTATCCACCTGTTCACGCCCGGCACCGCACCGGGCGGGTTCACGCTCTACCAGACCGGCTCCACCGTGACTGCCACCGACACCGCCACCGCCACGATCACGACTTCGACCGCCTCGATAACGCTGGTCGCTCCCAGCGTGGCACTCAGCCCACCGGCAACGCCGGTACAGATCGCCAAGGGCGGCAGCATCGTTGACTTCACCCTCAGCGCCACGGGATCGGGTAACCCGCTGACCGTTCCCAGCGACACGATCACCCAGGCTGCCACCACATACGGGGCTGGCGCGTTCAACGTGTCGTGCCCCTCGTACCTGACCTGCACGCTTATGACCACCACCCTGTCGGGTACCTCCCCGTTCACCCTGGCGGTCAAGGTGGTCCAGAACACCGACGGGTACTTCGACCCGGGTCCCCTCGTCTCGCTCAGCCTCAGTTCACCCACCACCGGCGACGTGGCGCTGCCCTCGGCACCGGCAGCGGTGGCGAACATAGTCAGCGAGGTCAGCCCCCCGCCGGGGCTCAACATCACCGTGGGCAGCCCGAACTCGGTCGTCCTACCCACCGGCGGGACCATGAACTACCCCCTCACTCTGACCGACGGCTCGAACAACCCCGTCGTCGCAGGAGCTCCCATTCAGGTGAATTACACGGTGAGCTGCCCCCTCCCGGCGGCGGTGATCACCTGCAGCCCGAGCGGATCGGTGACCATACCGGCCGGGCAATCAGCGGTGAACATCCCGGTGACGGTGACGTCGGTCGACCACAACGCCTACTTCCCGGCTCTGCCGGTAACGGTGCAGCTCACCACACCGGTCGGTGCCTACGGGACGCAGATATCGGTGGCCGGGACGGGCCACGCGTCGGGCACCATAACGACCACCGCTTTGGCGCCGGTCGTGACCCTGGTCGAGCCGCCAGCCAGCAATGACAACGCCGTCGTTGTCCCGGCTCAGGCCGGCAACCACGACTTCGCCGTCGATCTGAGCCCGGGGCCGGGCAGCCCGTCGGTGGACGTCGCGGTCCCCTTGACGGTGACCTTCACCGCCGGTGGGCAGCCCGGGTTCTCCACCGGTGCGGTGCCCGGAGTGGACTTCGCCTCGCCGGTCGTCACCGCCAACCCGGGAAGCTGCCCGACGGGAACGTCGTGTGTGATCTTCGAGCCGTCGGCCACGACGGGTCTCGATCCCACATCCGAGACGATCACCATCGACTTCTTGACCCGGACCACGCACGGTACCAAGCGGTACTTCCAGCTGACCCTCACGGGAGTCGACCACGGCACGCTCGGAACGGCCACCACCGCCGACACCGTGATCAGCGACAACCTCACTGACGGCTACTGGCTGGTCGGGACCGACGGTGGGGTGTTCACCGAAGGAACGGCCACCTTCCACGGCTCGGCCGCCAACCAGCCCCTGGCTTCCCCGGTGCTGGCCATCGCGCCGACCCCGACGGGCCGGGGATACTGGCTGGTCACCGCCGACGGCGGCGTCTTCTCGTACGGGGACGCCGGGTTCTACGGCTCGGCCTACGGGTACCGTCTCTCGGCCAAGATTGTGGGCATAGCCGCTACACCTACCGGTCACGGCTACTGGCTGGTGAGCGGCGACGGTGGCGTGTTCGCCTTCGGCGACGCCCGGTTCTTCGGGTCGCTCGCCGGGATCAAGCTGGTCGGCCCGATCGTCGGTATCGAGGCCACTATCGACGGCGGTGGCTACTACATGGTCGGATCCGACGGCGGAGTGTTCACCTTCGGCGACGCCCAGTTCCACGGTTCCCTCCCCGTCTTCTGCGGAATCTGCGCCGCCACCTCGCCGGTACTCGGAATCTCGATCGACCTTTCGGGTAACGGGTACTGGGTCATCGCCCAGAACGGGGGTGTGTTCGCCTTCGGCGACGCCCAGTTCTACGGCAGCGCCTACGCCCCCGGCGGGACCAAGAGCTGGGAGGCCATAACCTCGACCCTCGACGGCGCGGGCTACTGGCTCCTGGCCCGAGACGGCACCGTGCAGGCCTACGGTGACGCCACCTTCCGGGGCAGCGTAAACGTCTCGCCGAGCGCCCCCTTGGAGAACATGGCCGGCGACTGAACCGAGATCGGCCTGGCCGGATCAGCCGGCCAGGCCGACCCACCCCCCTATTCCTCGATCCACAGTCATCTTGAACTAGTCCGCCCGCAGAGAGCATGAGCAAACAGGCCGACACCTCCAGCCCAGTCGAGTTGCCCATCGAGGGCATCAGCGGCGCCGTGGCGGTGGGGCGCGGCTCGTTCGGAGTGGTCTACCGGGCGGTGCAGTCGGCCTACCGGCGCGACGTCGCCGTAAAGGTGCTCAACGAGCCCCTACTCGACGAGGATGCCCGCCGACGTTTCGACCGGGAGTGCCAGGCTCTCGGATCCCTGTCGGCCCACCCCAACATCGTGACCTTGCACAGCGCCGGTATCACTCCCGACGGTCGCCCCTACCTGATCATGGACTATCTCCCGGGAGGCACCCTCGCCGACCGGATCGCCAGGGACGGCCGAATCGGTTGGCAGGAGGCCGTCGACATCGGGATCAAGCTGTGCGGGGCCCTGGCCGAGGCGCACTCGATCGAAATTCTCCACCGCGACGTCAAACCGGAGAACGTGCTGATCTCCCGATACGGCGAGCCGCAGCTCGCCGACTTCGGGGTGGCCCGCGTCGGGGGCGGCACGGCAACGGCCACCGCATCGGGGAGCATCACCGGCAGCCTGGCCCACGCCGCCCCCGAAGCCGTCTCGGGTGCCCCGGCGACGGCGGTCACCGACATCTGGTCTCTGGCATCGACCATCTCGACCCTCATCGCCGGCCGGTCTCCGTTCCATCGCGATGGAGACGAGACCCTTCTGCCCCTGCTCAA
This sequence comes from Acidobacteriota bacterium, assembly GCA_028876385.1. GTDB lineage: Bacteria > Actinomycetota > Acidimicrobiia > Acidimicrobiales > Palsa-688 > JAKCDU01. Next base: position 19,051 of record JAGWSF010000163.1, on the reverse strand, counting down.
CCGCATCCTCACCGTCGATCCCCAGGACCTCGTTCCGTTCGGAGCGCCGGATGAGCTGTGTCGGGCGTTGTCGGACGGGATGGCCAAAGAGGCAGCTCGCCGGCCGCAGTCGGCCGAGCATTTCGGCGTCGTCTTGCAGGGCGTGCAGCGTACGGTCGGCCTACCCGTCACCAACATGACCGCGGCGGCGCTGATCGACGTTCCGACCGCCCTGGTCGCCTCGAGCGCCCCGCCCGCCACGCCCGCCACACCCGGGGTCGATCACTTCAGGGCCGTGCCATCAGGGGGCGACGGGACGGAAACCCCTGCTTCTGACGATATGGGGGCGTCGTCGGGCGCCCCTGTCGATGAGGCGGCGACCATCCGGCGCGGCCAGCTCCCGGTCGGAGCCGAGCAGCTGATAGCCGATGTCCCGCTCTTCTCCGCCCCTCCCGGGGACGCCTACGCCGCCGGTCTCTACCAGGCGGAGGCTCTGACTGGGTCACCTCCGGCTGATGAGAGAACGGGGGAGGAGGTCGGCGTCGAAGAGCCGGCAACGGCCGTAGGGGCTCCGGTCGAAGACGATGTCAGGTCGGGTCCGGCGACGGAGCCGACGACCAGCGGCACGGACGACCTGGCCGAGGCAGGCGCGACCGTTCGGCGTATGGTCCTCCCTTTGCCTGTCGGGTCGACCGACGGCGAGCCTCCGGTTGAGGCCGGGATCGAGGTCGAAGAAGACACCCTTCTGCGGAGCCAGCTGACCGGCGGCCAAGAGGGCAGCGGCGAGGCGGGGGAACTGCCGGAACCGCAGCTGGTCGCCGAGCCGGAGCCGGTCGAGCAGCTGCACCTGGCCGCCGAGCCGGAGCCGGTGCCGCCTCCCACGCTGTTATCGGAACCTTCGGCAGGGATCCCCCCGGGTGGAGCGGATGGACCGGCGGCGTTCCGACCGGTGCCGCGGGACCCCGGGGAGACGATCGAGGCGGCCGGCTTCGATCGTGACATGAGCGAAACCCTCCACCGGCGCGACGTGGCGACTGCCAAGTCGCCTGCCGCCGGGTCGGGCGCCATGGTCCTCGACCCCAACCAGGACAAAGTAACCGTCTTCGGCGACTCCGGCGCCGCCGCCGACACTTACGTCCCGACCCAGGAGAGGCGTGGCGGCGGCCCGTCGTCTCGGCGCCGTTTGCTGGTTATCGCCGGTCCGGTCGGTCTACTCGCGATAGTCGTGGGCGCCGTTCTGGCCGTCAGCTCGTCTGGGCATTCCGCCACGGTCCACACCTCCCAGACGCTGCCCGCTCCGGCCGCCACCTCGCCCGTGACCACCGCTGCCGCTACGACGGTGGCGCCCACCACGGCACCCCCTACGACGGCTGCTCCGACGACGGTTGCTCCCACCACCGTTCCCGCCACCACTGCCCCCACGGCGCCGGCCCCCGCCCCGACCACCGTTTACGTGCCGCCAAGCGTGTACGTGCCGCCCGTGACGGCGGCACCGGTTACGGCACCTCCGCCCCCGCCGGTGACCAGCCCCCCTGTCACCAGCCCGCCCGCCGGCTGTGATCCGCGCCTGCCATGCAGCGGATGACCGCCCGCAGCTCGACCGGCGCCGGTCGGCCGGTGTCGTTGGAAGCCCGCCGGCGCCTCGGCGCCGGATGGCCGGGTCAGAGCCGATGATGATCTCCGGGTGGGGCGCGGCCAGCAGCCGGGGATTGGTACGGTCGGTCAACGAGGACAGCGTCTTCGCCGCACCGCCGGTGTTCGTGGTGGCCGATGGTATGGGTGGCCACGCCGCCGGTGACGTCGCCAGCCGGCTGGCCGTGGAGCGCTTCCAGCCGCTGACCGGCCCGGCACCGCTGAACGTCAACGACTCCGCCGAGGCGGTCGCCGAAGCCAACGAGGCCATCCTGCGGATGGTCGAAGGCCACCCGGACATGGCGGGAATGGGCACGACCATCGCCGGCCTGGTGGTGATCAGCGCAGCGGGCGCCGAACACTGGCAGGTGTTCAACGTCGGGGACTGCCGCGTCTACCGCCTGGCGGATGGCCGACTGTCTCAACTGACCGTCGATCACTCCGAGGCCGAGGAGATGGTGCTCGCCGGCCGGATCACCCGCCGCGAAGCGAGGAGCTACCCCCGCCGCAACGTCGTGACCCGCTCCCTCGGAACCGTCCCGCCCCCTCAGGTCGACTCCTGGGTGTTTCCGCCGAGCCCTCCCGAGAGGTTCCTCGTGTGCTCCGACGGGTTGACCACCGAACTCGACGACCACGAGATCGAGTTGGCCCTCGTCGCCGAATCAGAGCCGCAGGCCGCGGCCGACCGCCTCGTGGCGTTGGCCGTGGAAGCCGGCGGCCGGGACAATGTCACCACCGTCGTCGTGGACGGACTGCGCACGCCTCACGGCGGCGACGCCGACGAGGACACCGTGCCCCGGGAGGTCGTGCGTGGTTGACCGCGGGGGCCGTCTGGCCGCCTACTACCCCGGTGACCACGTGGGGATCGCCGGTCCGAACTCCTGCTTCCTGGGTTCCGTCGCCTCGTCGTCTCCGGCTGCCTCCCGGCTGTGGGAAATGCTGCGCGGCCAACCCGATCCGGCCGGCGTCGCCCAAATCATTTGGACCAGCGGCCCCGGCGACTTCGCCGCCGTGCTCGAGGGTGACCGAGAGACAGTGGTGATCCTGGCCGGGCAGGCTCGCGTCGAGATGGACACAGCTGGGCGGACCGCGGAGCTGACATGCCCCGACGGAGCCGAACAGGCCGTGTACCGCCTGACGGCAGCACCGGAGCGCACCTCCTTGCGCATCGACGACGCGGACCTGGCGGCCCTGTCGCCTCTCCCGCTGGCCGGCGGCGTGGTGTCGGCGGGCGCGCTGGTCGTGACCAGCGGGCCGGCTGGAGCCACCGGCGCCCCGTCGGTACCGGCGGAGGTAGATGCAGACCGGGAACGACCCGCCCCGCTCGGCCCAGATAGTCGGTCGGATGGGCCGGAACCCGGACCAGCGGACGCCGAGCTCCCCGCCCCGGCCGCCCCAGCCGGTCGGTCGGACGGGCCGGCTCCAGGACCGTCGGACACCGAGTTACCCGCCCCGGCCGTCCCGGATAGTCGGGCTGGCTCCGATGACCCGACGAGCGAGCCACCGGAGGCGGCCGGCCTGCCTCCCCGCACCGTCGCCTTGCTGGCCAGGGTCACCTCGGCCGAAGAGACCCTGGTCGCCACAGACGAGATACACGACAGGGTCGCTTCCCTGGCCGCCGAGGAGCTCCCGGTGGCCGTAGCGCCGAGTTCCGGAGAGTCCCCCGACGGTCAGCCTGCGCCGTCGAGCGGCGACCCCCAGACCCGGGGAGGCGCCCCCGCGGCCCTGCATGCTGTCCCCGACGAAAGCGACGACGACGATGACGACGGCGGCTACGACCACCTCTTCGGTCTTACCGTCAACCGGACCGTCGAAGAGGCCGCCATCCGGACCGCCGAGCTACCTCTCGACTCGCTGATCGGACCTTCGGCTCTCGCACCACCGATCGAGTCGGTGCCGGCCTCGCCGCCAAGCAAAGGTCAGTCGCCGCAGAGCGACCTGCCGTTGACGCCAACCAGCGTTCCGCCGCCGCCACCGCTGATCCTGCTCCCGACCCCGCCTTCACCGTCGCAGCCGGCCGCTCCCATCACCGCTCCCAGAGCCGGGATGATCGACTCGGTCCCGTGGTCCTCGTCGGCTGCCCCGCCGGGGCCGGTCACTTCCGGGGTATCCGCCTCCGCGGTAACTGCCCCGGATCACGACTTCACGGTCGCGCGCCGCGCCCACAGCTCCCTCGTCGAGCAGTTGGGCGCCTCGGGCGCCGATGGGCCTTCGGGACCGGCGGTGCACGCCGTGCAGTGCATGTCGGGCCACCTCAACCCGGCCCATCAGACCAGCTGCCGGGTGTGCGGAGCGGCCGTCCCCGAGCAGCCGCCGGTGACCGTGCCCCGACCCGTGCTCGGGGTGCTGAAGATGTCGAGCGGTGACGAGATAGTCCTCGATCGATCCGTCCTTCTCGGCCGAAGCCCTTCGGTCGGCCATCTGATAGACGGGCAACGGCCCCACATAGTGAAGTTGCCCAGCACCGCCAACGACATCTCCCGCAACCACGCCGAGGTACGCGTCGACGGCTGGCACGTCCTGGTGGCCGATCTGAACTCCACCAACGGCACTGTTGTCACCAGACCGGGTCAACCGCCGGAGCGTCTGCGCCCCAACGATGCGGTGACCATCGAGCCGGGGACCGTCGTGAGTATCGCTGACGAGATCACCTTCATATTCGTGGCGACATGAGCGGTGCGAAATGGCTGATGTGACCTACGAAGCGGCGCCGGAACTGCCCGGGCTGACTTTCGTGAAGGGGTTGGGCCGCGGCGGGTTCGCCGACGTCTACCTCTACGAGCAGGCCCGGCCACGGATGCGGGTGGCGGTCAAGGCCCTGCGCAGCGACGGGTTGAGCGATGCCGTGAGGGAGCGCTTCGCCGCCGAGGCCAACGCCATGGCCGAACTGGCCGACCACCCTTTCATCGTCCAGGTGTTCCGTAGCGACGTGACCGACGGGGGACGCCCGTACATGGTCATGAAGTACTACCCGCAACGCAACCTGGCGGTACGGGCCCGGGCCGAGCGCATCCCGGTGCCGGACGTGCTGCAGATAGGGGTGCGTATCGCGTCGGCCGTCGAGACGGCCCACCGAGCGGGAATCCTCCACCGCGACATCAAACCGGCCAACATCTTGACCAGTCAGTACGGAGAGCCGGGACTGACGGACTTCGGGATCGCCACCACTGTCGGCCAGGAGGGTCCCGAAGAAGCCGACGGCATGTCGATCCCGTGGTCACCGCCGGAGATCCTCTTCGGTCGCAGTCAAGGGGACCATCTCGCCGACGTCTACTCGCTCGGGGCCACCCTATGGCACCTCCTGGCCGGGCGGTCGCCGTTCGAGCAGCCCGACGGTGACAACACCACGGTGGCCCTACTGCGGCGGATCAAGGAGCAGGCACCGCCCCGGACCGGGCGCGACGACGTCCCCCCGTCGCTCGAGCGGGTCCTCGCCAACGCCATGGCCAAGGATCCGGCCGAACGACCGCCTAGCGCCCTCGAACTGGCCCGTTCACTGCAGGCCGTCGAACGGGAACTGCTGCTGGCGGCGACCCCGCTGGTCATCCTCGACTACGCCGAGGCGCCTCCCGAAGCGGAGGTCGAAAGCGACGAGAACCCGGCGACGCAGCGCAAACGGCCGCAGCGGGTCTCCGCCCAAGCCCCCGCCGATGATCCAGCCACCCGAGCCCGGGGGATGCAGCAGGTGGCCGCCCAAGCCGGCGAGGGTTCGGAGCGCACCCGCCAGAGGGTGGTCCAGCCCGGGCCTTCCGGGAGGGCGCGGCCCCGTCAGGGCATGCCGGCGGAGGTAGAGGCAGTCGGAACGGTGCGCCGGGCCGTGCAGGTGTCCGGGTCCGCAGCAGCCGAGCCGGTCCCCAGCTCCTCCGGAGGGAGGAGCTGGCGCCTCGTCGCGGCCGCGGCGGCGGTGGTGGCGGCGGTGGTCGGCGTGGGGTTGGTCCTCGCCAACGGCTCCAAGAGCGGTTCGTCCACCTCCACCTCCACGATCGTCGGGCCGGCACCCACCGCGCCGACCCCGATCGGGGACACCCCGGTGGTCACGGCAACGCGCGTCGACTCCGGCCACGTCGCCTACTCCTGGACCGACCCGTCGTCCCAGCCGGGCGATACGTTCGTCGTGTCGGTGTCGAGCGGGCCCTACCAGAGCCAGGGCGCCAGCAAGAGCCTGGTGCTGGCTGTTCCGGCCGGGAACCAGGAGTGTGTGTCGGTGGAAATCGTCCGGTCCGGCGCGGCGGGCCCCCCTGGAAGCAACTGCTGAGGATGGGGACATGGGCCTGACCATCGACTTCTGCGGTGAGGTGCACCGCCTCGAGCGTGACGACGAAATGACCATCGGGCGCGAAGGCGACTTGGTGGTCGACGACAATCGGTATCTCCATCGGCGGTTCCTCAAGCTGTTCCACGAGAGCGGTATGTGGTGGATCGCCAACGTCGGACGCCAACTGGCCGCCACGCTCAGCGACCGTGACGGCGTGGTGCAGGCCTGGTTGGCGCCCGGAGCCCGGCTACCGCTGGTATTCGACCGGTGCTCGGTGTGGTTCACCGCCGGTCCGACCACCTACCAGTTCGAGCTCGAAGTGGACGAGGCGCCGTTCGCGGTGACGCCCCACGAGCCGGCCGGTGATGTCGCCGGTGGTACGACCTACGGCCGTACCACCCTGACCCCCGATCAGCGTCTGCTGCTGGTGGTGTTGGCTGAGCCACTGCTGCGCCGCCGGACGCCCGGCGCGGTCAGCACCCCGTCGTCGACCGAGGCGGCGGCCCGGTTGGGCTGGCCCATCACGAAGTTCAACCGGAAGCTGGACAATGTCTGCCAGAAGATGGCCCGCTTGGGCGTCCGGGGTCTCCACGGGGGACCGGACCGCCTGGCCACCGACCGTAGGGCCCGGCTGGTGGAGTACGCCCTGTCGGCCCGTCTGGTGTCGTTCGAGGATCTGGCGCTGCTCGATCCCCAGCCGGCCCCCGCGGTGCCGCCAGCGGTGGCCGCCTCGATATCGGTCGGCGGTGGTAACGATGCCGGTTGAGGAAGCTGTGAGCGCGAGTGGAGGGGAGTTCTCCACCTTGTCCGCGGTCTCGCCGGAGGGGACCATGGCGGGCATGCGAGGGGCCGCGGTTGGTGACAGTCATAGCGGCAGCGGGTCGCAGGGACGGGCATGGAAGGGGCGGACTTGCGACTCGGCCGCCTGACCGGACTCTTACGCAGCCGAAGCACATCGGCCACCATGCTGGCGGCGGTAACCGCCGCCGTGGTCGTAATGGCGGTGACCGTGACCGGTGTTCCGGTCGATCACGTGTCGGCCAACGACGGAAGCGTGTGGGTGGTCAAAGACACGGACCCCGGCCAATTCGGGCAGTTCAACGTCCCTATCCGACAGCTCACCAGATTCGTCCCGGCCAATGCCACCACCCAGACGGCCTACCTCCTCGACGTGCTGCAGGAGGGGACCACCGTCCTGGCCGTCGACGAGCTCAGCCGCAAGGTGTTCCCCATCGACGTGGTCACCGGGGCCGCCGACCCGGCCCACGGCGTGGCCTACGGTCCGGGCGGCCGAGTGGCACTGGGTGGAGGGGTGGTGGCGCTGCTCCAGCCCCAGCCCGGGAAGCCTGCCGGGATCTGGGCCGAATCACTGGGCGGCAGCCCGGTGGCCGACCTGTCCGGGTTGAACCCCGTCACGGCCAAACCCGCCGCCACTCTGGCCGGGGCCGAGGCCGTGGCGGTCGACGCTGCAGGGGATGTCTTCGCGGCCTCACCCAACGCCCTGGTAGAGGTCCCGTATCTGAACGGCCGGTTCGCGCCGCCCAAGGTCACCGCCTACGCCAACGGGCCGATCAGCCGCGGATCGATCGCCTTGGCGACCGTCGGAACCGTCCCGGTGGTCATGGATACCACACCCTCCAAGCCGGTGATCATCCTCCCCCTCGGCGGGCGTGCCACCACGCTCGACCCGGTGACCGCCTCGGGGAGCGGCCCCTCGTTCGCCCTGCAGCAGTCCGGGCCGGCGTCGGCTTCGGTGCTCGTCGCCTCACCCGACAAGCTCCTCGCCGTGCCCCTCGGTGGGGGAGTGCCCCAGGCCCTCGCCTCGGTCCCGGGAGGCGGCCGGACTCCGGCCCAGCCCGTGGAGCTCGATGCCTGCGGCTACGGGGCGTGGAGTGGCGACCCCGGTTACCGGGTCGAAGCCTGTCCGGGCCAACCGCCGACCGTGGACCCTCTGAATGACGCCCTGAATCACAGCACCGTGGTCACCGACCCCGTCTACCGGATCAACAATGGTCAGATCCTGCTCAACGACGACGCCACTGGGCAGGCGTGGACGGTGAAGGGATCGCCGGCCCAGGTCCTGCAGACCAAGGACTGGCAACGGGTCATCCAGGGACTGACCGCCCAGGCCTCGAACAACTCGTCCAATCAGTCGGCGGCCAGTCAGACCGCCCACCGGAATCCCCCCGAGCTCAACAACCCCGTCCTCTACGCCCGCGCCGGGGTGCAGTCCACGCTGCACGTCCTCGACCAGGACCGCGACCCCGGCGGGAGCATCCTGTCGGTCCTCAACGTGACCGCCTCGGGCCCCGGCTTCAGCGCCGCCGTATCACCCGACAATCAGAGCGTCATCCTGACCCTGGCGCCCGACGCCAGCGCCCCGGTCACCTTCACCTATGAGGTGATCGACGGGTTCGGCCTGACCAAATCCGGGCCGGTCACGGTGCAGCCCACCCATGACGAGCACGCCCCGGTGCCCCCGGCCACGCCGGCTCCGCCCCGACATGTCGTCGCCGGCGCAACCGTGAGCCTGCAGGTCCTGGGAAACTGGCGGGACCCCGAGAACGACGCCCTGACCGTGGCCTCGGCCAGCGTCCCCGCCAACGACGGCACCGTCTCGTGGACCAGCGACGGGCTGCTCACCTACAGCGCCCCGGGGGATACCACCACTGACCGCCCGGTGAACATCACCTACGAGGTCACCGACGGCCGCAGCCCGGCGGTGAGCGCCGAGCAGGCACTCGTCATCCTCGGTCGCGGCGACCTCACCCCCTACCCGCCGACCGCCGTTCCCGACGCGGTCAAGGTCGCGGTGGGCCGTCCGGCCGGCTTTGCCCCCCTGGCCAACGACGTGTTCGGCGCCGATCCCATCCACCCGGGTGCGACCCTCGGCCTGGCCGGTCCCGTCGCCGGCGCCGCCGGCCTGTCGGTCTCGACCAATATCAGCACCGGGACGCTCACCCTCACCGCCACCGTCGCCGGCACCTACTCACTCGACTACCAGGCTTCCTACGGATCAGGGGTCTCCCCGGCCACCCAGATTCTGGTCGAGGCCGTCGCGCCCCCGACGCAGACCCTCCCGCCGGTCACCACGCCGGTGTCCATGCTGGTCCACGGCCAGTATCCGGCGACGGTCGACGTGCTGAGCGGCGACTACGACCCCTCCGGGGGTCTCCTCTCGGTCGTCGGGGTGACCGCCCCGAGCCGTCTGCAGGCGACCATCGTCGACGGCCAGTACCTGCGGGTAGCGGCGACCTCGCCCAACCCTCCGGCCACGGGCATCGTCGAATACCAGGTGAGCAACGGTGTCTCCCCGACGGTAACCGGGCAGGTCACGGTCTACTGGGCTCCCCCCATCCAGCCCGCCCCCCCGCCGGTGGTACCGGCCGTGTACGCCACCGTTCGGGCCGGCGACGAGATCGACATCCCGGTCCTGGCCTCGGCCAGCGACCCTGACGGCGAGTCGGTGCACCTCCTCGGCGGAGGGAAGCCGGCGGCGGTTACCCTCACCCAGACCAACGCCGGTGGCGCCTACCCGACGGGCCTCGGCTCGGCTTCGGCTAGCGGTTCGTACGTCCGCTACGCCGCCCCGGCCGAGGGCGCCGCCCCCAAAGCGCTCACCGGACCCGAGCAGGTGACCCTGGCCTACGTGGTCGAATCCGACAGCGGGGCGCGGGTGACCGGGCAGGCCTACGTCACGGTCAACCCCACGACGCCGAGCCTGGACACGCCCCCCGCGCCCGCCGAGGTCGACGCCCGTACCGAATCAGGTGGAACCGTGACCATCGACATACCGACCACCGGGGTGGCTCCTGATGGCGACAGCGGAACAGTCACCAATATCGAGACACCGCCCCACCTGGGCCGGGTCATGTCTCTGACGGCCAACAGCATCACCTACCAGGCCTACCCCACGGCGGCCGGTACGACCACCTTCGCCGGAGGCACCGACAGCCTCACCTATGACATGGTCGGTCCCTCCGGTCTGAGCGCCCAGGGCCTGGTTCGCATCAGCGTCACGCCGCCCACCCAGGTGCAGGCCCCGGTCGCCGTCGACCATGACGTGACCGCGGCACCCGGCGAGACCGTCAACGTGGACCTGCTGGCCGGTGACATCGTCGCTCCCGGCGATCAGCTCACCGTCGAGCCGCTCAACACCACCAACTCCACGGTGCCCGCCCGCGCTCAGCTCGTCGGCGCCGACCACTCGACGCTGCAGCTGGTGGCCCCGTCCAGCGCCACCCCGCTGAGCATCGCCTACGGGATCACCGATGGCACTGCGTCCCCCTCGGTGGCCCACGTGGTGGTGAGCGACGAGCCGGGCTTCGCGCTCACTCCGATCGCCAGTGACTACTACCCGACGGCCCCTGCGTCAGGGGCCCAGACGGTCAAGGTGGACGTCTTGGCCAAGGACAGCGACCCCTCCGGAGGAAATGTCGTCCTGCTCGGTTCGCCCGACGCCACCGTCGACCCGACCTCATCGTCCAGCCTGATAATCCCCGTGAGCGCCCACCCCCGCTCCATCCCCTACGAAATCGAGAGCTCCACCACCAAGGCCACTGCCGTCGGCGTGGTGCACCTCCCCGGAGCGGCGACCGGCCCGCAACTGAAGCCCGGCCAACTGATCAAGGTGCCGGCCGGGGGGACCACCGTGGTCCACGTACCCGACTACATCACCGATCCCCTTCACGCCATCCGCCTGACGACCGTCGACGCCCAGCAGGCTTCCCCGAGCGGCGGCCTGTCGTTGCAGGTTGACAGCAACACCGATCTGACCCTGAAGGCGGCCCCGGGGTACTCCGGACCGGGCTCGCTCACCGTCCAGGTGATCGACGCCGCGAGCCTCTCGGCGGCGGGCGCCCGCACCGCTTCGTTCTCCATCCCCGTCCAGGTCGGTACTCCGAGCCCCATAGTGCGCTGCCCGACGGACCCCCTCCAAGTGGTCGAGAGCGGACTCCCCGTCGACGCTGATATCGCCGGCATCTGTCAGGTCTGGACACCGACGGGGGCCAGCCCCAACACCCTGACCTACACGGAGGCCTGGACCAAGGCCATCGGCGGCGTCAACCTGGGGTGGGCCCCCGGCCAGACCGGCAAGGTGGTCAGGGTGACCGCCGGGTCCAACGCCGTAGGCGGAGCGGTCGGGACCATCACCGTCGGTGTACAGGGCTCGTCACCCGGCGGCTTCTCGACCCTACAGGTGCAAGCCGTCGAAGCCGGCCCCGCGACCATTGCCGCAATCAATGTCCCCGGGGTGCAGACCGGCTCCACCGCCACCATCGACGTGGCCCAGTACGTGACGACGCCCCTTTCACAGCCGGACATCACGGTGATCAGTGTCGGCGCGGCCAGTCAGGGGAGCGCCCAGGTGACCCACAGCGGCTCGCAGATACAGATCACGCCCAACAAGGGGGTGAATGGTGTCGTGACCTTCCCGGTAGTGGTGAGCGACCAGGGACCGCAACGCCAGGATCGCTTCATCGAAGGTCAGATCACCCTGCAGGTGCTCGACAATCCAGGCCCTCCGACCGGGTTGACGGGCGTTCCGGGGGATAAGAAGGTCGACCTCTCGTGGAGCCCCGCCCCGGACAACGGATCCCCTATCGAGTACTACACCGTGGCCATGAACGGCGTCACCGTGCAGACGCCGGGGACCTCCTACTCGTGGACGTCGGGGCTGCAGAACGGCCAGACCTACCAGTTCACCGTGACCGCGGTTAACAGGGTCGGTCCCGGTGCCCAGTCGGTGTCCGGGTCGTTCGAGCCCAACTCCATCCCCGACGCTCCGACGGCGGTGGTCGCCAAAGCCGGAGATGGCCAGGCAACAGTCACCTGGACGGCGCCGTTCGACGGCGGCAAGGCCATCGACAAGTACATCGTCAGCGTGAGCCCTTCGGTAGGGACGTCCACCCAGTACGTGTCCGGATCGGCGACCTCTTTCGACTGGACCGGTCTCAGCGACACCGTCGGCCCCTACAGCTTCACCGTCGTCGCCCACAACGCCGACGGGGCGGGGCCGTCGTCGTCGCCGTCGAACAGCACCTACGCCCACGGCACTCCCCCGACGCCAGGTGCGCCAACCGCCTCCGGCAAGGTCTCGCCCGACCAGACGACCACCACCGTGACCGTCACCTGGCCGGTGATCACCAACTGCAACGACGCCCAGAGCTGCGCCAGCTACACCGTCACCGAGCTTGACGCCGGCGCCGTGGCCGGGACAGAGACCATCCAGTCGGGCCAGTGCAGCGGCTCGGCCTGCACCGCCACGTTCGGCCCGATCGACGACAACGGCGCCGGTTACACCTACCAGGTCGCGGCCACGAACCAGGAGGGCGACGTGTCGGCGACCAGCCCGGTCTCCTCACCGGTCGTCTACGCCGTCGGCTACCCGAGCCAGATAACCGACCTCGCCGTGAGCCCGGGCAACACCAGCGTTACGGCCACCTTTACCTTGCCGGCATCGCACGGCGCCTCGATCTCCCGTGTGGATTACTACATCAACGGATCAGGCTCGGCCAGCGGCTCGTGGTCCAGCCCGGGCCAAACCGGTCAGAAGGTGACCGAGACCATCGGTGGCCTCAACAACGGCACCAGCTACTCGATCCAGGTGTTGGCCTGCAGCCAGTCGTCGGGTGGTACCCCCGGGGGCTGCGCGCCGGCCTCCAACGCCTCCGCAGCCATACCGTTCGGACCGCCGAAGAGCCCCTATATCAATCAAGGCATGGTTTCCAACTCCGGGACGTCGATCACGGTTCAGTACTCCTGGGGCGGGAGCTACAACGGCCGGACCATTTCGTACTCCTACTCCGTTGACGGTGGCCCGCAGCAGGGCGGGGGTTCGAGCAACAGCGAACCCAACCAGGTGCAGGAAACTTTCCCCTGCAACAGCGGCACCCACTCATTCGTGGTCTACGCGAACGACTCGGCGGGTAGTACGGCGTCCTCATCAAGCGCGCAGACGGCAGTACACGGATGCCCTCAAGCTTCAATATCGAAGGGGGGAGCCACAACTACCACCTACTGCACGAGTGCCGACTGTGCCGCAATAGCGATCACCCTGAGCAACTTTGCCCCCAATACCGCGTACACCATCTACTTCAGCACTGACTGCAATCCGTCGAACCCCACTGTATATGCAGCCTGTGCCGGGTCGCCCAACCCCGGTACAACCAACTACGTATCCGAGACGATCACGACCGACGGGAACGGCAACTACGGCAATGGCGACATCCGGGCATTCGGCTATCTCGGCGCAAAGGTATGGGTGAACGTCGGTACCCCCTATCCCGGAGGAACTCAATCCAACACGGTCGTTTGGTAGAGCCCGATGAAACTGCGAACATCTATTTTGAACAGGATCTAGACCATGCAAAACATGACCCCAGAGCAGGCCGGCTGGTTCGCCGACACCTTCGCTCGTTTGGTGTCCAACGTCGAACAAGCAGTTGTGGGTAAGACCCACGTGATCCGACTGGCCCTCACCTGCATGCTGTCCGAGGGTCACCTACTCCTCGAGGACTTCCCGGGTACGGGCAAGACGTCGCTGGCGAAGTCGATCGCCAACACGGTGCAGGGGGTCAGCACCCGAATCCAGTTCACCCCCGATCTTCTGCCCACCGACGTGACCGGCGTGACCATCTACGACCAGCGGGCCGGCAAGTTCGAGTTCCACCCCGGGCCGATATTCGCCACCGTGGTACTGGCCGACGAGATCAATCGGGCCTCGCCCAAGACCCAGTCCGCCCTTCTCGAAGTGATGGAGGAGGGGCGGGTGACCGTCGACGGGGTGTCGCACCCGGTCGGTCAGCCGTTCATGGTGGTCGCCACCCAGAACCCCATCGAGCAGGCCGGCACCTACCGGCTACCCGAGGCCCAACTGGACCGCTTCCTGATGAAGACCAGCCTCGGCTACCCCGATCACGAGTCCACGGTGAAGCTGCTCGCCGACGCCGCCAACCGCAACCGTACGGATGCGGTGACCCCGCTGATCACGGCCAAGGCGGCTGCTGACATGGCCCGCTTGGCCGACCAGGTGCACGTCGACGACTCGGTCCTGCGATACGTGAGCCGGCTGGCCGAGGAATCGAGACGGGCCCGCCACGTCCGTCTCGGGGTGTCGGTTCGAGGTTGCCTGGCCTTCGTCCGGGTGGCCAAGACCTGGGCCGCGGCCGACGGGCGTCACTACGTCGTACCCGACGACATCAAGGAGTTGGCCGGTCCGGTGCTGTGCCACCGGCTCCTTCTCGACGCCGAAGCGGAGTTCAACGGGGTCGACGTCAATGACGTCATCTCAGGTCTGCTCTCCGAGGTCAAGCCGCCCGCCGAGCGGGCCGCTTGACGGATATGACTGCTGCGGTCACCGACCGGTTGCGCCTTCTCGGACCTCGGGTCGAGGATTGGCGCGAGCGGGCGACGGAAGCGGCCCGCCTGGCCCAGCCGGTGGTGTCGCGGGTGGCCCGGGCCGCTTCGATGGTCAGCCCGCTGGGCCGCACGGTCGCCGTTATCGGCGTTTTGGCGTGGATCGGCGGGTGGTGGCTCGGGTGGAACGAGCTCATGGTGCTGGCCGGAGCGTCCCTGCTGCTGCTGGTCTTCGCCGGACTGTTCGTCATAGGCAAGTCATCGGTGTCCATCGACGTGCGCCTGGAGCCCCCTCGGGTGGTCGCCGGGGACTCGTCGGCCGGGCAGGTGACCGTGCGCAACTCGACCGGTCGGCGCAGCCTGCCCTGTCAGGTCGAGCTCCCCGTGGGGCGAGCCACGGCCTTGTTCGACGTGGTGACCCTCGGACCGGGGGAGGAGACCGAGGAGCTGTTCATCGTGCCGACCGAGCGTCGGGGGGTCATACCCGTAGGCCCGGCCACCTCCCTTCGGGGTGACCCGCTCGGCATATTTCACCGCAAAGCGGCGAGCAGCCCGCCGAGCGAGCTGATCGTGCATCCTCACACCGTGCCTCTGAGCCCGTTCGGCAGCGGCCTGCTGAGGGACCTGGAGGGACGCACCACCGCCGACCTGTCACCGAGCGACCTGGCCTTCCACGCCTTGCGCGAATACGCGCCCGGCGACGACCGCCGCCACGTCCATTGGCGCAGTAGCGCCAGGACCGGCCGACTCCTGGTCCGCCAATTTCTCGACACCCGACGCTCCACCCTGTGTGCGGTGGTGGATTCCCGACCGACCGCCTACGGCGACGAGTCCGAGTTCGAGCTGGCGTTGGAGGTGGCCGGGTCGATCGCGCTGCGGGCCTGCCGGGACGGACTGTCGTCGGTGGTGGCCGCCGGTGATCAGGCGGCTGTCGGTGTCCTGCCGCACACCCTGCTCGACGCGCTGTCGCGAGCTTCGCTGAGCCGCAAGGCGGCGGACCTGCCGACGATGGTGGGCCGGGCGACCGCCCAGGGAGCGGATATCAGCTACGCCCTTTTGGTCTCCGGATCGACCAGCACCGATCCCGAGCTGCAGCGGGCCGCGGCCCGGTTCCCGATCGATGTCCGGGTCATCGCCATCCGGGTGCAGCCGGGGCAGCGGCCCGGCATCGTCGGCCGGGGCCGGGCCTCGATCCTGAACCTGGGTGAGCTGAGCGACCTGCCCCCGCTGCTGCGCATGGAGATGCCGGTATGACCGCCGTAGCGGCAGTGCCCGGCAACGGGCGGAGGACCACGGTCTGGTCCCGCCCTCAGCCCGCGGCCATCGACGCGACCTTCGTGCTGGTGTTGACCGGTCTCGGTCTGATCGGCTTCGCCCCGGTCTACGGTGGCTACGCCTACCTGGTCGCCGGGGGAGCGGGCGCCCTCCTCGGCGTGGCCATCACCGAGCTGGCGGCGAGGTTGCGTCAGCCGGTTCTGGCCGAGGCGGCGGTCACCGTCCTGGCCTTCCTGCTTCTCGGCGGGGCGACCAACACCGTCCGCGCCCTGATCCCCTCCGCTCACAGCATCACCGCCCTCGGCCACGTCGGCATCTACGGCTGGAAGGAGCTGCTCACCACCGCCCCGCCGGTGGGGAGCGGCTCCGACCTTCTGGCCATTCCCTACATCGTCGGGCTGGTCGGAGGTGTCGCCGGCCAGAGCCTGGCCCGGCGCACCAAAGCGGTGGCGGCGCCACTACTCGGCCCGGGACTGGTCCTGGCCCTCGGCATCCTCTTCGGCGCTCGGCAACCCCAGTCCCTGCTCCTACAGGGTTCCCTCTTCGGCATCCTGGCCCTGGTTTGGACGGTCCTGCGCTACCAGCGCACCAGGGTCATGCTGGCCGGCCGGCGGTTCAACCGGGACCGCTTCGTCCTCTCGGTCGGGGTCCTCGTCGCGGTAGGTCTGCTCGCCGGTCTCCTCGGCCCGCACCTGCCGGGTGCCGGGAGCCATCAGCGGGTGGTTCTGTCCAAGTACGTGGCACCCCCTTTCCTGGCCAACCAGGAGCCGAGCCCACTGGCCGGGTTCCGCCAGTACGTTCAGGGGAGCCGGCTCTACGATCAGACCCTCTTCACGGTGAGGGGTCTCCCTCCCGGTACCCCGATTCGCATTGCCACCATGGACGCCTACAACGGGCTGGCCTGGGGCTTCGGGGCCGACACCGGGTCGGCCAAGACCTCCGGGGACGTGTTCCGCCGTTACGGCTCCACCATCCAGACCGCCGCAGTAGGCCGGTCGGTGCACGCCGAGGTGTCGGTCGGCCAGCTCGGGGGCGTGTGGTTGCCGGAGGTGGGCGAGTTGGCCCACATATCCTTCAGCGGCCCCGTCGCAGGACGCCTGTCCGACTCGTTCCGCTACGACACTGACACCGAGACGGCGGGAGTGCCCGCAGGTCTGGCACCCGGTGACTCCTACAGCTTCACCGCCTTCGACCCGATCCCGGTCAGTTCCACCCAGGTCCTGGATGGCGCCGCCGCCGGATCGGTCCAGGTGCCGGTCGAGAACGCCCCTCCGGTCGTGCAGTCCGACGCCAGCTCCTGGTCCGCCGACGCCAAGGGTCCCTACGCCCGGGTGATGGCCATCGCCACCCACCTGCGGACCACCGGCTACTTCAGTGACGGACTGGAGGACCCGCAGCTCTCGGTCGCCGGGCACAGCAACGGGCGCCTGGTCCTCTTCTTGCAGGGCGGGGGCCTGGTGGGCTCGGAGATAGTCGGTGACGGAGAGCAGTACGCAGCCACCCTCGCCCTAATGGCCAACTCCATAGGCGTACCGGCACGGGTCGTGCTGGGCGCCACCGTCGGCGCAGGTGGGGTGGTCAAAGGCGCCGACGTCCAGCCCTGGGTCGAGGTCAACCTGGCCGGCCTCGGATGGCAGCCGATCTACGCCTCATCGTTCATGGACCCGTCTCGTAAGGCGCACCAGACCCCGCCCACGCCGGCTCCCGACCAACCCACGGCCGCTCCCGTGCAGCCGCCCGTCGCGTCGGCGGTCCACGCCCCGCTGCAGGGGGGCTTGCCCGGATCGGCGAGCGGCTCATCGTCGCACTTCGCCCAGCCGGCGGTGCACCACAGCCACCTGCCGGCCTGGGTGGTCACTACCTCGACCGTTGTGGCCTCGGTGGTAGCAGCTCTGTTGGCCTTCACCGGGCTCATCGTGGCCATCAAAACCCGCCGCCGACGACGGCGGCGGCGGGCCGCCACCCCGGCCGGCCAGGTGGCGGGGGCCTGGAGCGATCTGATTGACCGCTGCAGGGACCTGGGGATCGTCGTTCCAGGTATGAGGACCCGGTCCGAGCAGGCTTCGACGGTGGGAACGGCCGACCTGGCGGAGCTGGCCCGGCGAGGCGACGCCTCGATATTCGGCCCTGGTAACCCCTCCGACTCGGAGGTCGCCGACTACTGGTCGGCGATAGACCAGGCCGCCCGTCAGATGAGGGTTGGACTGGGGCCAATGAGGCGCTGGCGGGCGATGGTCAGCCTCCGCTCCTTCACAGCCGCGATGAGAACGTCATGAAACTCAAGCTCCGCCTCGAGCGGGCGGCCGGCAGCGTGGACCTATTCGTGGACGCCGACGCATCCACGAAAGTGGGGGAACTGGCCCGCCAAATCTGGTCGGCGGGTGACGACACCGAGTCTCCGCCCGACGCCGAGGCGACCATCGCGCTCCGCTCCGGTGGCGAGATCAGCCCGAACGGCCTGCTCGTCGACAGCGGGATGCGTTCCGCTTCGACCATCCGTCTGGTCCGGGCCGACACCCGCTTCACCGATTCATCGACGGCCGACGCAGTGGCGGTTGTGAAGGTGGTGGGGGGCCCCGATGAGGGGACGGAGTTCCCTTTGGCCGCCGGAACGAGCCTGATCGGCCGGGATCGCAGCTGCCAGGTCAGGCTCACGGACCCGATGGTCTCGCGGCTACACGCCCGTATCCACGTCGGAAGCTCCGTCGAGATGATCGACCTCGGCTCGGCCAAAGGCCTTCTCGTTGGTGACGAAGCCAGCGACAGGGTGGTCGTGAGCGGATCGGATCGGGTTCGCCTAGGTGACACCGTCCTCGCCGTCGCCCAGATGATCGCCGTCCACGACTTAGCGGAGCCCCTGGTGGTGGCGTTCAACCGGTCCCCCCGGGTTGAGCCGGCGGCGCCCGACATCGCCTTCACCGCACCCCAACCGCCCGAGCCGCAGAAGGTCCAGCGGTTCCAGATCGTCCCCCCCTTCATGCCCTTGATTATGGGGATCGTGCTGTACCTCTCCACCCACAACGTGGCCTCGCTGACCTTCATCGCGCTGAGCCCGCTAATGATGGCGGCCAACTCCATCGATAACCGGACGGTGAGCAAGCGGGGCTACGAGGCCGCGGTCGAGCAGTTCCGGGAGGACCTGCAGGCGCTCTCAGAGGACATCGTCAACGCCCAGGCCGACGAGGTCCCCGAACGCTTGAGGGACCACCCCGGTACCGATGAGTGCACGGCCGCCGCCGAGCAGCGTTTCCCCCTGCTCTGGAGCCGCTGGCCGGATCTGCCCCGCATACTCGAGCTGCGCCTCGGGCTGGGGTTCCAGCCGTCGCGGGTGACCGTCGACACCAAGATCGGTGGTGGCCGCCGACACCGACGAGGTGGTGTAGGTCTACATCGTGTGGCCGGCCGTCGCCTCGGAGGACAGGGTCGCGCCGGCCCTCAAACTTGCCCAGAGCCTTCGTCTCGTACCCTGATGCGACCCTCGGAATCGGAGATACCCGCGGGTCGGTCTGTGCCCGGCGGGAGTACCTGTCGAACTTGTCTCAGATTGGCTAG
>JAGWSF010000162.1 GCA_028876385.1 Acidobacteriota bacterium | reverse complement strand
CGCGGACTCTCGACGCTGGTCTAGAGAAGGCTCTCTGGGCCCGGCTGAAGCTGATGGGCCGATCCTTGATGCGCAGGGCCCCGGTGGGGGTGACGCTCACCGCCCCGGGATTCGGAACCTTGGTCGGCAAAGCGCAGGAGCCGCAGGTGACGCTGACCGGGACCCCGGGAGAGTTGCTTCTGTTCGCCTTCGGACGCCAGAGGTCCGCCCGGGTCGAGGCGTCAGGAGATCCGGACCTGGTAGCTCAGCTGCGTAACGCCCAGTTGGGCCTCTGACCCGACGGGCCAGGGATCTCAGCGGGAGACGCCGGACTTCAGTCGTCAGGCCGTAGGGTGCCCCGGGGGGACTACGACACGGCGTGCAGGGGCCGCTTGCGCCGACGGTGGGCCGGCACCCGGCGGGGCGCCACTTCGGCGTGCGGCCCGAGGAGCAGGCTCCAGAGCAGTCCCACGGTGGCGACCAGCGTGACCACCGACGCCACGCCGGCGGGCTGCTTAAGGTACTCGAGCAGGTAGCCGAGCTTGGGCACCACCGCCTCCGGGGTGCCGACCACCGCCCCGTTGCGGGTGGTCCAAGGGTCCGGGGTGGCGTTGGCGTCGCCTTTGGTGACTATCACCCCGGCCCGGTCGCTGTAGACCCGGTGGGTGAGCACGCCGTCGGGACCGGGACCGAACCGGTAGCTGATGATCTCCCCGACCCGCACCGCCCCCGAGACGGGCCGGTCGACGACCACGCTGCCGGGACGCAGCTCGGGCAGCATTGATCCGGTGTGGATTATGTAGACGCGGTATCCCTGGGACCAGGCCAGCGCGGCGACGGTGAACGCCGCGAGGCCGAGCAGGGACAGCACTGCGACCAGCAGATTCCTGGCGAACTTCAAGATGTGGTGGAACCTCTCGTGCCACGCCGCCTCCGGGCCGGCGAACGGATGCCGCCGGCCCGGAAGGGCGTCTCGGTCAGGGAGTCGGGGTGGTGTTGTTCGGATCGTTGGGCGCGATACCCGGCTGGGTCGCGACGATCTGGTAGGGGAGCCCGTAGGACGGGTTGGAGGTGTTGCAGACCTGGTCGGTGGGGTTGCTCGGATCGCTCGGGTTCTGGATGAGCGGGTAGCAGAAGAACTGCGCCAGCTCGGCCGCCTCGGACTTCAGCTTGGCTCCCAGCGCAAAACTGAACTGCATGTTGCCGCCGTGCCCGGGGGCCACATTGCTGGCCAGTTTGATGACGTTCGGGATCGGCCAGCATCCGGTCGGCGACAGCGGGACCATGGCCACGGAGCTATTAGAGCAGTGGCTGGTGGTGGGATCAATCGAGCTGAGGTTAGCCATCTCGCCGTCGTCGAGGTTGGTCGACGAGAAGACCTCGGTGCCGTTGCTGAGGATCTTGGCCGCGCCGTAGGACCCCAGATTGTTCACCGCGTGGAGCGCCTGGGCGTTGTTGAACACCAGGTAGACGTCCTCGTTGTTGACCCCGGTGTTGGTGTAGCCGACCGTGGCCGTCTGGTAGACGCCGGGGAGCATGTTGGCGAAGTTGAAGTCCAAGTTATCGGTGCCGCCGCCACCGCTCGTCACCACTTTGATCGAGCCGATGTTTCCGGTGACTGTCCCGCTGTGGGTGTCGTTGAAGTAGGCACCTGTGGTGCCCGAAGCCGCGGCCACGAGAGCCGCCGAACCGGCGAGAGCTCCGGCGAAGGCGGTGAGCCGCCACTTCCGGGAAAATTGCATTAGTTGTCTCCTCCTTGACAGGCATGAAGCCGTGTGGTCGGGAGGTCGGTTTCGCCATTCGCTCCGCACGGGACAGGCGACCATAAGGGTCCCGTGGTTCTCAGCTTCCCACCCCAGAGGGCCGATTGATGAGCCCTTCGGCCAGGGAACGTATTGATTGATTTGGGGTATGTCAATCGTCTTGCCGAAAACCCGGCAAGTAGGGTCAATAGCCGCAATCCTCGACCGGGTCGGGCCTGGGCCCGCCCCCGGCCTGACCCTGAGTGGCGCCGCGGTCCAGCCCCGGGCCGCCATCCGGGCGGGGTCAGGTTGACAGTCGCCGCTGTATGAGGGCCCGCTCGGCGGGGTTCTGGGTGCCGCCCAGGGCCTGAGCGTCGGCCCGGTGGGCGTCGTCGTCGCGCCCCAGCCGGCGCAGGAGCGCGGCCCGGGTGGCGTGGAACAGGTAGTAGCGCCCGAGCTCGTCCGCCAGGGCCTCGACCCGGGCCAGGCCCTCGGCGGGGCCCGCCACCTCGGCCACCACGATGGCCTTGTTTAGCTTGACGACCGGTGACGGGTCGAGGCCCTCGAGGAGGGTGTACAGCTGCAGCAGCTGCGGCCAGTCGGTGGCCTCCCACGACGGGGCCTCGTCGTGCAGCGCGGCGATGGCCGCCTCCACCTGGAACGGTCCGAGCCGGCCCACGGTGGCGGCCCGCTCGATCAGGGCCACGCCGCTTCGGATGCGGGCCTGGTCCCAGCGGGCCCGGTCCTGGTCGGCGAGGAGCACGAGGTTGCCGTCACCGTCCAGGCGGGCGTCCCAGCGGGCCAGGTGGAGCCGGATGAGGGCCAGCAGCCCGAGCGGCTCGGGTTGGTCGGGCAGCCAGCGGACCAGCATGCCGGCCAGCCATTCGGCGTCGTCGGCCAGCTCCCGGCGCAGTGACCGGTCGCCGGCGGTGGCCACGTAGCCCTCGTTGAAGACCAGGTAGATGACCCGCAGGACCGGGTCGAGGCGCGCCGCCAGCTCGCCGGGCTCGGGGGTTCGGTAGGGGATGCCGGCGGTGGTGATCTTCTGCTTGGCCCGGGTCAAACGTTTGGCCAGGGTCGGTTCCGGGATGAGAAACGCCCGGGCGATCTCGCCGGTCGTGAGCCCGACCACGGCCCGTAGGGTGAGCGCCACCTGGGCGTCGCGATCCAGCGCCGGGTGGCAGCAGGTGAACATGAGCCGGAGCCGGTCATCGGGTTCGCGCTCGGCCGAGTCGGGTAGCGCGGCGAGCTGGGCCACCTTGGCGGCGTAGCGCTGGTCCCGGCGAATCCAGTCGATGGCCTTGTGCCGGGCCGTGGTGAGCAGCCACGCCCCGGGCCGGTCGGGGATACCCCGAGCCGGCCAGCGGGCCAGGGCCTCGACCATGGCGTCGGCCACCATCTCCTCGGCCAGGTCGAAATCGCCGAGGAGACGGACCAGGCTGGCCGTGAGCCGGCCCGCCTCCTCCCGGAAGACCCGGTCCAGCGCCGAGCGGGAGTCCCCCTCAGCGCTCGAAGACAGGGCGCACCTCGACCTTGCCGTCAGGCATGGGGAAGCTGCGGGCCACGGCCAGAGCGGCATCGAGATCGGGGACGTCGATGACGGCGTAGCCCCCGATCGCCTCTTTGGCTTCGAGCAACGGACGGTCGATCAGCGTCGACGCGCCGTGGTCGAGAACCACGGTGGTGGCCGTCCCCGGCGCCTGGAGCTGCTGAGCCTCGGTGATGGTGCCGTCGGCCCAGTGCTTGGCGAACCACTCCCCTATGCGGCCGAACACCTCCCCCTGCTCCTGCGGCGTCCCCGACTCCTGCCACTCACCCCTGGTCAACAGCAGCATGTAGCGCATTTCTTTCTCCTCTCATCTCGATGGATACCACCACGACGAACGACGGGACAGCCAAAGGACACCGTCGGGGCCGGTCCGGTCATGGCCCCAGTCTCGCCCCGACAGTAAGGTCGGGCCGGTTCCCGTCGGGCAGCTCAGGAAAAAAGGACGAGTCGGCATGCGTGCAGTGATGTTCCGTGAATGGAAGACGTTCCCGACCATCGAGGAGATCGAGGTACCCGAGCCGGGACCGGGTGAGGTCCTCCTCAAGGTGGCCGGGGCCGGCGCCTGCCATTCCGACGTGGCCATCTTCCACGAGTTCGAGGGCGACCCCAACCAGGGCCTGTTGTCTCCGCCCTACGTCCTCGGCCACGAGAACTCCGGTTGGGTGGAAGCCGTCGGAGCCGGTGTCACCGGCGTCGAGGTCGGGGCCCCCTACCTGGTGTACGGGCCCATCGGCTGCGGCCACTGTCGCTCCTGCTCCCGGGGTCAGGACACCTACTGCGAGCTGCCGGCCGACGTCGGCTACTTGGGCGTCGGGCTGGGCCGCAACGGCGGCATGGCCGAGTACATGACCGTCCCCGTCCGCAACCTGATCCCCCTCGGCGACGCCGACCCGGTGGCCGCCGCACCCCTGGCCGACGCCGGCCTGACCCCCTACCACGCGGTGAAGATGGCCCTGCCCCGCCTGGCCGGCGGCGGCCGCCATGCGCTGGTCATCGGCCTGGGCGGCCTGGGCCTGGTCGGTGTGCAGATCCTGAAGGCCGTCACCGGCGCCCAGGTGATCGCCACCGATCTCAAGCCGGCGGCCATGGCCCGGGCCGGGGAGTTCGGCGCGGTAACCGTCGAGGGAGGCGCCGACCAGACCGAGCACATCCGTGAGCTGACCGGCGGGAGGGGCGTGGACGCGGTGTTCGACTTCGTGGGGTCCAGCTCCACCATCGCCCTGGCCCAGGCCACGGTGGCGCAGCGGGGCGCCATGCAGATCGTCGGGATTGCGGGGGGGAGCGCCGAGTGGTCGTTCTTCACCAACCCCTACGAGGCCACCCTGACCAACTCCTACTGGGGGACCATCGAGGACCTCTACGAGGTGGTCGACCTCTACCGGGCCGGTCTGATCACCCCCGACATCGAGCGCTTCAGCCTCGACGACGCCCTCGAGGCCTACCGGAGACTGCGCGACGGCGAGCTCAACGCCCGCGCCGTCGTCGTGCCCCACTCCTGACTCCCGCCTGCGACCCGGCGATCGGGCCCTCGGCGACCGTCCGGGTGAAGCTATGGTTGGACCGTTGCGGCGGGTTCATGCGGGAGGTGGGACGCCGGTGAAGGTCTGTGCCGTGGATCATGTGCAGCTGGCCATGCCCTCCGGGGACGAGGACCGGGCCCGGTGGTTCTACGCCGAGCTGCTCGGAATCGACGAGAAACCCAAGCCGGCCAAACTGGCGGCGCGGGGCGGCTGCTGGTTCGAGCGGGGCCCGCTCAAGATCCACCTCGGGGTGGAGCAGGATTTCCGACCGGCCCGCAAAGCCCATCCCGCTCTGCTGGTCGAGGACCTACCGAGCCTGGTCGACAAGCTCGTGGCGGCGGGCGTGGAGATCCGCGACGACGAACCTCTCGAGGGCTACCGCCGGGTGTACGTCGACGACCCGTTCGGGAACCGCATCGAGCTGCTCGAGCCCGACGCCTGACCGGCGCCGCCGATAGAGGAGGTTCGATGATCACCGTCGCCAATACCCAGTTCTGGGTCCACAACCAGGACGAGGCGCTCGACTTCTACACCAACACGCTGGGCTGGGAGGTCCGCTCCGATGTCACCGTCGAGGAGTGGAGCTTCCGGTGGCTGTCGGTCGGGCCGGTGGGCCAGCCCGGCGTCGGGCTGGTGCTCATGCCGGTCCCCGGGCCGCCCATGCTCGACGAGGCCGACAGCCATAAGCTCAGCGAGCTCGTCGCCAAGGGGATGGGGGGCACCCTGTTCCTCGAGACCGACGACTGCGAGAGGAGCTACCGCGAGCTTTCGGCACGAGGGGTGAGGTTCAACGACCCGCCGACCCCCCAGCCCTACGGGATCGACACCTCATTCCGCGATCCCTCCGGGAACAACATCCGACTGACCCAGGTCCTCGACTTCGACCTCAACCGGCGCTGAATCCGCCAACAAGGTGACTTTGATGAGCAACCGTCGCCGCTGCCTACGCGCCCTCTGTGGTCAGTGAGGGGCCCCCAGCCTTGCTGGTGATTCCGTGGAGGGCTACGACTCCAGTACCGACGCGGCGACTGCACCGATGACTTTGAGGTCCTTCTTGTTCACTTGGTCACCTCCTTGATGAGTGTGGCTTTCTGATCGCCCAAGATGAGAAGGAGGCCGAGGCCGAGGCCTGCGGCGATGCTGACGAGGGTTCGGACAGAGACGTTGGTGCGGCCGGCTTCGATCCGGGAGATCGCGGACTGGGCGACCCCGAGTCGGTTGGCCAGTTCGGTCTGGGAGATGCCGAGGCCATCCCGAGCGTCGCGAACGGCCATACCGAGGCGCAGGGTGGCGTCCAGGGTGGCCGCATCAAGTCGCTCAGTTGGGCTCATCTCTGAGCGCCGGGAGGCGCTGATCTCGGCGTAGTTCTTGGTGGGCATAGTTGATCCTCGGACTAGGTGCACGGTCATAGGTGGTCTTGTTGGCAGGTCTTGAGTACTCGATGTGACGGTCTGCCACAATGAATTCGGCGGTGTGCAGTTTCATGATCCACTGCACCACCTCCTCTTCAAGCTCGACCTCCATGCATCCCATGTTATAACACCAGACGCATATTTGCAAGGGTCCTGTTGACATTCCGAGTTGCGACCCGGCCCGAGGCTCCCGTGGCTCCGGTCGAGATCGGAGTCACAGAAGCCCGGAGTCGTCGAGTGCGACCACCTCGGGCTCGGGGTCGGCGATCACCTCTATGCCGTACTCCTCCAGCGCAGTCAGGACGGCCGGATCGTCGTCGAGTCGCAGAATCGTGTGCGTCCACGCGTCATCGCCGTACGGGGCGTGCTCACCCTCGAAGTCGAAGAGGGCCACGCCGCGTAGCCGCCCGGACGGGTCGTGCTGCAGCCCGTACCAAAGCGCCTGCCAGCCGGCCCGGCGCAGGGCATCCGCCCACGACTGGGTGAGTGCCCGATCCTGGCCCGCCCAGAGCGCCGCAGTCACACCCGCCGCTCTGGACTTGGGTGCGACCAGGTCGGCCGCGTCCGGCGCGCCGTCTGGTACGG
>JAGWSF010000161.1 GCA_028876385.1 Acidobacteriota bacterium | reverse complement strand
GAGACCGTGACCATGGTCGCCCAGGTGAACGGCAAGGTGCGAGACCGCCTGGAGGTGCCGGTGGACATCACCGTCGAGCAGGCCGAGGCTCTGGTCCTGGCTTCGCCCCGGGTGGTCGAGGCGCTCGGAGGGGTGACACCGAAGAAGGTGATCTCCCGGCCGCCCCGCCTGGTCAACGTCGTGGTCTGAGCGAGCGCCGCCCCGCCCTACTGCTCGCCCCTCAAGAAGCGCTCCAGCTCAGCGGCGATCTCGTCGCCCGAGGGCAGGTCGCCGAACTCGCCGACCTCCGACGACATCTCGCTGTCGTGCTGTTCCTCGAGCTGGCGGACCAGGGCGCTGTGCTCCTCGCTCCCGGCGATGAGGGAGGCCACCTGCTGGCTGGTGAGGGCGGCCGCCGCCTGCAGGGTGGCGGTGTCGATCTCGATGTCGGCGACGCGGGCCAGGCCTTCCAGCAGGGCCACCGCCGCCGCCGGGTAGGGCATGGCGGCCAGGTAGTGGGGGACCCGGGCCCACAGCCCGACGGCCGAGATCGACGCCTGGCCGAAGGCCACCTCGAGGGCTCCCTGGACCCCGGCGGGTACCTCGATACCGGCGGGCAGGAAACCGACCGCCGCCGCCGACTCGGCATTCGGGGATGTCCCGACCAGGCGTACCGGACGGGTGTGGGGGACCGGAGCCGGGAAGGCGCCCAGGCCCACCACCTTCTCCACCTCCAGCCGGCTGGCCAATCCGACCACCTCGGCGCAGAACCGCTGCCAGCGCATGTCGGGCTCCGGCCCCGACAGCACGAGCACCGTGCGGCCGGTCCGGTTGGTGGCGGCGTGCAACTTGATCTCGGGCCAGCGCAGGTCCTCGTCCACGCCGTTGACGATGCGCAGGGTGGGCCGCCGGGCCCGGTAGTCGATCAGCTCGTCGGCGTCGAAGGTGGCGACCAGGTCGTGGGGCATGCCCGACATGAGGTGGTTGCAGGCCGAGGACGCGGCGGCGCCGGCGTCGATCCACCCCTCCAGGCACATCACCAGGACGGGGCGCTCGAGGGCCGGCCAGTGGTGGATCTTGACGAGGGGCTGATCCCCGGCGCTCACAGGGCCTGACCGTCCAGTGCCCCCCGGGCCCGGTCGGTCAGCCAGGCGATGTTCTCGGGGAGCTGGCCGGGGTCATGGCCGTCGTCACCCATGGCTCCCCCCACGTAGCGGGCGTAGACCCCTTCGAGGATGCAGGCCAGCTTCCAGTGGGCGAAGGCCACGTAGAAACTCAGCTCGGGGAGGTCCCGCCCGGACCGCTCCCGGTAGCGGTCGATCAGGTCCTGCCGCCGGGCGAATCCGGGCATGGTGGTGGCCGTCTGGTTGAGGGCCGAGAACTCGCCCGGCTCGGGCCAGTAGACCAGCAGCTGGCCCAGATCGGCGAGGGGGTCGCCGAGGGTGCACAGCTCCCAGTCCAGCACCGCGGTGACGTGCGAGCCGTCGGGGGCGAGGATGCAGTTATCCAGGCGGTAGTCGCCGTGCACCACCGACGCCCGCCCCTGCTCTGGGATGTTGGCGGCGAGGCGGTCGTGGATCTCCTCCACGGCCGGGATGGGCTGGCCACCGCGGGCGGTGTTGGCGGCCTGGTAGTTGCCGAACCAGCGCTTCAGCTGCCGCGGGATGTAGCCCTCCTTGCGCCCCAGATCCCCGAGGCCTATCTCGTCGGGGTCGGCGCGGTGTATGTCCACGAGGGTGTCCACCAAGGCGGTGCTGGCCCGGCCCCGGGCGGCCTCGTCGAAGGCCTTCTCCACGTCGGCGTCGCTGCGGGCGATGACCCCGTCGACGAAGCCCATGACGTAGAACGGGGCGCCATTGACCTCGGGGTCCTGGCACAGCCCGAGAGCGGGGGCGACCGGGATGCCGGCGGGGCCCATGGCCGAGATGATGCGGTGCTCGCGTTGCATGTCGTGAGCGGTGGGGAGCAGGTGACCGGTGGGGGGACGCCTCAGCACGTAACGGGTGCCGGCCGCGTCGGTGACCACGAAGGTGAGGTTGCTGCGGCCGCCGGCCACCAACTCGAAGTGCAGGGGCGGTTCCACCCCCGCTACGTGCTGCGAGAACCACTCGGTGACGCGGGGGGCGTCGATTCCCCTCGGTGCCTCTGTACCCTGGTGTTCCGGGTCGCCCATGACCCAAGAAGCTACCGGAAGGATCGAGCCCCACCCATGTCCGCGCCAACCGACGTCAACGACGCCACTTTCGAGACCGCCGTCCTCGACCGTTCGACCCAGGCGACGATCGTGGTCGACCTGTGGGCGGAGTGGTGCGGCCCGTGCCGCACGCTCGGCCCCATCCTGGAGAAGGTCGTGGGGGAGACGCCCGGGGTCGAGCTGGTGAAGATCGATGTCGACGCCAACCCCCGCTCGGCGGCTACCTTCCAGGTCCAGTCCATCCCCGCGGTGTACGCCATCCGGGACCGCAAGGTCGTGGACAGCTTCATCGGGGCCCTGCCCGAGCCGGCGGTACGGCAGTGGATCGCCGGGCTCAACCCGCCGCCCAGCGAGGCCGACCTGCTGATCGCCAAGGGCGACGAGCCGTCGCTGCGCCAGGCCCTGGCCCTGGAGCCGGCCAACGAGAAGGCCGTCCTGGCCCTGGCCGCCCTGCTCGTCACCGAACGGCCCGACCAGGCCCGTCGGGACGAGGCGCTGAGCCTCCTGGCCAAGGTCCCCGAGTCGGCCGAGACCCGCCACATCGCCGCCCAGGCCCGTCTCGGGGGCGAGGCCGATCAGGCCACGGGCGCGGGTCCCGAGGGCGTGGAGCACAAGCTCGACGAGCTGCTCGAGCGGGTCCGCACCGACGACGCCGCCCGCCAGGAGTTCGTGGACCTCCTGGAGATCCTCGGTCCCGACGATCCCCGCACCATCAGCTACCGCAAACAGCTCACGGCTCGCCTGTTCTGAGCCGGGTCGGCTGCCTGTGACCTCGGTGTACCCCCGGCTGGAGCTCGGGGGGCGAAGCTACGACATCTCCTCGCGGGCCCTGGTGATGGGGATCCTCAACCGCACCCCCGACTCGTTCTACGACCGGGGCCAGTACTGGGACCTCGACCGCTTCTTCGCGCTGGCCGACCGGCTCGTCGCCGACGGCGCCGACCTGCTCGACGTGGGCGGGGTCAAGGCCGGACCCGGCCCGGAGGTCACCGAGTCCGAGGAGATGGACCGGGTGGTGCCGGCCATCGAGGCGCTGCGGGCCCGTTTCGACCTGCCCCTGTCGGTCGACACGTGGCGGGCGTCGGTGGCCCGGGAGGCCTACCGGGTCGGCGCGGTGGTCGGCAACGACATCAGCGGCTTCGCCGACCCCGACTACCTGCCCGCCGCCGCCGAGGCGGGGGCCACGGTGGTGGCCACCCACATCCGCATCGGCCCGCGCATCGCCGACCCCGAACCCCGATACGACGACGTGGTCGCCGACGTGGCCCGGTTCCTGCTCGAGCGGGCCGACCGGGCCCGGGCCGCCGGCCTGCCCCCGTCGCGCATCGTCGTCGACGCCGGGCTGGACCTCGGCAAGACCGCCGAACAGTCCCTCGAGCTGCTGCGGGCCTCGGAACGCCTCGCCGGTCTCGGCTACCCGCTGCTCCTCTCGGCGTCGAACAAGACCTTCCTCGGGCGGATGTTCGACCTCGAGGTCGGGGACCGGGCCGAGGCGACGATGGCCGCCCACTCTCTCGGGGTGGCCCTCGGGTGC
This sequence comes from Acidobacteriota bacterium, assembly GCA_028876385.1. Taxonomy (GTDB): domain Bacteria; phylum Actinomycetota; class Acidimicrobiia; order Acidimicrobiales; family Palsa-688; genus JAKCDU01. The sequence goes on along the minus strand of JAGWSF010000161.1, from coordinate 6,284 downwards.
CGCGTCCTGCGGGCCCACGACGTGCGCTCGGCCCGCCGGGTGGCCGACACCGTCGCCTCCCTGCTGGAACCGGCGTGAGCCCGGCAGGCGGGGTCCCGCCGGTGGTGCTGGTCGAAGGCGGCGACCCGGTCCTGGTGAGCGCCGCCCTGGCCCGCGTCGTGGACGAACTGGTGGCCGGGGAGGACCGGTCGCTGGTCCTCGAGGACTACGGCGGCCCCGAGGTGGACCTGGCGGCGGTGGCCGACGCCTGCGCCACGCCCCCCTTTCTCGCCGGACGGCGGGTGGTGGTCGTCCGCGACGTCGGCTCGTGGACGACCGACGACGTGGCGCCGCTCATCGCCTACCTCGAGGACCCGCTGGACACCACCGCCCTGGTGCTCGTGGCCGGGGGCGGTCAGACTCCGCCCAAGCTGGCCGCCGCGGCCAAGGCCAAGGGCCGGGTGGAGGCCACCGCGGTGGACAGCCGGAAGTCCGGCGAGTGGATCGCCGCCCGGGTCCGCGAGTCCGGGCTGCACCTCGACGGTCCGGCCCTGACCGCCCTGACCGACCACCTGGGGGAGGACGCCAGTCGCCTGCTGGCCATCCTCGAGGTCCTCGAGGCGGCTTTCGGGGCCGGGGCGCGCCTGTCGCGCGACGATCTCGAGCCGTACATGGGGCAGGCCGGATCGGTCACCCCGTGGTCCTTCACCGACAGCATCGACGACGGCAACGTGGCGGTGGCGCTGTCACAGCTGCACCGCCTGCTCGACGGGGGGGCCCGCCACCCCCTGGTGGTGCTGGCCATCATCGCCCGCCACGTGCAGTCCCTCATGCGCGTCGACAGCCCGTCCATCCGCAGCGAGGCCCAGGCCGCCGAGGCCATGGGTATCGCCAAAGGGCGCAGCACCTACCCGGCCAAGAAGGCCCTGCGCTCGGCCCAGCAGTGGGGCTCCGATCACATCGCCGACGCCGTCGGCCTGGTGGCGACCGCCGAGGTGGAACTGAAGGGGGACAGCGCCTGGCCGGCCGAGGCCGTCCTCGAGGTGCTGGTCGCCCGGTTGTGCCGCCTGGCCCGGTCACGTCCCGCATCCCGCCGCCCCGCCCCGACCGGCCGGCGCTGAGCCCCGTCACGCCGCCCGGTGCCCCTGCACGCCGCTGATTACGTCCTGGCCGGAGGCGCCGCGGTGGCGGCCGGCGCGGTCAACGCCATAGCCGGAGGGGGAACGCTCATATCGTTCCCCACCCTGATCGGCCTCGGGGTGCCCGCCGTCGCCTCCAACGTGACCAACACCGTCTCGCTGCTGCCGGGCTACCTGTCGGGGGCCTACACCCAGCGCGACGACCTGCGCCCCCAGCTGGCCCGGGGGCGGGCGCTGGCGGCGGTGGTGGCCGTCGGCGGCCTGGCCGGCTCCATCCTGCTCCTGATGATCCCGAGCCACGCCTTCCGGGTGGCCGTCCCCTACCTGATCGTCGCCTCGTGCGCCCTGCTCCTGTTCCAGGAACCTCTCCGCCGCCGGATCGGAGCCAGCGAGCCGGGCCGCCGGGGCCACGGCATAGCTCTCACCGTCAGCTGCTTCGGGGCGGCCGTCTACGGCGGGTTCTTCGGGGCCGGTCTCGGCATCATGCTCCTGGCCGTGCTGGGCCTGTTCAGCTCCGAGACCCTGGCCCGGGTCAACGCCTTGAAGCAGGCGCTGTCGTTCCTGATCAACCTGGTGGCGGCGGTGTTCTTCATGTTTTCCGGGCGGGTGGTCTGGACGCTCGTGCCGGTGATGGCGGTGTGCAGCCTGCTCGGTGGTTGGCTCGGCTCGCGCTCGGTCAACCTGATCCCCGCCGCGGTGCTGCGCCGGGTGGTGGTCGCCGCCGGCCTGGCGGTGGCCATCTCGCTGTGGGTCGGCTGAGGGGCCCGTCCCCGACGGTCAGGGGCGGGGCTGGAAGCGGGCCCGGCGGCGGGCCAGCTGGCGCAGGGCCCGGTGCTGGACCACCCGGATCTGCCCGGGGCTCAGACCGAGGTGGGCGGCGGCCTCCTCGGCGCTGAAGCCGGCCACCACCCGCAGGCGCAGGACCTCGGCCTGCAGCGGTTTGAGCCCTTCGAGGAGGTCGTTGACGGGGGCGGGGACCGCCGGCTCGGGGCGGGGGTCGGCGGCCAGCGCGTCGAGGCGGCGGGGGGGGAGGAGCACGGCCGCCTTCTGACGCCCCCGGCGCTGGAGGAGATCCCACTGGCGGCGGCCCTCGCGCAGCAGCAGCAGCAGGGTCAGGTCGGGCCGGTCGTCGGTCCAGCCGGCGAGCAGCGGGGCCACCGCCAGCCAGGTCTCCTGGGCCAGGTCCTCGGCGTGGGCGGGGGAGAGGGACCTCAGGTAGCGCAGGAGGAGCCGGTGGTAGCCGGCGTAGCGGTCCTCGAGGGCCGCCGGCCGGGTTGGCACGGCCACCGGCTGACCTCCCGAGGTGATCGATTCGTCCAATGCCCCGTTGCGTTCGACGGGGTCATGCTAGCGGCCCCGCCGGGGCGGGCCGGGGACGGGCGTCAGCTCTCGGAAGACCCCGAAGTCAGCGCGTTGATGCGTCGGACCAGGCGGGACTTGCGGTTGGAGGCCTGGTTCTTGTGGATGATGCCCCGCGCCGCGGCCTTGTCGAGGCGCTTGACGGCCAGGCGGAGATCGTCGAGGGCGGTCTCCGAACCGCTGGTCGCCGCCGTGACGGCGGTCTTGATGCGGGTCTTGACCTCCGAGCGGGCCGCCTTGTTGCGTACGCGGGCGAGTTCGTTGGTCCGGTTGCGCTTGATCTGACTCTTGATGTTGGCCACTGCTCGTACTCCGATCGGGGAACCGGAGGATGTTAGCAGGAGCGGCCGGCGGTGAGTATTCGGGCCGGTACGCCCACCGCGGTGGCGCCCGCCGGGACGTCGCAGACGACCACCGCGTTGGCCCCGATGCGGGCCCCGTCGCCGATCGTGATGGCCCCGAGCACCTTGGCCCCGGCGCCGATGAACACGTCGTCGCCGATGACCGGGCGGTGATCGCCCCGGTAGTCCCAGCCGACGGTCACCCCCTGGTGCACCTGCAGGTTGGCGCCGATGCGCTCGGCCGAGAGGATGGTCCCCTGGCCGTGGGAGATGAACAGGCCGGGCCCTATCGGGGTGCCGCTCAGATCGAGGCCGGGCACGCCCGGCCAGACGTGGCGGGCGAGGCGGGCGGCGAGAGCCCCGGCCGGGTTGCCGCCGGCCAGGCGGTGGTAGTACACCGAGCGGAACTCGGCGAAGGCGAACAGGAAGCGCCCGAGCAGGCGGTAGCGCTGGTCGGGGGCCAGCCAGAGCAGATCGGCCCACTTCTCGCAGTCGGCGTCGATTACCGCCCGCTGGTCGGTGAGGCGGTAGGTCACGATCAGGGGCCAGACCGCGACCGACCGCCACGTCTCGATGCGGTCCAGCACCCAGCGGGCCGGACGGTCGAGGATCATCCAGCCGGCGGCGAGGCGGCGAAGAACGACCGGCTGGCCAGCTTGATGACCTCCACCGCGGCGTCCACGCCCATCACGGTCGGGTCGAGCAGCAGGTGGTAGAGCTGGGGGTCGGCGGGGTCCTTGCGGTAGAGGCGCTTGACGAACGACGTGCGGGCCCGGTCGGTCTCGGCCTGGCGCCGCTTGGCCGCCTCGAGATCGAGCGCCTCGTGGGGGGCGGCCCAGGCCAGGCGCCGTCCGACCGGCCCGTCGAGGCGCACGTGGTAGGCCCGGGGTCGCCCGGCCAGGACGATGGCCCCGGCCCGACCGAGGACCACGGCCGGATCGCCGGCGGCCACCGGGCGCAACGCCGACTCGGTGCGGGCCCGGATGTCGTCGTCGTCGGGGAGGTCGGGGTCGGGGCCGATCACGACCCCGACGGTCGCCGCCCGGGCGAAGTAGCTGAGGAAGCGGCCCGTCGGGGTGGACTCCTGCTCGCCCCTGACCAGCCCCTCCTGGGAGGTGGGGGCCTCGGGGTGGGCGGCGGCGTCGGCGCTGATCAGGCGGTCCACGAACGGCAGGCCGAGCTCGGCCGCCAGTCGCGGCGCGATGACGCTGCCCCCGGCGCCGTAGGTAGCCGATACCGTGATGACGGGCGCGTAGTCGATCGGGGCCACGGGCCAAACCATATGCGTTCCGCCGCACCCGCAGGGTGTGGGCCACACTGGTGGTCAGCCGCGTCCCCGCCGCCCCTTTTTCCCTTCCTCCCGAAAATGAACCTGGACCGCATCCGAAACCTCAGCATCGTCGCCCACGTAGACCACGGGAAGTCCACTCTGTCCGACCGGATACTGGAGCTGACCGGGGCGGTGGACGCCCGCGACATGCGGGAGCAGTACCTCGACTCGATGGACATCGAGCGGGAGCGGGGGATCACCATCAAGGCCCAGAACGTGCGGGTGGAGTGGAAGGGCCACACCATCCACCTCATCGACACCCCCGGCCACGTCGACTTCGGCTACGAGGTCAGCCGCAGCCTGGCCGCCTGCGAAGGGGTGGTCCTGGTGGTCGACGCGGCGCAGGGGATCGAGGCCCAGACGCTGGCCAACGCCTACCAGGCCCTCGAGAACGACCTCGAGATCGTCGCCGCCCTCAACAAGATCGACCTGCCGGCCGCCGACCCGGACCGTTACGCGGCCGAGATCGAGAAGGTGCTGGGCGTCCCGGCGGACGAGATCCTGCGCATATCGGCCAAGACCGGGGCCGGCGTCGACGCCCTCCTCGACGCCATCTGCGAGCGCATCCCGCCCCCCACCGGCGACCCCGCCGCCCCCCTGCAGGGGCTGATCTTCGACTCCTACTACGACCAGTACCGCGGCGTGGTCAGCGCCATCCGGATCGTCAACGGCACGCTGGAGGCCGGGTCGCGGGTCCGGTTCATGCAGGCCGGGAAGGTCCACGACGTCGAGGAGATCGGGGTCCGCCGCCCGGTCCCCGACCCGGTGGCGGCGCTCGGCCCGGGCGAGGTCGGCTACCTGATCGCCGGCATCAAGGACGTCGGCGAGGCCCGCTCCGGCGAGACCGTGACCAGCTCGGGCCGACCGGCGGAGAAGCCGCTCGAGGGCTACGAGGACCCCAAGCCCATGGTGTTCTGCGGGCTGTACCCGGTGGAGGGCGACGACTTCGCCGACCTGCGGGAGGCGCTCGAGAAGCTCCGACTCAACGACGCCTCGGTCACCTACGAGCCCGAGACTTCCGGGGCGCTCGGCTTCGGCTTCCGCTGCGGGTTCCTCGGCCTGCTGCACATGGAGATCGTGCGGGAGCGCCTGGAGCGGGAGTTCGACCTGTCCCTGATCGCCACCGCCCCGTCGGTGGAGTACCGGGCCCACCTGACCGACGGTCGGATCGTCGACGTCCACAACCCGTCGGAGATGCCCGAGCCGCAGAAGCTGGACTCGATCGAGGAGCCGTTCCTGCAGGCCACCATCCTCTCGCCGACCGAGTACACAGGCACGCTGATGGACCTGTGCCAGACCCGCCGGGGCGAGATGGTCCGCATGGAGTACCTGTCGCCGGAACGCCTGGAGCTGGTGTACCGGATCCCCCTGGCCGAGGTGGTGATCGACTTCTTCGACGCCCTCAAGAGCCGGACCAAGGGGTACGCGTCGCTCGACTACGAGCCGGCCGGCTACGACCGGGCCGACCTGGTGAAGATCGACGTGCTGCTCAACTCGGTACCTGTTGACGCCTTCAGTGCCATCGTCCACCGCAGCGCGGCCATGGACTACGGCCGCCGGATGACGGAGCGGTTGCGCTCGCTCATCCCGCGCCAGATGTTCGACGTGCCGATCCAGGCCGCCGTCGGCGGGCGGGTCATCGCCCGGGAAACGGTCAAGGCCAAGCGCAAGGACGTGCTGGCCAAGTGCTACGGCGGTGACATCACCCGCAAGCGGAAGCTCCTCGAGAAGCAGAAAGAGGGGAAGAAGCGGATGAAGAACATCGGCCGGGTGGAGGTGCCGCAGGAGGCGTTCATCCAGGCCCTGCGCCTGGAGGAGTGACCGGCCCGGCCTCCGGGAATCCACCCGCGGTCGCCGCCTCCTTGAAGCGGCTCCCGGCCTCGGCGGGCGTGCGGGCGCCGATCAGGGCCACCGCCAGGGGGCCGCGGCCGGGACCGGCGGCCAGCCGGGGGTCGGCCAGGATGGCGGGGTCGGGGGCCAGGTAGGGCACCCGGTGGGCGGCGCACCACTCCACCAGCGGCGAGGGCGGGGGGTACGGGCCGCGCACGGCCTCGACCGGGCCGAAGGCGGCCGGGTCGAAGGCGGTCGGGTCGGTCGCCGGCCCGGCTACGACCCCGATGGCCGGGCGGTGCGATG
>JAGWSF010000160.1 GCA_028876385.1 Acidobacteriota bacterium | reverse complement strand
CCTCGGTGAGCTCGAGCTGCAGCTCGCGCTCGGCCATCGACTCGCGAATGCGCAACAGGAGCAGCTCGACGATCTGCTTGATCTCGTCCTTCTGCAGCTTGTGGAACACGATGACGTCGTCGATCCGGTTGAGGAACTCGGGCCGGAAGTGGGCCTTGAGGGCCTCGTGGACCTTCTGCTTCATCTTCTCGTAGGTGACCGCCTCGCTGGTCTTGGCAAAGCCCACGGTGGCCTTGCGCAGGTCCGCGGTGCCCAGGTTCGACGTCATGATGATCACCGTGTTCTTGAAGTCCACGGTGCGGCCCTGCGAGTCGGTCAGTCTCCCGTCCTCGAGGATCTGCAGGAGCGAGTTGAACACGTCGGGATGGGCCTTCTCGATCTCGTCGAAGAGGACGACGGAGAAGGGCTTGCGACGAACCGCTTCGGTGAGCTGGCCGCCCTCCTCGTAGCCCACGTAGCCGGGAGGGGACCCGACCAGCCGGGACACCGTGTGCTTCTCCATGTACTCCGACATGTCGAGCTGGATCAGGGAGTCCTCGTCGCCGAACAGGAATTCGGCGAGGGTCTTGGCGGTCTCGGTCTTGCCCACACCCGAGGGGCCGAGGAAGATGAACGAGCCGCTGGGCCGCTTGGGATCCTTCAGCCCGGCCCGGGTCCGGCGGATGGCCTGGGAGACCGCCTTGATGGCGTCCTCCTGGCCGATGACCCGCTTGTGGAGCTCGTCCTCCATCCGGAGCAGCTTGGCCGTCTCCTCCTCGGTGAGCTTGTAGACGGGGATACCGGTCCAGTTGGCCAGGACCTCGGCGATGACCTCCTCATCGACCACGTCGAAGAGGTCGACGCCCTCGGCCCGCCACTCCTGCTCCTTGGCCGCCTTGCGCTGGAGGAGCTCCTCCTCCTTCTCGCGCAGCTTCTTGGCCTGCTCGAAGTTCTGCTTCTCGATGGCCGCTTCCTTCTCCCGGCGGACCTTGGCGATCTCGTCCTCGATGGCCTTGTAGTCCGCAGGGGTGGCCATGCGACGGATGCGCAGCCGACTCCCGGCCTCGTCGATGAGGTCGATGGCCTTATCCGGCAGGTAGCGGTCAGCTATGTAGCGGTCAGCCAGGTTGGCCGCGGCTACCACCGCCTGATCGGTGATGGTCACCCCGTGGTGGGCCTCGTAGCGATCCCGCAGGCCCTTGAGGATCTCGATGGTGTGCGGCAGCGAGGGCTGCTCCACCTTGATGGGCTGGAAACGCCGCTCGAGGGCCGCGTCCTTCTCCAAGTGCTTGCGGTACTCGTCGAGGGTCGTGGCACCGATGGTCTGCAACTCGCCGCGGGCCAGCATGGGCTTGAGGATGGAAGCCGCGTCGATGGCCCCCTCGGCAGCGCCGGCGCCGACCAGGGTGTGCAGCTCGTCGATGAACAAGATGATGTCGCCGCGGGTGCGAATCTCCTTGAGCACCTTCTTGAGGCGCTCCTCGAAGTCGCCGCGGTAGCGGGAACCGGCAACGAGGGCCCCGAGATCGAGGGTGTAGAGCTGCTTACCTTTGATGGTCTCGGGGACGTCCCCGGAAACGATCTTCTGGGACAAACCCTCCACGATCGCCGTCTTGCCGACCCCGGGCTCGCCGATCAGAACGGGGTTGTTCTTGGTCCGCCGCGAGAGGACCTGCATGACCCTCTCGATCTCCCGCTCACGACCGATCACCGGGTCGAGCTTGCGCTCCCGGGCCAGCTGGGTGAGGTTCCGGCCGAACTGGTCGAGGACCGGTGAGCCGCTCGGGGTCTCCTGGCCGCTCGACGCGCCCACCCCGGCCCCGGCCGTCTCGCCCTTACCGCCAGGCGACTGGTAGCCCGAGAGCAGCTGGATCACCTGCTGGCGCACCCGGGACAGGTCGGCCCCGAGGCTGACCAGCACCTGGACCGCTACACCTTCGCCCTCACGGACGAGACCGAGCAGCATGTGCTCGGTGCCGATGTAGTTGTGGCCGAGCTGAAGTGCCTCGCGCAGTGACAGCTCCAGGACCTTCTTGGCCCTGGGGGTGAAGGGGGGAGAGCCGGTCGTGGACGAGCCGGCCGGGCCGATGGTCTCTTCGACCTTCTCCCGGACGGCCTCCAGGCTGATCCCGAGTGACTCGAGCGCCTTGGCCGCCACCCCTTCGCCTTCGTGGATGAGCCCGAGCAGTATGTGCTCGGTGCCGATGAAATTGTGGTTGAGGAGTCGCGCTTCCTCCTGGGCTAAGACCAGGACTCTCCGGGCTCGGTCAGTGAAACGTTCGAACATGCTGGTCCTCCGTAACCGCAGTGTACCCGGACCCTCGGTCCTTAGTCCGTGCGGCCGACTCCGTAGATGTGTCGGCGTGATCCGGGTTGTTACTTAGGCCGAGGCGTGGCGTAGCCTCGCCCCACGATGAACGTCGTTGAGGCACTTCGTCTTCCCGGGATCGAGGAATCCCTGTCTCGGGTGGAGCTGACCCTCCGCGAGGCGACGACCGGCCTGGACCCGTTCCTCAGCGAGGTGGCCAGCCACCTGGTGCGGGCGGGTGGTAAGCGCCTGCGACCGGCCCTGGTCGTGGCTTCGGCCCAGGCCTGCTCAGGCATGGGCGGGGTTTCCGACGACGTGTTGCAAGGCGCGGTAGCGGTCGAATTGGTCCATCTTGGATCTTTGTACCACGACGACGTGATGGACGAGGCTCCTTCTCGTCGAGGGGTGGAGAGCGCCAACGCCCGGTGGGGCAACCTGGTAGCCATTCTGGCCGGGGACTTCCTTCTCGCCCGCGCCTCGGAGATCGCCGCCTCACTCGGGACCGAAGTTGCGGCTCTGCTGGCCCGGACCATCGGGCAACTCTGCGAGGGTGAGGTCGGCCAACTGCGCTACGCCTTCGACACCAACCGCAGCGAGGACGCCTACCTGGCCTCCATCGGCGGCAAGACGGCGTCGCTCATGTCCACTGCGGCGAGGGTGGGCGGGATCACGGCCGGCGCCGAGCGGCACATCATCGAGGCTCTGACCGACTTCGGTTACTCCATCGGCATGGCCTTCCAGATCTGGGACGACGTCAGGGACCTGGTCAGCACCCCAGATGACCTGGGCAAACCGGCCGGTCACGACATGGTCGAAGGCACCTACACCCTGCCCGTGCTGCGGGCCATGCAGGTTCCCGGCATCGGCGAGGACCTGACCGCGCTGCTCGGCGTGCCGCTCGACCCTCCCGCCCGGGACAAGGCCCGCGACCTGGTGCTTTCGACCGAGGCCATCTCCTCGTCCATCGCCACGGGGCGCACGTGGGCCGACCGGGCAGCCGACGCTCTCGAGCCGCTCCGGGCCAATTCCGCGGCTCCGGCCCATATCGACACCCTGGCTGCGGTCGGACACCGCCTGCTCGATGAACTCTGCGCCTGACCCAGCCCCACACCTAGCCCAACCCCGCACCTAGTGCCGTGACCGGGAAGGTTGGGGGGTCGCGTCCACCACTTCGGTGAGCGTTTCGCGCACCCTTGGGGGCATGCCTGAACGGGTGAGGGTGCGTGAGATCACCAATGAGGAGGGTCAGCGGCTGTTGCGGATCGTG
>JAGWSF010000159.1 GCA_028876385.1 Acidobacteriota bacterium | reverse complement strand
TTCCAGACCGCCCGCAAGCAGGCCCCGGCCATCATCTTCATCGACGAGATCGACTCCATCGGCCGCAAGCGGGGCGCCGGCCTCGGCGGCGGCCACGATGAGCGTGAGCAGACCCTGAACCAGATGCTGGCCGAGATGGACGGTTTCGAGACCACCGAGGGAGTGGTCATGATGGCGGCCACCAACCGGCCCGACATCCTCGACCCGGCTCTACTCCGTCCCGGCCGGTTCGACCGCCAGATCGTGGTGCCGCTCCCCGACCTCGAGGAACGGCTCCCCATCCTCGCGGTGCACTGCAAGGACAAGCGGGTGGATCCCGACGTGGACCTGACGGTGGTCGCCCGCGGCACGCCGGGCATGAGCGGCGCCGATCTCGCCAACCTGGTCAACGAGGCTGCCCTCCACGCCGTGCGCCGCGGCGCGTCGGCCATCGCCATGCAGGATTTCGAAGCGGCCCGCGACCGGGTCCTGATGGGACAGCGCCGCGAGTCCACCGTGCTGTCGGATAAGGAGAAGGAGGCGACCGCCTACCACGAGGGCGGCCACGCCGTGCTGGCCTACGTGCTCCCCGACGCCGACCCGGTGCACAAGGTCACCATCCTCCCGACCGGTATGGCCCTGGGCGTCACCCAGCAGCTGCCCATCGAGGAACGCCACACCTACTGGCGGGAGTACATCGAAGACGCCATGTGCGTGATGATGGGAGGGCGGTGCGCCGAGCAGCTGACCCTCGGCAGCTTGTCCACCGGCGCCTCCAACGACCTGCAGCGGGCCACCGAGATGGCCCGCAAGATGGTGCGGGAGTTCGGCATGAGCGACCGCATCGGACCTATGGCCTGGGGTCAGGAGGGACAGGTGTTCCTGGGGGAGGACCTGATGCACGCGGCCCGGGACTACAGCGACGTCACGTCCCGGGTGATCGACGAAGAGGTGGAGCGCATCCTGCGTGAGCAGGAGGCTCGGGCCACCCGGCTGCTCAACGAGCACCGGCGGGGTCTGGCGGCGGTGGCCGGCGCCCTGCTCGAGAAGGAGACCATCGACGGCACCGAGGTGGGCCGACTCGTCGATGAGGCCTTCGGTCGCCCCGTCCACGAGAACGCCCCGTCCGTTCCCCGCTTCGCCGAGGCCATCACGGTCGAACCCGGCGACATCTGATCGCCGCCGTCGGTCATCTGATCGTCGTCGGCGGCGGGCCGTCGTCGACGATCAGCGCTGGGGGACGGCCGAGGAGAGGCTGAAAGCGGCCGGGGTGCCCGCCCCGAGCAGGTCGTACTCGACATAGACGGCGTTCGACGCGGTTACCGTCACGGCCGCGTCGGGACCGTCGGGCACGTTCACCGAGGCCTGCCCGGCCGGGGCCACGGTCACCGTCTGGGGCGTGGCGCCCCCCGCCACCGTGGCGGTCACCGCCGTGGTCCCCGGGTTGAACACCACGATGCGGCCCTGAAGGCCGGGATGGGTGGCGGTGACCGGGACCACCCAGGCCTTCGCCGTCAGGCGTTCGCCGATCAAGGTGCCGATGCCTCGCCGGGGTGTCACCCCACCGGTCACCGAGGACGCGGCCACGCCGCGGGCGGCCACCACCGGGACGCCGTTGGTGGACACCACCGTGGCGGTGTGAGCCACCCCGGCCGGGATGCGGGCGGTCCCCTCGGAGACGATGGCAGTCTCCGAGTAGGGCCCGACAGTGATGGCGAAGGGCTCGGCACTCCCCTCCTGCAACCCCACCGAGATGCGCACCGCCGCGGTCTGGCCCCCGGGGTTGTAGATCAGGTACTGCTCGTCGATTCCGTCACCGGACAGACCATCGGGGAAAGCCCAGGTGGTGCCGGCGGATGGGGCTCCGAGGGTGACCGACACTCCGGTGTCGGGCGAGGCCGGGTCGGCCAGGGGGGCGCCGGCGGCGGCGGTTCCGAGGATGGGCGCGTCGGACGGCGGCGGTGTCACCATCTCGGTCTCCCACGCCACGATGTCGCCGGTCCGGGCCGAGGCGGTGGTGGCGATGGAAGTCCGGCGGCGTAGGTGGCTGCCGAGGGGCAGCGCCATCAGGGAGTCACCCGGCACGTCGATGCTCTGGAAGTCCTGGGGGTTCTCGCTGCCCTGGTCGGTCACGAAGGACAGGTCCACGATGCTGTCGGTCGGGAAGGGGTTGAGCAGCAGAACCGTGTCCGAAACGTTGATGCGGGTCTGGCCGGCCGGCAGGTACCAGTGCTGGGAGCCCGAAGTGGCGCAGGGACTGACGGATCGGCCCAGTTGGCCGTCCACCACCTGGCTCACCGCCACCATCCCTCCCTGGGCGTCCACGATGGCACCGGTCCACGGGGCCCCCTTGGCCACGGTCTCGGGTACCGACGTCGACGCCTTGGCGGCCACCGTCACCGTGGTCGTCGAGGACGAGCCGTCGGAGCCCACCACCCTGACGTCCGCGGAGACTGGCGCCGCCCCCTCGTTGGCGATGACCACCCGCCCCGGGGCGTAGTTGCTGCCCGAGTCGGTGGCGCCGGCGCAGAACCACGAGGAGGAGATGGCCGCCGCGGGGGCGACGACGGGCACCGGCTGGACAGCCTCGGCGTTGACCGCAGGGTTCACCGAGGGCCCTCCCGCCCGGTCCAGGAGACCTCCGACCACGAGCACGGCGGCCAGCCCGACCAGCACCGGCGCCCGCCGCACCGCGCCGCCGGCTGACCCCGAGGAACTGTCGGACCTATGCATCCGTGTGCGCCTCGCTCTCGCTGGGCCCGTCAGGGCCGACCCCGCCATCGGAAGGCCCGTCAGGGTGTGCCCCGCCATCGGTGGGCCCCTCAGCCGAGGTCGTCGCAGGCGGGTGCTCGGCCCGGTGGGCGCCGCGGCGGACCCTGGCCCGGCGGGCCCCCTGGTCCACCATCGGCGCGAACCAGGCCCCGTCGGCGACCTCCGAGTACCCCTCGTCGCCCAGCCGGCGGTGGCGTTCCAGGAAAAGGGCGGCGATGGTGACGGCCCACAGCACCACCTCGATGACATAGCCGGCCCTCACACCACCCGGCGCGGTGTAGCGCAGCGTCGCGGGGGCGGTTCCGGTGCCGGACGGCAGGTCGAAGGCCATGGCCCAGCCGAACGAAGGACGCGCCCGGAGAGTCCGCCCGTCGACCACCAGCCCCCAGCCCGGGGCGCGGGTGGATCCGACTGCCACGGTGGACCCGAGAGGGACCGGCCCCGACACCGACGTCTCGGAGCCGCCGCTGAGCACCGGCTTGGACGCGTGCAGATCGATGGTCTGCAACAGTCGGGCCCCGGTCGGGCCTTGGCTGGCGGCACGGGCGTCGGCCGCCAGCACCGACCGGACGGGGACCCAAGCCGCGTTCTGATAGACGGTGTAGTCGGGATCGGCAGGGGTCGCTGTGAGGTCGGTCTGGAGGCTGAGGCCGGCGAGCAGCGAGTTGGGCACCGGCACCGCACGCCCGCCGGCACCACTCGGTCCGACGTGGTTGGGCACCACGACGTAGCGGATACCCGCAGGAGCCAGGAGGTGGCCGAGTTTGGTGGTCAGCTGTCCCTGGACCAGCGTCAGGTCGCCGGCCAGGACCGGCGCCGCTCCGGCCGGACCAGTTACCCAGGCGTCGGAGAGACCGGGTTGGCCGTCGTAGCTCGTGGCATAGGCGAAGCCGGGCTCGAACTGCCGCCCGGCCAGCGGCAGGGCGTCGGGTGATCCCACCCACAGGACCCGGTAGTCCCCGGAGCGGGTCCCCGGCAGGAGCAGCGCGGAGGAGGCATCCGCCCCGGGCAGGTCCCAGCGGCCACCGCCCGCCGCCACGATCCAGGGGATGGCGGCCAGGGCCAGGCAGACGCCGGCGACGCCGGCGGCGGCCTGACGCCAACCGAAGTTGTAGCCGGGGAGGTCGAGCTCGAAGGCCACCACCCCGAGGGCCGCCGACGCCGCGACAGCGGCCGCGGCGGGCGCCAGCAGCACCCCGGGAGGGGCGGCCGGGATCCATCCCCTCGAGCCCAGCCAGGTGAGACCGAAGAACACCACCGCGACGGTCCACAGCCGGGCGGCCCAGGCCAGCCGCCACTCCCGGCCCACGAAGAGAGGCAGGGCCGCGGCGACCAGGATCAGCCACTCCCAGTCACCCGCACCGTAAGGCCCGGTGTGGAAGCGCAACACCTGGCCCAGACCCAGCCGGCCGGCGGGCCCGGGATCGACGCCGAAGACGGCCGACCGTGACCACACCACGGTGGCCGACCACGGGAGCAGCAGCACGAAGGCGGCCAGGGCGGCGACGAGGCTCACCACGAGCACCCGGGCCGACGACCGCGCCCCGCCGGCCAGGGCCGAGCCGGCGGCCAGGCCGAGACCCATGACCGGCACCGCGTACAGGTAGCTCGGAGCCACCGACGCCACGACCGCCACCAGCAGCCCCAGACCGAGGACCCGGCCCCATATGCGCCCCCGGCGCGAGACCGGTAGGGGGACCAGCGACGAGACCCGCCACAGCACGGACAGCACCCAGGGGGTGGCGGCGAAGGCCACGAGCCCGTCCCAGTGGCCGCCGGCCAGGTCGTTGTAGGGCAGCGGGACGATGGCGTAGGCGACGGCGGCGATCATCCGGGCCCGTGGAGACCCCCAGAACCGGACCGCCCGGTAGGCGCCGAGCGGCCCGAGCACCAGCGGCGCCAGGACCAGGACGTGCTCCAGGGTGCCGACCGCCCCGAACAGCACCGTGCCGAGCAACCCGATCAGTGCCACGGCCGGGCTGCTCGGGGCGGCCACCCCCAGCCCGCCCGGCTGCCACGCCGACCACCAGGAGTGCCAGATCGCCGCCAGCCCCTGGGACGTGTCGGGCAGGGTGGCGATCTGGGGAATGCCCTTGCCGAACAGCGAACGGGTCCCCACCACGAACACCACGAGGAGGATCGTGACCAGGATCCGGCTCAGGCGGTACCGCCCACCTTCGGCTACCGCCGACGATCCGGGCGCGGCCACCGCTCGTCCGTCGGCGTCGGGCTCGGGGCCACCCGCTTCGAGCGACGCCGCTCTCGGCCGGGCCTGCTGTTCGAATCCGGCCCGGACCCCGTCGAGGCGGCCCTGCAGGTAGCCCCGCAGCCGGGCGTTGCCACGCACCTGCAAGTCTCTCAGCGCGCCGTCGGTGACCTGGCGCTGCCGCTGAATCCGCCGGCGAGCCCGCCACAGGCCAGGCTGGCGGGGCGCCCCCACCATCGAGGCGAACACCAGGCGGGCACTCCCGGCGCGCCCCTGGGCGAGCAAGAGCAGCGCCTCGGCGGTGGCCCACAGGGCCACGAGGGGCATCAGCCACGCCAGCGTGTACCACCGGTAGCAGGTGAGCAGGAGCCGGTAGCGGTTGCGCTCCCTCCGGCGGGGGTCGGGCCCCGCCGGGCGGCGTCCGTTGAGCGCCGCTTCGAGATGGCGCACCCGGGCGGCCGGCGCGACCAGCACCCGGGCCCCGCACAGCCGAGCCCGCCACGACAGGTCGGCGTCCTCCCCGTCGCTGCCAACGGCCTGATCGAACCCGCCCAGGGTGGCGAAGAGGTCGGCACGCACCAGGGTGGCCCCGCCGGGGGCCACCAGGACCTCGCGGACGGTGTCGTGCTGCTCCTGATCGAGATCACCGGGCTCGATCAGCTCGCGGGGTACACCCGCCTTGTCGGTGGTGGCACCGACGGCGAGGAGGCGGTCGGGGGCGTCCCAGCGCACGTACTTGGGAGAGACGATCCCGGCGTTGGAGCGAAAGGCTTCCTCGACCATATGGCGCAGCGCATCGGGAGCGAGGCTCACGTCGTCGTGACAGAAGAGGTAGTGCGACGCCCCCTCGACGATCTGCAGGACCTCGTTGGCCGCCGCGGCGAAGCCGTCCACGTGGTCAGGGCGCCGGACGAAGGCGCCGGGCATGATCTCGGCGACCCGGCGGGCCAGGTCGTCGCCGCGTCCGACGTCGACCACGAGCACCGACAGGTTGGGGTAGTCCTGGGCGGCCAGCGACGACAGCGACTCCTGGAACCAGTCGCCGGGGTCATGAGCGACGACCACGGCCACTACAGCCGGCGCCGGCGGGGAGGATTCGATTGCCATCCGGGTGGATAACAGTAGTGAACGGCCGGGGCCCCACAGAGTCGCCCCGGCCCCGAGGGGCGGTGGGGTCTCCCGGCGGCGGGAGGAGGAACGGTCCATGAAATCGGTCACAGGCCTCCCCCACTGCTTGCAACTGCTATATAGTGCTAGCTAGCAGTTAGCACCTACGCCGCTGCCCACCTCCAAGGAGAACCCCGTGCCCGACGTGAGATTCCCGTCCATCGACTTCCGTGCCCTCGACGTGGACAAGGCCGCCGCCGAGTTGAACAAGGCTCTGCGTGAAGCGGCCTACGTAGCCGTCGGGCTCGGCGTCATCGGCTTCCAGAAGGCCCAGGTACAGCGGGTGGAGCTGACCCGTCAGCTCGAGTCCCAGGTCGACACGGCCGCCCTGCGGTCCCAGCTCAGCGACCTGGCCCGATCGGTCGACGAAGCCATCACCCCCATCCGCGGCCAGCTCAACGAGGGCCTCGACCGCCTCGAAGAGGCCCTTCCGACCACCGCCAGGGAGGTCGTCCACACCTTGCGTGACGCCGCCGCCTCCCAGGAGCAAGCCGTGCGCCAAGCCATCGGCCTGTCCTAGTAAACCCGCTTCGGCGAGCGTCAACTCGTTGGGGCCAGCCCTCCGGCCTGCCAGAAGCCGAGGACATCGGCCAGGGTGTCGTCCAGGCTGTAGACGGGCTTCCAGCCCACCGCCGACGCGATGCGGCCGGCGTCACCGCGAAGCTCGGGGATCTCCACCGGGCGGACCCGGGAGGGATCGACCACGATGGGGATGTCCACCCCGGCCAGGGCCAGCAGGCGCTCGGCGACCTCCAGGATGCTCACCGCCTCGCCCCGGCAGACGTTGTACACCTCACCGGGTCGGCCGCCCTCGATGAGCAGGCGATAGGCCCGGACCACGTCACGCACATCGGAGAGGTCCCGGCGGGCCTGCAGGTTGCCGGTGCTCAACTGCGTGGCCCCCGAGACGGCCGCCCGGGCGATCTGGCCGGCGAGGGCGGGGACCACGAAATCCGGGCGCTGCCCGGGGCCCGTGTGGTTGAACGGACGGACCCGGATCACCTCCAGGCCCGAGCCCAGCCAGGTCTGCAGACCGATCATCTCCGCCGCCGCCTTACTCGCGGCGTAGGGACTGACCGGCGCGAACGGACGATCCTCCCGTAGAGGCAGCTCCTCGGGGGTGACCCGCCCGTAGACCTCCGACGAGCTGACGAGCAGCACCCTGGGACGATCCCGGCAGGCCAGCGCGGCATCGAGGAGGTTGGCCGTGCCGACGGTGTTGACCTGGTAGGTGGCGGCCGAGTCACCGAACGACGCGGCCACGCTGGCCAGGGCGGCCAGATGGCAGACGGCGTCGGGAGCGGCGGCGGTGACGGCATCGCGGAGGGCCCCGGCGTCGGTGACGTCCACTTCGGCGTCGAGACCGATCACCTCGTCGCCCTCCGCCTCCAGATGGGCGATGAGCCAGTGCCCGACGAAGCCTTTGCTTCCGGTGAGCAGGACCCGCATTCCTCAGGACCCTACCGTCTGGTACACCGCCCAGGTGGCCTCGGCCATGGCCGCGGCGCTGAAGAGGCGGCTGCGGTCCATTCCCGCCCGCCCCAGACGGGCCCTCTGTCCGGGGTCGTCCACCAGCGCGTCGATGGCGTCGGCCCACTGCTCGGGTCGCCCGGCGGGGACGAGGACGGCGGCGTCGCCGGCCACCTCCCGCATCACCTCGATGTCCGACGCGACCACGGCCGCGCCCTGGCTCATGGCCTCGACGACGGGCAGACCGAAACCCTCGTGGCGGCTCGGGAAGGCGAACACCGTGGCGTGGCGGTAGAGCGCCCACAGCACGGCGTCGTCGATGCGCCCCAGTTCGATCAGAGACGTCCCGAGGGCCGCTCGGTCCCCCTCGGTCACCAGGTCGTCGTTCAGCCAGCCCGCGAATCCGGCCAGGACCGTCACCACGTCGTCGTCCGGGCGGCGGCGAGTGCGGGCCACCATGGCCTGAATGAGGGTGTCTACCCCCTTGCGGGGCTCCAGGCTGCCCACCCAGAACACGTAACGCCGCCCGGCCAGGCCGACCCGGGCCAGGATGGCGGCGTCCTCCTCGTGGGTATTCGGGTGGGGGGCGGGGGGGTCGACACCGTTCGG
>JAGWSF010000158.1 GCA_028876385.1 Acidobacteriota bacterium | reverse complement strand
GTCGTACGACGGTGGCCGTCACGTTGAAGGGGGCCAGGAGGCGCAGCAGCTCCTCGGTGATCCCTCCGCCGCCGACGACGGTCACCCGGGACCCGTAGAGGGAGGTCCCGGCCTGCTGGCCCCACGAACGGGCGCGGATGCGCTCGGGCAGGAGGCGCAGGGAGGCCAGAGCCAGCATCAAGGCGTGCTCGGCGACCGGCTTGGCGTAGCAGCCCTTGGCGCAGGTCCAGACCCGGTCGTCGTCGACGAGACCCCGTCCCACGGCGTCCTCCACCCCGGCGAAGGGAAGCTGCACCCAGCGCAGCGCGGGTTGGGCGTCGAGCACGGCTCTCAACTCGTCTAGATGGCGGTTCGAGACCCACACCAGGCCGTCGGCCGCCTCACCCGGGTCTACGACCACGCCCCCTCCGGCCCGTACCGCCTCGACCGCGAACCGGGCCTGCGTCGGCCCCACGGCGATCCGCACGGCCGGACCCCCGGCCATCGACCCCGCCGGACCCCCGGCCATCGACCCCGCCGGACCCCCGGCCATCGACCCCGCCGGACCCCCGGCCATCGACCCCGCCGGACCAGTCGCCGCGGCGCCGGTCACATCCGCTCCGGGGCCTCGATGCCGAGCACCGAGAGGCCCAGGCCGAGGGTCGCGGCGGTGACCGCGCAGAGCACCAGGCGGCTGTCTCGCACCTCGGGTGACGGCGCCTTGAGCACCGGGCAGCTCTCGAAGAAGGTGGTGTAGAGGCCGGCCAGGTCGAACAGGTAGGTGCAGAGCTTGTGGGGGCTCCAGGTGGCCAGGGTTTCGTCGATGGCCGCCGAGAAGCCGAGGAGGGCCAAGGCCAGGGCCCGCTCGGGGGGCTCGGAGATGACCACCTCGACCGAGCCGTTCAAGAAATCGGCGGCCTCGAGGGCGGCGCGGCGGAATATCGACAGGCACCGCACCCGGGCGTACTGCAGGTAGGGGGCGGTGTTGCCGTCAAAGGCCAGCATGCGGTCGTAGTCGAACACGTAATCGCGGATGCGGTCGGTGGACAGGTCGGCGTACTTGAGGGCGCCGATGCCCACCATACGGGCCACCGCCGCCCGTTCGTCGGCGTCGAGCTCGGAGCGCTCGGCCACCGCCGCTGAGGCCCGGACGACGGCCTCGTCGAGCAGGTCGACCAGCTTCACCGTGGCGCCGGCCCGGGTCTTGAACATCTTGCGGTCGGCGCCGAGCATGTTGCCGAAAGGCACGTGCACCGCCTGTTCGGCGGACGGGAGGTAGCCGGCCGCCTCGGCGACGGCGAAGCACATGGCCAGGTGCTGGGCCTGGGGGGCTCCCACGACGTAGAGGGCCAGGTCGGCTGCGAGTCGGCCGAAGCGGTCCCGAAGGGCGGCCAGGTCGGTGGCGGCGTAACCGAAACCACCGTCGGACTTCTGGACGATGAGAGGTAGCGGGGTCCCGTCCCGGTTGACGAACCCCGCGGGGAACACGCACCGGGCCCCGTCGCTCACCACCAGCAGACCCCGCTCGTGGAGCTCCTGGACCACCACCGGCAGCAGATCGTTGTACGAGCTCTCGCCGACCACGTCGGAAGGCTGGAGGAGGACGTCGAGTCGGTCGTAGACGGCCTGGAAGTAGGCCACGCTCTGGTCCACCAGCACCTGCCACAGGCGGAGGGTTTCGGGGTCACCGGACTGCAGCAGCACCACCCGGTGACGGGCGCGCTCCTGGAAGTCCGGTGAGGCGTCGAAGGCGGCCCGCGACGCCCGGTAGAACGAGTCGAGGTCGCCCACCGACAGTTCGTGGGCGGCCTCCTCCTCGCCGACGTCGAGCAGGTGCTCGATGAGCATGCCGAACGGGGTGCCCCAGTCACCGATGTGGTTCTCCCGCACGACGGTATGGCCGGCGAAGCTGAGCAAGCGGCACAGGGCGTCACCGATGACGGTGGTACGGAGGTGGCCGACGTGCATCTCCTTGGCCACGTTCGGGTGGGAGTAGTCGACGACCACGGTCATCGGAAGGGGGACCGGTACGACTCCGAGGCGGCGGTCACCGGCGTGGAGGCCGACACGTCCGGCGAGCCAACCGTCGGCGAGGGTCAGGTTGATGAAGCCCTGGGGCGACACATCCACCGACGAGCACACCGCTTGGAGATCGGCCCACCCGACGATCTGTTCGGCCACCTCCGATGGTCGCCGGCCGAGCCGCTTGGCCAGGGCCATGGCCCCGTTGGCCTGGAAGTCCACCCCGGCCCGGCTCGATGGCCGCACCACGGGGTCGGATCCGGCCTCGAAGCGGTCGAAGGCCGGTTGGAGGGCGGCGGAGAGCAGTTCGGGGAGTCCGGCCATGACCTCCATCGTGGATAAAAGTCCGGGCCCGGCGCCATTCGGTTTCCCCCGGGGACCCGCTACCTTGTCCGGCGCCGATGCCCGACGAGCCGCCGACCGCCCTGCGCTTCGAACGCGTCGATCTCGACCGGCCCGGCCTGTCCGTGCTGCGACAGGTCGACTGGACCGTCGAGCCGGGCCAGCGCTGGGTCGTGCTCGGACCCAACGGGTCGGGCAAGACCACCATGTTCGAGCTGGCGTCGGGCTACCTGCACCCGACCCGAGGCGCCCTTCACATCCTCGGCCACGAACTGGGCCGCGTCGATGTCCGGCGACTGCGCGAGGACATCGGGTTGGTGTCCACCGCCCTGGTCAAGAAGCTCCTACCGGGCATCACCGCCACCGAGGTCGTGGTGTCGGGGGGTGGCGGAGCGCTCGAACCGTGGTGGCGGGACTATCCCCCCCAGGAATGGGACCGGGCCCGTCAGCTGCTCGTCGAGGCCGGCTTCGGGCACCTCGCCGAGCGACCGTTCGGCTTCCTCTCCGACGGGGAACGCCAGCAGGTGCTCCTGGCCCGCGCCCTGATGGCCCGCCCCCGACTGCTACTCCTCGACGAGCCGGCCGCCGGGCTGGACCTGGGCGGGCGGGAACGTCTGATCTCCTACCTCGGTCGTCTGGCGTCCGACCCGGCCCACCCGGCTACGGTCATGATCACCCACCACGTGGAGGAGATCCCGCCGGGGTTCACCCACGCCCTCCTGCTGCGGGCGGGAACGGTGATGGCCGCCGGCGGGGTGGGCGAGGTGATCACCTCCGAGACTCTGTCGGAGACCTTCGGTCTGGCCCTGCGCGCCGACCGGGTCGGGGCGCGGTGGTCCTGCACCGCGGCCTAAGCGGCGCCGGCAGGGTCCCCTCAGGCGGCCAGGTGGTCGCGTAGAAAGCCGACGGTGCGCTCCCACGCGACGCGGGCCTGCTCGGGATCGTAGGTGCCAAGCAGGTTCTCGTCGTTGAGGAAGGCGTGACCGGCCGGGTAGAGGTACACCTCGGGCTTGACGCCGGTGCCGGCCTCGATCTTGGCCTCGAGCTCGGACGCCTGGGTCGCCGGGATGAACGCGTCGGACTCCCCGAAGTGGGCCATCACCGCGGCCTTCAGGCCCCGGTAGTCGTCGGGCATGGCGCCCACGGGGTAGAAGGGCACCGCGGCCGCCACGCGCTCGGCCTCCTGTAGGGCGAGGGTGAGCACGAAAGCTCCGCCCATGCAGAAACCGACGACCCCTATGCGCGAGCCTTCGACGTCATCCCGCCCGAGTAGGAAGTCGACCGCACCGGAGAGATCGCGCGCCGCCCGGTCGGGCGGGAGGCTCTGCATCATGGCCCCAGCTTCGTCGGCGTCGTGGGTCGTCGATCCGCCGTAGAGGTCGGGGGCGAGGGCCACGAATCCGGCGGCCGCGAAGCGGTCGGTGAGATCGGCGATGTGGGAGGTCAGGCCCCACCACTCCTGGATCACGACCAGGCCCGGACCCCGACCCGAGGGCGGCAGGGCCAGGTAGCCGTGAGCCTCCGACCCGTTGCTCGGGAAGGAGACGTTCTGGCGGGCACCTTCGGTATCGACCATGTCCGCCCGTCCTCAGTTGGGCTGAGCCAGGACGGCGTCGAGGCGCGAACCGACCTCGGACGCGGAGTACAGGTTGCGCTCCAACGTCTCGGTCAGCCAGCCCTCGATCACGGAGCGGGTGTCGCCGGCGGGCAAGGAACCCCACAGTTCGAGCAGGCCGTCCTGAACGACCGAGGCGGGGACGGAACCCTGCCCTTCGAGCTGACGCCGGAAGGCGGCTACGACGGCCTCGGTGCGCTCGTTGGTCTCCGACTCGCTGGTGGCGGGAGCATCGGTGGCTTCAGTCACGCCCACGAGCCTACCCAGGATCGCCGAATACCGGGTCTCTCTTCTCGAAGTGGGCCTTCACCGCCTCGATCTGGTTGGGCCCGCCGATGAGGCGCCCCATCTCCTCCGACTCGTCGAGTAGCTGCTGGGCCAGCGGCACCCGACCCGACTGCTCGAGCAGGCGCTTGGCCGCCCGGACGGCGTCTGGGCTACGTCCGGCGATCTCAGCGGCCAACTCGAGCGCCTCGGCTCTCGGGTCGGCCGCCAGGCGGGTCGCCAGACCCAGGCGCAGAGCCTCCTCGCCGCCGACCATGCGCCCCGTCCAGGTCAGCTCCTTGGCTACGTCCAGCCCGACCAGGCGGGGCAGCAGGGCGGTGCCGGTCATGTCCGGCACCAGGCCCCAGCGGACCTCCATGATCGACAGCCGGGCATCGGGAGCCATGATGCGCAGATCGGCAGCGAGGGCGATCTGCGCCCCCCCACCCAAGGCGACACCGTGCACCGCGGCGATGACCGGGACAGCGAGAGTCGTCCAGTTGAACGCGGCCTGCTGGGCCCGGTTGGCGATGCTGGCTTCGGAGCGTTGGGCCAGAAGGCCCCCGACCCGGCCGGACCCGGCGCCCGCCATGGCGGTGATGGACTCGAGATCGAGACCGGCGCAGAAGCCCCGGCCTTCACCGGAGAGCACCACCACCCGGACGGACCGGTCAGCGGCGACCGCCGCCGAAGCGGCCAGCAGGCCGTCGAACATGGCCGCATCCAAGGCATTGAGCTTCTCGGGACGGTTGAGCCGGATGTCGGCCACCCCGCCGTCTACGGACATGGTTACGCGCTCAGGCCCTGACATGACTAAAACTCTGTCAGATGGCTGCGACCCCCACCCCCTCACGTGATACCGCGGCGGCGGCCCTCGCCGAACGCCTGCGGACCATCGTCGGCGACGCCCACGTGCTCGACGACCCCGACACCAAGGCGGCCTTCGAGACCGACTGGACCGGTCGCTTCCGCGGCGCCTGCTCGGTGGTGGTCCGGCCCCGGTCGACCGCGGAGGTGGCCGCGGTGATGGCCGCTTGCGCTTCCGATGGCCGGGCCTTGGTGATCCAGGGTGGCAACACCGGCCTCGTGGGCGGCGGTGTCCCCGCCCCCTCACCACCGAAGCCCCCCGCCGACCCCCAGGCGTCAGCCCCCCCGGTGCTGCTCTCCACGGTGAGGCTCGACCAGATCGGCGAAGTGGACCGAGCGGCCAGCCAGATCACCGTCGGTGCCGGGGTCTCCTTGGGCCGCCTCCAGGCTGCCGCGGAGGCATCCGGGCTGGTGTTCCCGGTGGACCTGGCGGCGCGCGACAGCGCGACGGTCGGTGGGATGATCGCGACCAACGCCGGAGGGCTGCACGTGCTGCGCGACGGCTCCATGCGGGCGCAGGTGATCGGGGTCGAAGCGGTCCTGGCCGACGGAACGGTGGTGTCGCGGCTGAGCGGCCTGGTCAAGGACAACACCGGCTACGACCTGTCGCAGCTCCTCGTCGGTTCAGAGGGCACCCTGGCGGTGATCACGGCCGCCCGGTTGCGCCTGGTGGCGGCCCGGCCCGAGCGGGTGGTGGCCCTGATGGGCCTCCGATCGACCGCCCGCGCCCTCGACGCGCTGGACGCCGTGCGCAGGGGGGCGGAGGGGTTGCAGGCCGCCGAGATCTTCTACCGGGAGGGGCTGGACCTGGTTCGCCACCACGCCCGCCTGGGGGATCCCTTGGCCGCGGAATGGCCGGTCTACCTCCTCGTGGAATGCGCCGGGCGGGTCGACCCGAGCGACTCGCTGTTCGAGGTGCTGGGCCAGCTGGACCTGCCCGACGATGCCACCGCAGTAGCCACCGACGGGGCGGGTGCCGACCGGCTCTGGGCTTACCGCGAGCGCCACACCGAGGCGGTGTCGGCCCTCGGCATTCCCCACAAGCTGGATGTCACGCTACCCCAGTCGAAGCTCGCCGAATTCGAAACCGCGGTGCGGGAGCTGGTCGAATCGGTCGCGCCCGGCTCGACCCTCGTCCTCTTCGGGCACATCGGCGACGGCAACCTGCACGTCAACGTGGTCGGGCCACCCCCCGACGACGAGCGGCTCGACGAGGCGGTACTGGCCCTGGTCGCGTCCATGGACGGCTCGATCAGCGCCGAGCACGGGATCGGTCGGGCCAAATCCCGGTGGCTCCATCTGTCGCGCTCACCGTCCGAACTGGCGGTCATGCGTGCCGTCAAGTCCGCCGTCGACCCGACCGGGCGCCTCAACCCCGGGGTCCTGTTCGAGACCTGAGGGACGAGGCCGCCCCACCTCCCTGGTACCGTCCGCGTCGATGGCCGACGACTCAATATGCCTGCAGTCCGCGACCGAGCTCTCGTTTCTGATCCGTGCGCGCCAGATCTCGAGCCGCGAACTGCTGGAGCTCTACCTGGCACGCATCTCGCGACTGAACCCCGACATCAATGCCGTGGTAACTGTCGACGAGGAGCGGGCCCGCGCCGACGCGGCGCGCGCCGATGAGCTCACCGCGGCGAGCGGGTCGGAGGCCCCCACCGGGCCGCTCCACGGGCTCCCGGTGACGATCAAAGATGCCGTCGAGGTGGCCGGCATGAGATCCACAGGGGGTTCCCCAGCACTGGCCGGACACATCCCAGCCGCCGACGCCCCCGCCGTCGCCCGGCTACGACGGGCCGGTGCGATCGTGATGGGCAAGACCAACGTGCCCCAGTGGTCGGGCGACATTCAGACCTTCAACGAGCTGTTCGGCACGACTGGCAATCCTTGGGACCTGTCGCGCACCCCCGGCGGATCGTCAGGAGGACCGGCCGCTGCCGTCGCCGCCGGGCTCAGCAGTTTCGAGCTGGGCACCGATATCGGTGGGTCGATCCGCATACCGTCGAGCTTCAACGGCGTGTTCGGGCACAAGCCCAGCTTCGGAGTGGTCCCCCAGAGGGGGTACCTGGACTCGGTGGGCGGCGGCACCACCGATGCCGACATCAATGTCTTCGGTCCGATCGCCCGGTCACCCGAGGACCTGCACTTGTTGATGGGTGTACTGGCCGGACCCAACGCGGACGACGGGGCGGCCTGGAGCTTGATCCTGCCCGAAGCCCGCCACTCCCGGCTGGCCGACTACCGCGTCGGCCTCTGGCTGGATGACCCCGACTGTCCGATCGAAGCGGCCGCTCACGATCTGTTGCTCGGCGCGGCCGAGGCCCTCCGAAGGGCCGGAGCCGACGTGCGCGATGAGCACCCCCCGATGCGTCTGGGCGAGGTCCGGGACCTCTTCGACCGGCTGCTCCTGGCCGCCGTTTCGGTCAGCCTCGACGAGCAGGTCGGCCAGGCGATCAGCGGATCCCACCGTGAGTGGCTGCTGCTGGACCGCCGACGCGCCGAGCTACGCCGGACCTGGGCGGCCTGGTTTCGGGACTTCGATGTGCTGCTGTGCCCGGTGGTGCCGATGCTCCCCTTCCCCCACGACCAACAGGGAACCGTCGCCGACCGATGGGTTCTGGTCAACGGGCGCTCCGTCCCCCAGGCAGACTGCCTGGCCTGGACCGGTTTGGTGGGAGTCGCCTATCTACCCTCCACGGTGGTACCAGTCGGGCGGGTCGGCGGCCTCCCGGTGGGGATCCAGGTGGTGGGCCCCCACCTCGAGGACCGCACTTCGCTGGCGGTGGCCTCCCACCTGAGCGAACTGATCGGCGGTTTCGAGGCACCCCCGCTCGCCCTGCGCTGATTATCCACCCCGGCGGCGTCGACCGACCGCGGGCGTATCAGGGTATGAGGCTGGCGTTGGTCACGGTGACGACGAGTAGCACCCCCGTGAGGACACTGCAAAGGGCCACCGCCGCCGAGAACGCCGCGTCTTTGAGCAGCTTGGCCATGATGATGGCCAATGGGAACGCCGTCATCACAAAGCGGAATCTGATCCCGGCCGGGTTGACAGAGGTGGCCGAGAGCAACAGCACCGCCGCCGAGTACACGACGAAAGTGGCCGGCCCCCGTGCCGCAATCAGAACCACGAGCAGGACCACGCCGAGAGCGGTGCTGGCCAGCGCCAGTACCTGATTCGGATCGGCGGGATGCGTGTGGAGCGCGGACTTGACCAAATCCGGAATGGCCATCACCGACGAGTGCTGGGCCCAGCCGTTCTCCTCGGTGTGCAACCAGGCCAGACGGTCCCCGGTGGAGGCCCACAGATAGACGAACCAGGCCAGGATTCCGGTCGGCGCGATCACAGCCGCCAGAGCCGACCGCCACCGGCGATCGTTGCGTATGGCGACGGCCGCTTCCCACACACAGGCCGCAATCACTGCGAAGCCGATGATCCGCGTGGTGGCGCAGACGGCCGCCATGATCCCTGCCACAACCCATTGCTCACGGCGCAGAGCCAGAAGACAGAAGGCGGCGGTGGCAATGGTCAGTGGTTCCGAGTACATCAGAACGAGAATGAATGCTCCGGGGAAGAAGCACAGCAGAACGACCGAGCGGTCAGCCACAGTGCGACCCCAGACGTCGCGGGCCAGCAACCAAACCGCCGAGACCATGGCCATCTCGCAGATGAAGGCCGCCACCTGCCCAGCTCGTAACCAGGTCAACGGTACGAGGAAGTGAACGGCGCGGATTACCGTGGGAAACGCAGGGAAGAACGCCAGCGTGTTCTGTCCCGCACCATCCAACTGGGCGCTGACGTGGTGGGGCCAGCCGTGTTGAGCGGCCAGTACGTACCAACCGCCGTCCCACAGCGTGAGCGAGTACTGATGGGTGACATGGGTGTAGACGTATACGGCGAACCACATCACCAACCGGGCCGCCACGAGCACACTGAGCGGGCGCCACAAGGGGATCAGATCAATCGGACGCCATCCCCGGGATCGCCGGTGGCGGGCCGTCGGCGACGCCGGACCTTCCGGATCATCGCCGGGAGGCACCGCCAGGCCAGCGGGATCTCCTGGGAGCACCGCGTCCTCTCCCCGACCCTGGCTGCCTGACCGGTTCCCCACTCTGGTCATCCGCTGAGTGTAGGCCGTCGCCGCGCTCTGTTCGGGCATCACGATCACCTATTGGTCGCGCGTAGAGTGATGTGACATTTGTCATATTGCCCTGACCCTTCCGGATCCGGATTCAGTCAGGTAAGGTTTGCGGCCGAGAAAAGACAGGCCCCCGGGTGACCGTCCAAGAGACCGCCGACAGGGAGCCAACAAGCCAACCTCCGCCCATCCCTTTCCGGCGGAGGCCCGCGCTGGTCCGCCTCTCCCGCCTTTCTCTTATCCGCTGCTGGGAGTAGCGCCTCAGGCCGGCGCGCTGACGAAAGGGTCTTCCAGCTTGACCACAACCCGTAGCACCTTCATGGCCTCCGACGGAGACCTTCCTCAGACACGCCCCACGACGTGGCGCAGGAGGCGCCCAGGGCGCCTCGCCCGTCCCATCGCCGCTGCGTCGGCCCTCCCTTTGGCCGTTGCCGGCTTGGTGGTGGCGAGCAACGCCGGTTCGTCGCGGGGTCCGTCCCGAACCCCAGTCGCGGCCACCGGCCGTGCCCTGTCGCTGGCCGCCGCGTCGCGCCCCGCGTCCCTCGTGGGCACGGCCACCACGGCATCGTTCCAGGCAACGGCCACCGATCAGCCACCCACCGGACCCGGTCAGGTCGGCGCCTTCGGCGCGGTCGCGGCCATGGGCGGCCCGGGGGGCTCGTTGGTCGCGCCCCTCGTGGCCATCGCGGCCACGCCCAGCGGTCAGGGGTACTGGCTGGCGGCGTCCGACGGAGGGGTGTTCGCCTACGGCGATGCCACGTTCCAGGGCTCGGCGGGGAACCGCACGCTCGCCAAGCCTGTGGTGGGCATGGCGGCCACGGCCAGCGGTCACGGCTACTGGCTCGTCGCCGCCGATGGCGGGGTGTTCGCCTACGGTGACGCCACCTTCCACGGCAGCTCGGCGGGTCGCCAGTTGACCGCCCCCATCGTCGGAATGGCCTCCACCCCCGACGGCGGCGGCTACTGGCTCGTCGCCGCCGACGGCGGAGTCTTCAGCTTCGGCGACGCCACCTTCCACGGATCAGCCGGCTCCAAAGGCCTGGCCGCCCCCATCGTCG
>JAGWSF010000157.1 GCA_028876385.1 Acidobacteriota bacterium | reverse complement strand
GGCCGCCGGCCGCCGATGACCGGCACCGGGCCGGTCGGGGGGAGCAGCATGTACTCAGCCGTCCGGCGCCCCTCGGGTGCCTGGTCGAAGGGGTGGGCAGCCCGGACCGGGGGGCCGAGCTCGCCGGAGAGGGGATCGGCGCCCGCCGACGGTCCGCCGGGCTCGACCAACGGTGCCGGCTGCAGGCTCCCGGCCCTTTCGGCCAGGGTCCGTCGTAGCCGTTCGATCAGCTCGTCGTCGTTCATCGCTCGATCGTCTTCCGCAGCTCGGCCAGGGCCCGGTGGGTGGTCGACTTGACCGTCCCGACCCGGCACCCCAGCGTCTCGGCCACCTCGGCCTCGCTCATGTCGAGGTAGTAGCGCATCACCAGGACGCTGCGGCGCCGGGGGGCCAGGCGACTGAGAGCGTCCCACATCTCGATGTCGGGCCCCGGTCCGGGCTCTGAGGGGCGGCCCGGGGTGGGGGAGCGGCCGGTCGTCCCGGGCCGGCTCCGGGCCGCCCAGCCTCCCGGGGTGGCCGCCCCCAGCAGCTCGTCGTCGCCCGGCTTGACCTCCCGCCACGCCCGGCGGTGCCAGGAGTAGCAGGCATTGATGACACTGCGCCGCAAGTAGGCGCCGGGAGACGAATCGGGGTCGAGGCGGGCCATGACCCGCAGGAAGGTGTCCTGCACCAGGTCCTCGGCCACCACCGGCGATCCGGTCATCAGGTAGGCCAGACGGACCAGGCCGTCCCGCTCGGCCCGGTAGATGTCGGTCCAGCTGGGCACGTCACAAGCTAAACCGCAGGGCTCCACGCCCTCTTCTACGCCGCCGGCCGGTCCCCGGTTCCCGCCCCCGCCGCCCCGCGTCATCCACCATCGAACGCACGTTCGTGTGTATGCTGGCGGCCGAGCGAATTACACCCGTGCGATTACCTGTGTGGTCGGGCGGAGGCTTGCAGATCAAACCGTCACACCCTCTTTCTAGGGTGGTCCCGACCGAGTCGATGCGAACGAGGAGACATCAGGGTGGAAAGAGAAAAGGCCCTCGAGATGGCCATGGGGCAGATCGAGAAGCAGTTCGGCAAGGGCGCCATCATGAAGATGGGCGAGAACCTCCACATGCAGATCGAAGCCATCCCTACAGGGGCGCTCGCCCTGGACATCGCGTTGGGGATCGGGGGCCTGCCCCGGGGTCGGGTCGTGGAGATCTTCGGTCCGGAATCGTCGGGCAAGTCGACGTTGGCCATGCACGTCG
The DNA here is from genome assembly GCA_028876385.1 of Acidobacteriota bacterium. Classification (GTDB taxonomy): domain Bacteria; phylum Actinomycetota; class Acidimicrobiia; order Acidimicrobiales; family Palsa-688; genus JAKCDU01. The sequence continues at coordinate 12,142 of JAGWSF010000157.1, read as the reverse complement.
TCGCCGAAGCTCAGCGCAACGGCGGTATCTGCGCCTACATAGACGCCGAGCACGCCATGGATCCGGTTTACGCCCGGGCCATCGGGGTCAACGTCGACGATCTGCTCATATCCCAGCCCGACACAGGTGAGCAGGCTCTGGAGATCGCCGACATGCTGATCCGCTCGGGCGCCCTGGATGTCATCGTCATCGACTCGGTGGCCGCTCTGACCCCCCGGGCCGAGATCGAGGGCGAGATGGGTGACTCCCACGTAGGCCTCCAGGCCCGTCTCATGTCCCAGGCCCTCCGCAAGCTGACCGCCACCCTCAACCGGTCGAACACCATCGCCATCTTCATCAACCAGCTGCGGGAGAAGATCGGCGTCATGTTCGGTTCGCCCGAGACCACCCCCGGTGGTCGAGCCCTCAAATTCTACAGTTCGGTGCGTCTCGACATCCGACGTATCGAGTCCATCAAGGACGGCGCCGAGGTGGTGGGCAACCGGACCAGGGTCAAGGTGGTGAAGAACAAGGTGAGCCCGCCCTTCAAGCAGGCCGAGTTCGACATCATGTACGGCAGGGGCATCAGCCGTGAAGGGTCCCTCATCGACGTGGCCGTGGAGTTGGGCATCGTCAAGAAGGCGGGGGCCTGGTACACCTATGAGGGCGAGCAGCTGGGCCAGGGTCGGGAGAATGCCAAGACCTTCCTGGGGGAGAACCTCGAGGTCATGATCGAGATTTCCGAGAAGGTCCGACAGAAGGTCGGCCTCGGTGGGGAGGAGCCGGATGTGATCGGCTTGGACCCCCGAGACGAGGAACCCATCTCCCTGGAGGACTGAACGGTCCGGTCCTGTCTCGCCCCCAACTCCGGGAAGGATCCGCCCGGTCCGGGGCGAACAGGAGAGGGGACACATCGCAGCGACCGGCGAAGTGAGCGCAGATCGGTGCCCGGCTGGGAGGAGACGGTTGGCCATCGACGTGCTCAGGGTCTCGAGCAAGTCCAACCCGAACTCCGTCGCCGGGGCCCTCGCCGGGGTTCTGCGCCACCGCGGGTCGGCCGAGATACAGGTCGTGGGGGCCGGTGCCCTCAACCAGGCCGTCAAGGCCGTCGTCATCACGCGGGGCTTCCTGGCCCCGACGGGCCAGGACCTGGCGTGTCGTCCCGCCTTCGCCGACATCAGTATCGACGGCCAGAACCGCACCGCCATACGTCTCCGAGTCGACATCAGCCCCCCGCCCGGCGACCGGCCGGACTCGCCGGATCCACCCGACGAGCCCGCCACCCCCCTCGCGGGGACGCCGGCCCCCCCGGCTGAGCCGCGCCCCGCCGTCCCGGTCGAGCCGCTGCCCTGCGCTCCCGGGTGAGCCGCCTCTCCGCCCCGCGTCGGGCCGGCGGGGACCGGGGCGGCCGTCCGACCCGTACAATGAGCGGTCGTGGTGCGCCGCTACTACCTACGGACCTTCGGGTGCCAGATGAACGAGCATGATTCGGCGCGCATCGCGTCGCTGCTCGAACAAGACGGCATGGAGGCCTGCGGCGACGCCGAGTCCGCCGACGTCATCGTGCTCAACACCTGCTGCATCCGGGAGAACGCCGACAACAAGCTGTACGGGCACCTCGGTCACCTGAAGACCATCAAGGACGCCCGCCCGGAGGTGCAGATAGCCGTGGGGGGGTGCCTGGCCCAGAAGGACCGGGAGACCATCTTGGACCGGGCCCCGTGGGTAGACGCCGTGTGGGGCACCCACAACACGTCCCGGGCGGCCGAGCTGCTGGCCCAGGCCCGCCTCGGGGGATCGCCGGTGCTGGAGGTGTTCGACGGCCGCAGCGACGACCCTTCGGAGTTCCCCAGCGCCCTGCCGGTGCGGCGCGACGCCGGTTGGAGCGCCTGGGTCACCATCCAGATCGGCTGCGACAATAACTGCGCGTTCTGCATCGTGCCCTCGGTCCGGGGCTCCGAAGCCAGCCGGCCGTTCGGGCAGATCGTCGAAGAGGTGGCGGCCCTGGCCGCCGAGGGAACCGTCGAGGTGACCCTGCTCGGCCAGAACGTCAACTCCTACGGGCGGGACCTGACCACCCGGTTGCGGACGAGCCCCGACTGGGCCCAGGCCGAGGCGCTGGTCGGCGGCGAATGGGTGGCCGGGGACCGGCCCCGGGCCCGCCCCCTCTTCGCCGACCTCCTGCGAGCCGTCGGGCGGGTCGACGGGATCCGCCGGGTGCGCTACACCAGCCCCCACCCCAAGGACCTGAGGGCCGAGACCATCGAGGCCATGGCCCAGGAGCCGGCCGTCTGCCCCCACCTTCACCTGCCCCTGCAGTCGGGAAGTGACCGGGTGTTGGCGGCCATGCACCGGGGCTACACCGCCGAGCGCTACCTGGAGAAGTTGGCGGCGGCCCGAGGCGCCATCGCCGACCTGGCCGTCACCACCGACATCATCGTCGGCTTCCCCGGCGAGACCGACGACGACTTCGAGCGGACCCTCGAGGTGGTCGCCGCGGCCGAGTACGACAGCGCCTACACGTTCATCTACTCGCCCCGTCCGGGGACCGAGGCGGCCGAGTGGGTCGACCGCTACGTGGCCCCCGACGTGGTGGCCGAGCGGTTCGAGCGGTTGCGGGTGGTGGTGGAGCGTTCGGCGCTGGCCCAGCACCAGGCCCGCGAAGGCCGGGTCGAGGAGGTACTCGTCGAAGGTCCCTCCAAGCGCGACCCCCGCACGGTCAGCGGCCGCACCGCTCAGGGCAAGCTGGTGCACTTCGCCGCCCCGGCGGGAGCGGTACCAGCGGGATCGTGGGCCGACGTGCTGGTCACCCGAGGGGCGCCCCACTTCCTCGAAGGCCAGTTGCTCGAAGTGACGGGCCGCCCGACCCACCGCACCCGGATCCCGGTGGTCGCCGGTTGAGCCGACCGGGTCGGAGCCCGGGCTGACGCGGCGTGGCTGAGGCGGCACTGGGCCGGGTCCGGCACCTGGCGCTGGTCGGTTGCACCGCCTCGGGGAAATCCCAGGTGGCCCTCGAGGTGGCCCGCCGCCTTGGTGACGTGGAGATCGTCACCGTTGACTCCATGCAGGTCTACCGAGGAATGGACATCGGCACTGCCAAGCCGTCGATGGAGGAGCGGACCGAGGTTCCCCACCACCTGGTCGATCTGGCCGACCCCGACGAGGAGTGGACCCTGGCCCGGTGGGTGTCGCAGGCCCGGGCGGCCGTGGCCGGCATCGAGGGGAGAGGTCAGCGGGCCCTGCTCGTGGGAGGAACCGGGCTGTACTTCCAGGCGCTGGTGGACGGGCTGGCCCCCCCCGGACAGTTCCCCGAGGTACGCGCCGAGCTCGAGTCCGAGCCCGACACCGCGGCCCTGCACCGCCGCCTCGGCCAGCTCGACCCCGACGCCGCGTCGCGCATGGAGCCTTCCAACCGGCGCCGGGTGATTCGAGCCCTGGAGGTGTGCGTGGGCAGCGGCGCGCCCTTCTCGTCGTTCGGGCCGGGCCTTCGGGCCTATCCGCCCACACCGTGGCGCCTGGCCGGCCTGTGGCTCCCCCGGGCGGTGGTGGCCAGCCGCGTGGACGCCCGGCTGGAGCAGATGGTGCAGGCCGGTCTGGTCGAAGAAGTGGACGGTCTCCGCCGTCGGACCCTGTCGCGCACTGCCCGCCAGGCCCTCGGCTACCGGGAGGTGCTCGACCACCTAGAGCAGGGCCGGCCGCTGGTCGACGCCCTCGACGAGGCCAAGCGCCGCACCCGGGCCTTCTCCCGCCGGCAACGGATGTGGTGGAGGCGCGACCCCCGCATCGCCTGGTACGGAACGGCCGAGAATCCACTCGCCGTCACGGCCCGGATCCTGGGAGACTGGAGGAGACCATGATCCAGCTCGTCAAGCTGCACGGACTCGGCAACGACTTCCTCGTGTCGTTCCTCGAAGGGGACGCCGAGCTGGCCCGCGCCGCGTGCGACCGCCACACCGGGGTCGGCGCCGACGGGTTCATCCGCAGCGGCCTCACCGAGTCGGGCGACCTCGGCTTCCGGTTGTGGAACGCCGACGGGAGCGAGGCCGAGATGAGCGGTAACGGGGTGCGTTGCCTGGCTCACGCCGCTCTCGACGCCGGCCTGGTGACCGAGGACCGGCCCTTCGCCGTGCTCACCCCGGCCGGCCGCCGGGAGGTCACCATCCGCCGGAGCGGGCCCGGCCGCACCTGGGCGACGGTCGAAATGGGACCGGTCAAGGTCCGCTCCGACGGCGGCGAGGTGTGCAACGTCGGCAACGGCACGCTGCTGGTGGACGTGGGCAACCCCCACCTGGTGGTCCTCGGGCCCGACCCCCGCACCGTCGACGTAGGGCGTCTCGGGCCCGAGCTGGAGCGATCCGACCCGGCCGGGCTCAACGTCGAGTTCGTCACCCTCGGCCCCGAGCCGGACTCGGTGACCATGCGGGTGTGGGAGCGCGGGGTGGGCGAGACCCAGGCCTGCGGGACCGGGTCCTGTGCCGCGGCGGCGGCCCTGCACCGCTGGGGTCGGGTCGGCCCGGCCGTGACGGTGCACCAGCCCGGCGGGGCGGTAGCGGTACAGCTGCGCCCCGACGGGACGGCCACCCTTTCGGGCCCGAGCGTGCGGATCGCGACCTGCGAGTGGGAACCGGCGTCGTGAGCCTGATCGAACGCAGCTTCCGGGAGAAGATCGTCCTCGTAGGGGTGACCTTCCCGCCGGGGCGCGACGAGGAGACCGAACTGCACCTCGACGAGCTCTCCCTGCTGGTCGACACGGCCGGCGCCGACGAGGCGGCCCGGGTCCTGCAGCGCCGGGACCACCCCGATCCGGCGACCTTCATCGGCAAGGGCAAGGCCGAGGAGCTGCGCGACCTCTCCAACGCCGTCGACGCCGACACGGTCGTCTTCGACGACGAGCTGTCACCGGCGCAGTCACGAAACCTGGAGAAGATCCTCGGCCGGACGGCCATCGACCGCACCGCGGTGATCCTCGACATCTTCGCCCAGAACGCCCGCACCCTGGAGGGCAAGGCCCAGGTGGAGCTGGCCCAGATCGAGTACCGGCTACCCCGTCTGCGGGGACGGGGCACCCAGCTGTCCCGGCTGGCCGGTGGGATCGGCACCAGGGGGCCGGGCGAGACCCAGCTCGAAGTGGACCGCCGGCGGCTGGTGCGGCGCAAGAACCGCCTCGAGAGCGACCTGCGCCGCCTCACCGAGCAGCGCCGACTGCAGCGCAAAGCCCGGCGTCGCAGCCGGCTGTCCAATGTGTCGCTCGTCGGATACACCAACGCCGGCAAGTCGACGCTGCTCAACCGGCTCACCGACGCCGGCGTGCTGGTCGAGGACCGGCTGTTCGCCACCCTCGACCCCCGCACCCGGCGACTGGAGCTGCCCGGGGGGGAGGCTGTCCTGCTCTCCGACACCGTGGGTTTCGTCCGCAAGCTGCCCCACCAGCTGGTGGAGGCCTTCCGCTCCACCCTCGAGGTGGTCACCGAGTCCGACCTCCTCGTGCACGTCGTCGATTCCTCGTCACCGGACCCCGAGTCGCAGATCGAAGCGGTCCGTTCCGTCCTGGCCGACATCGGCGCCGGCTCGGTCCCCGAGCTGCTGGCCTTCAACAAGGGTGACATCGCCGCCGAGGCCGCCGCCCGCCTGGCGGAACGCCACCCCGGAGCGGTCACCCTGTCGGCCGCCACCGGAGAGGGCATCGACGGCCTCCTGGAGGTGATCGGCGACCGGCTCCGGGCCGCCGCCCAGGTGGTCGAGCTGCACATACCCTATGACCGCGGCGACGTGCTGGCCGCCGTGCACCGCGAGGGCGAGGTCCTCACCGAGGAGCACGACGACTCGGGGTCCCACGTGCGGGTACGGGTCGACGGGGCCGGGGCGGCCCGTTTCCGGGACTTCTCGGTGGCCCGGTGAGCCCGGCGCCCCCCGGCGGTTTCGAGCCCCCCGCCTATCCCTACGACCGACTCGAAGAGGCCCGGGGGGCGGCCTCCGCCCACGACGGAGGCGTCGTCGACCTGTCCATCGGCACGCCCGGCGATCCGCCTCCGCCCGCCGTCCTAGCCGCCCTTTCCGACGCCGACGACAGCCGCGGCGTCGCCCGCGGCTACCCGCCGTCGATCGGCACCGCCGAGCTGCGCCAGGCCATATGCCGATGGACCGAGGACCGACTCGGCGCGCCCATCAGCCCCGACGCCGTCGCGGTGTGCGTCGGCACCAAGGAGTTCGTGGCCACCACCCCGCAGTGGCTCAAGCTGCGCTACCCCGACCGAGACACGGTTCTGTACCCCGCCATCTCCTACCCGACCTACGAGATGGGCGCCATCCTGGCCGGGCTGCGGGCCGTCCCGGTGCCCGTCGACGAGCACTGGCGCATCGACCTGTCGGCGGTGTCGGAGTCCGACGCCGCCCGAGCCGTCATGCTCTGGGTGAACACCCCTGGCAACCCCGCCGGCGGACTCGACGACCTGGCCGGCGCCGCCGAGTGGGGGAGGGCCCACGGGGTCCCGGTCTTCAGCGACGAGTGCTACGCCGAATACACCTGGGACGGGCCGCCACGCACCATCCTCGGGAAGGGGGACGGCGGCGCATCGAGCGGGGTGATCGCCGTGCACTCCCTCTCCAAGCGGTCCAACCTGGCCGGTGCCCGCCTCGGTTGGTACGCCGGGGACCCCGACCTGGTGCAGTACCTGAGAGAGGTCCGCAAGCACGCCGGACTCATGGTCCCCGGGCCGGTGCAGCGGGTCGGGGTCGCCGCCCTGGCGGACGCCGCCCACGTGAGCGCCCAACGCCAGCGCTACCGCGAGCGGCTGGAGCGGGGCGCGGCCATCCTCGAGGGGGTGGGGGCGCCCAGCCCGCTGCCGGCTGGAGGCTTCTACCTGTGGGTGCCGGTGCCGGGCGGCGACGAGTGGCGTTTCACCGACTGGTTGGCCCGAGCGGGGGGCGTCCTGGTCTCGCCCGGAACGTTCTACGGGCAGGCCGGCGCCGGACATGTGCGCGTCGCGGTGGTCGCCCCGCTTGCCGCTTTTGACCTGGTGGAGAAGCGCCTGGCCGCAGCCGGGCCCTACCGTCCGGACTGACCACTCGGCCCGGGGCCGGGCTCGGGTCGCCGCCACGGGTTGGGGTAGCGTCACTGCCATGGCCGATCTCGAGTCACAGATCCGGGAGTTGTGGGAGCGACGCGACACGCTCGGTCCCGCCGACACAGACGCCGTGGAGACGGTTCACGCCGCCATAGACCTACTCGACCGCGGCGAGGTGCGGGTGGCCGAGCTGGGCCCTGACGGCCAGCCGGTGGTCCACGAGTGGCTGAAGCTGGCCATCCTCCTGCTGTTTCGGGTGTCGGGCCTCGAGACCAGCGAGGCCGGCCCGTTCGAGTACCACGACCGCCTGCCTCTGAAGCGGGACTACGCGGCGGCGGGGGTCCGGGTGGTGCCCGGCGCGTCGGCCCGGTGGGGAAGCCACCTGGAGCCGGGAGTGATCCTCATGCCGAGCTACGTGAACATCGGCGCCCGGGTGGGATCCGGGACGATGGTCGACACGTGGGCCACGGTGGCCAGTTGCGCCCAGATCGGCCGCAACACCCACCTGTCGGGCGGTGTGGGGATCGGCGGGGTGCTCGAACCGCCCCAGGCGGCGCCGGTGTTCGTGGGCGACGACTGCTACATCGGCAGCCGCTGCATCGTGGCCGAAGGGGCCCGCGTCGGCGACGGCGTGGTGCTCGGCGCGGGCGCCATCCTCACCGGGACCATCCCCGTCATCGACGCCGAAACCGGCGAGGAACTGTCGCGTGGGGTGGTGCCGAGCTGGTGCGTGGCGGTGTCGGCGACCCGGCCCCGGGCCTATCCCGGTGGCGAGTTCGGGCTGCCGTGCGTCCTGGTCATCAAGCGGACCGAACCGGGCAAGCGCCACGACAAGTCCGGTCTGAACGACATCCTGCGCCAGCACGGCTCTGCGCTCTGACCGATCCGGGCAAGCGCCACGACAAGTCCGGTCTGAACGACATCCTGCGCCAGCACGGCTCTGCGCTCTGACCGATCCGGGCCCGGCGGCGGCGCCCCCCCCGGCCTGGTCGACGGGTTGGCAGAGCCGCTTCAGGGCTGCTTCAGGGTCGGCTCATGGCCGGCTCAGAGGCGGCGCAGGACGGTGACCACCTTCCCGTAGATGTGCACATCGGCGGGATCGAAGACCATCGGGGCCATGGCGGCGTTGGCCGGGGTGAGCACCACCTTGACGCCGCGACGGCCGTAGGTCTTAACCGTGGCCTCCTCGCCCGGTATGCCGGCCACCACCACGTCCCCCTTCGTCGCCTCCGGCTGCTGGCGGACCACCACGAAGTCCCCGTCGAGTATGCCGGCGTCGATCATGGACTCGCCACGGACCTTCAGCATGAAGAGCTGCCCGTCGCCGGTGAAATCCTCCGGTAGCGGCAACAGCTCCTCCACATTCTCCTGGGCCAGCACATCGGTGCCCGCCGCCACCTCGCCGAGCAGGGGGACGTGGCGCACCGGGCGGCGCTCTATGGGGGCTCCCGACACGGCGTCGTAGCGGACCTCGATAGCCCGGGGCTTGGTCGGGTCGCGCAGCAGGTAACCCTGCTTCTGGAGGGTCTGCAGATGGGTGTGCACCGTCGAGGAGGACGTGAGCCCCACCGCTTCACCGATCTCCCGCACCGACGGGGGATAGCCGCGCTCGCGCAGATGGGCGGCGATGAAGTCGAGAATCTCCCGGCGCTTCCCCGTCAATTCGGCTTCGGCCATGTTCTGTGTCCGTCCTCTCCGTGAAGCGGGCCCCCGGTCGGATCGCCCTCCTCGTGTGCACCCACGCGATGTGACGTTACCTCGGCGGAACCCATGAGGGCAAACATTTGTTCGACCTGAGGTATTGACATCGAACACCCGTTCGGGGAGGATGGGGAACAAGTGTTCCCGAAGGTGAGGAGGGTCCTCTGATGGTGGCAGTGCTTCGAAGTGCCGACTGGCGTGATGCCGGACCCGATCGGGCGGCCGAGCGGGAGATGGTGGTGCTGTACCGCCGACGTCGCCTTCTGGTCGGAGGACTGGCCCTCCTGGCAGTCGCAGCTGTGCTCATAGTCGCGCAGCTCATCAGGGCCGGCATCGGTGGTGGTCCCCTCGCCACCACCGATGCTGCCGCCACGACCATGAGCCGGGCCTCGGTCACCGAGTACGTCGTGCAGCCCGGCGACACGGTGTGGGGCATCGCCGCCACGCTGGCCCCCGGACGCGACGAGCGGCCCCTTGTGGACCAGTTGGTGCGCCAGATCGGCAGTTCGTCGATCTACCCCGGTGAGGTGATCAGGCTCAACCTCCCCGCCTGATCGTCGGGGTGGCGGTACCTTCGGTGCATGCGTTGTCCGCGCTGTACCAGCCAGGATGACAAGGTTGTTGATTCGCGCGCCGCCGAGGACGGCTCGGCCATCCGGCGACGTCGTGAGTGCCTGGCGTGCGGGCAGAGGTTCACCACCTACGAGCGGCTCGAGGAGGTCCCCTTCGTGGTGGCCAAGCGCACCGGGGGCCGGGAGCCGTTCGAGCGGGCGAAGGTGATGGCCGGGATCGAGGCGGCGGCCAAGAACCGTCCGGTATCGGCCGAGCAGATCGCCACGCTTGCGGCTGACATCGAGGAGGCGCTTCGTATCGCCGGCCCCGAGGTGACCTCCGAGCAGGTGGGCCTGGCCGTCCTAGAGCGGTTGCGGGCGGTGGACGAGGTGGCCTACCTGCGCTTCGCCAGCGTGTACAAGGACTTCTCGGCGGCCGGCGACTTCGAGCGGGAGGCCGGGCTGCTCAAGAAGTCCACCGATCCCAATCCTCCCTGACGTCGCTGACATCCGGGTCGCCGGCCTCGCTGAACGGTCGGGCTGCCGAGCGGCGCCTTGTCCAGCAGGGCCCGAGCCCGCCTGGTTCCCCGGGAGTGCGGTTCCCGGGAGGCCTGGCGCTCCGGTGGTGGTGGCCGCGGGGTTGCCGAACCCCCGGGTGAACGGGTGGGGCCCTCGGCAGGGCTAGCGTCGGTGCCGATGATCGAGGTAACGGAGGTACGGGCATGAGAGTTGGGGTTCTCACCGGTGGTGGCGACTGTCCGGGGCTCAACGCCGTCATCCGGGCGGTGGTCCGCAAGGGCGAGGTGACCCACGGCGACGAGTTCGTCGGCTTCCTCGACGGCTGGCGAGGGGTCATCGAAGGACGGACCATGACCCTCGACGTGGAGCGCTGCCGTGGCATCCTGCCCCGGGGCGGCACCATCCTCGGGACGTCGCGGACCAACCCCTACAAGGTCGAAGGGGGCGTGGACCGGGCCCTGCACAACCTGCGCAGTGAGCGGGTGGACGCCCTGGTGGCCATAGGTGGCGAGGACACCCTGGGGGTGGCGTCCCGGCTGGCGGGCGAGGGCGTGGCCGTGGTCGGGGTGCCCAAGACCATCGACAACGATCTGTCGGCCACCGAGGTCACCTTCGGGTTCCACACCGCGGTGCAGATCGCGGTGGATGCCATCGACCGGCTCCACACCACCGCCGAGTCGCACGACCGGGTCATCGTCTGCGAGGTGATGGGCCGACACGCCGGCTGGATCGCGACCTACGCCGGGATCGCCGGGGGCGCCGCCGAGATCCTCATACCCGAGGAGCCCTTCGACATCGAGCAGGTCTGCACCAGCTTGAAGAACCGTCACGCCAAGGGTCGCTTCGCGTCCATCGTGGTGGTGGCCGAGGGGGCCCTTCCGGCCGAGGGGACCCTCACGGTGGCATCCCGGGAAGTCGACCAGTTCGGTCACCCCCGCCTGGGTGGTATCGCCAATGTGCTGGCCGAGGAGATCGAGCAGAGGACGGGGTTCGAGACCCGGGTCACGATCCTCGGCCACGTTCAGCGTGGTGGCACCCCCACCGCCTTCGACCGGGTTCTCGCCACCCGCTTCGGAGTCGCCGCCATAGACGCGGTGCACGCCGGGGCGTTCGGCCAGATGGTGGCTCTGCGCGCCGACCGGATCGTGCTGGTGCCCTTGGGGGAGGCGGTAGCCGAACTGAAGACCGTGGACGAGGACCTCCTGCACGGGGTGGCCGAGATCTTCTGGGGTTGAGTTCGCCAGCAAGGCGACTTTGAGGGGTGAAGGTCCAGGCCACGTAGGGTGGTGACAGGGCAGCGGCCTTGGTGCCCGGATCCGTCTATCGGCTCCCCGTGGTGACCGTCGCCGGAGATGTTTGGCGGGCGCGTTCGGGTGCCCCGGATCGGCACGTATCTGAATGGCAGGGCTTCTGGTGGTCAGGGACGGTCCCGGCCGAGTTGTCGGTCTACCCGATGCCCATATCTGCGATCACTGGGTAACCGTCACCTATCGGCACTTCGAGGACGCCCACGCAGAGGATTGTCGTGTCCTATTGGGACACCAAGGCCGACGATCAGGCGAAGCGGCGTGATGGGTGTTGGCCATTTGCCACAACTACTTCCGTGCGGAGATATGACCGCTGCACGGGGGTAGCTGGCGCCTACCTACCTCCTCCGCGCTGGCAACGCCTGGGGACTGACCTGAGCCGGTCAACATCACACCACAACCGTGCTGCCGATGCACCGCGCCAGCTGGGTCCCGCGGTCAGCTAGGGCCGACGCCGGACTCGCCGCTCCTGCGAACTTCGAACCCCACCGACTTCGAAGTCACGACGATGCCGGGCAAATCCTCGATTGCACCCCGTAGCTTGCGCCCGGCGAGGAAGGCGTCGTACGACGGACGACCCAGCTGGCGCACTAGCTCATGTCCCAAGCTCTCGGAGCCGATCGAGCCTCGGGCAGCGACGAGCGCGCTCACGACGGCGAGCGCCCGTGCGGATAGAGACGCTTGCAGCTCCTGCCCGTCGACACGGCGCTGAGCAGCCGGCGCAACGTCTCGAGAAGCCGCTTCTCTTGGCGGGGCAATACTCGGGTGGCTGAGTTGCTCAGCCGCGTCCGAGCCGGCGCCGGCCGGAGACGTGTTCCAAGCGCGCAAGCCGTCGTAGCTGAATCCCAGGTAGAAGTGCACCAAGGCGTTGACATCGCGGGAGCGCAAGAACCGCGTTCCAGGTACAAAGAAAGCGAGGATGCGACCGTCGCCAATGCGTATGCGTCCTGAACGAGCGCTGTCGATCCGAGCAATCACCCCAGTCATACGCTGCAGAAGACCATCTGTCTTGTAGAAGTCC
>JAGWSF010000156.1 GCA_028876385.1 Acidobacteriota bacterium | reverse complement strand
CCAGCAGGGCGACCAACCCCGCCAGCAGGCGCTCACCGAGGCGTTCCACATCATCAACCGGTTCGTGCTACAGCGGTTGGCCGTGGCGTGGGGCGGCGAACAGCAGGGACCGCCGTACATGCGTCCTTCGCCGCCAGCTCGGTCACTGTCCTCCATCTCGCTTCGACGTCCAAGGCCGCAACGCCTGACACGCGCATCCGGTAGCTACTACTTATGGTAGTCGATACAGTCGTGACGTGGGCCGCCACGGCAACAGCGATGTCCTGAACGGAGGGTCGGCTGGCGACTGTGATCGGCGCACTCAGGAAAGAGGCCGCCCGGTGGAGCGCATCGTCGGATGGAGTCCTGTGCTCCGCGGGCTCGCCTTGGGGCTCGTGCCCACCGCGCCCAGGTGCGGGCGGTCCCGTCGCCAGCCAGTCAGACAGTGCAACGTGGCGTGCCGGTGGTAGTTGTCTTTTGGCGGCCTTTCCCGGGCCGAAGCCCGCTGGCCGCCGAGTCCCCCATCCCCTGCCAGACGAAGGCGAAGCCACGGGTCCTCGCCGCCCAGCTCACCGTAGCCGTGGCATGACCCTGCTGGGCGGGGTGCGGTTGGGTCGCAGGGCCATTCGCCACAAGGAGAACCTCGCCTCTGGTCCTGCGGGCAGCGGCCAGTGAACCCCCGGCTCGAGGTTGTGGTCGCCGTCGTAGCAGCAGGCTTGCTTTTGGTAACCGTGGTGGCGGTACGGCGACATCGGTCCCGGCGGGCCCGCAACTGGAGGCACCTCGGCGAGATCCTGCGGCGGGCCAAGATGAAACAGTCGCCTTTCGTGTCTCCCGGCGGAGGGCGAGGTGCCCGTTCTGATCCCGACGTCGGCATCGGGGGGGATCGACCGGGCGAGACATCTTCGCGATCACAGCCCGTTCGGCCGAACGACCGCGAACCGTGACCCACAGCCGGCCCGGGGGGTACGGGTGTGGGGGCCGGTCACTGCGACGCGGTGGCCGTGCGGGGGGAAATCGGCGGGGTCAACCGGCCCCTCGGGCGGCCGCGGCTACCTTGACAGTCATATGCGATGCCGTTGCAGTTTCGGCCATGTAGAGGGACGGGGATGCGCCCCGATCGGCTAAAAGTCGGCCATCAACGCAGGTGGCGGCCTTATCGGCGGTGGCTCCGGCTGGTTCGCACAGTTGTCGTCTGCGCCATTGTCGCTGCCGCGACTTTCGTGGCCATAGGGAGGAGCTCCGCCGGTAGTCGGGTGACCGTGGGAGCTGGCCCTAACACCGGGAAGCGAGACAAGGCTTCGCTTGCGGGCCGGGCTGCCACCACAGGAACCCCCAGCCCGGCTTCGGCCCCGGCCCCCTCGCTGGCCGGGATGCCGCCGGTGATAGACGGGAACGTCTACGCGGCTGACCGGGCCGGAATGTTGAGCCCGGCGGTGGCCGGGTTCCCGTCGCTGGTCTATGTGCCCAACGGCAAGAGCGACACGCTGTCGGTCGTCGATCCCCACACCTACCGTGTGGTTGCCACCGTCCCGGTTGGCTGCAACCCCCAACACGTGGTGCCCTCTTGGGATCTCAAGACGTTGTGGGTGCTCAACGACGATTGCAACAGCCTCACTGCGTTGGACCCGGCGACGGGCCGGCCGGGCCGGACCATCCCGGTTGACGACCCGTACAACTTGTACTTCACGCCTGACGGGCGGTTTGCCATCGTGGTATCCGAGGCCCGCCAGAGCCTGGTGTTCCGCGATCCGCACACCATGGCCCCGGTTCACCCGCTCGCTTTGGACTGCCCGGGCGTGGACCACATGGACTTCACCGCGGACGGGCGGTACGCCATCGCCAGCTGCGAGTTCTCCGGCCGGCTGGCCAAGATCGACATCGGCGCCCAAAAGCTGGTCGGATACTTGGATCTGGGCGTTAAGTTCATGCCTCAAGACGTCAAGGCGTCACCAGACGGCAAGGTGTTCTACGTGGCCGACCAGACCGCAGGTGGGGTGTGGAAGATCGATCCGGACCGTTTCGTCCGCACCGGATTCATCCCGACCGGAGTTGGCCCCCACGGCCTTTACCCCAGCCGAGACGGCACCGAGCTGTACGTGTCGAACCGGGGGCTGGGCACAGGAGCAGGCAGCGTGTCGGTCATCTCGTTCGCCGCCGCCAAGGTGGTGGCCACCTGGCCGCTGGCCGGGCACACCAGCCCGGACATGGGCGGGGTGTCGGCCGACGGGAAAGTGCTGTGGCTGTCTGGCCGCTACGACGGGGCGGTCTATGCCATCAGCACCGCCGACGGGCGTCTTGTGGCGCGCATACCGGTCGGCGCTGGGCCGCACGGGTTGTGCGTCTACCCACAGCCCGGCCGGTACTCGACCGGACACACCGGCGACCTCCGCTAGATCAGAGCGGACCGGGAATGAGTTCGGCCGACGGCTGCCCGACGTTGGCACAACAGTCCAGCAGGTAGGATTCGTCGACCGTTGAGAGGAGCATCGAAGGGTGGCGAGGCGACGGGAGATGGGCTCGTTGGAGTCGGAGGTGCTGATGTGCCTGTGGGCTTCGGACGATCCGCTGTCTCCGGCGGAGGTCCGCGCCGCCATGGGTGACCGCTTGGCGTACACCACGGTCATGACCGTCCTCACCCGGCTGTGGCGGAAGCAGCTAGTCGAGCGCGAAGCCCACGGCCGGGGATTCGTGTACCGGCCGTTGATGTCGGAGGCCGAGCTGGCGGCCACCCGGATGCACACTGACCTCCGGCGGTCCACCGATCAGGAGGGGGCGTTGGCGCAGTTCGTGCAAGGCCTATCCAAAGACGAGGCGAAGGCCTTGCGGCGGCTCATCGGAGACGAAGGTAGCCGGCGGTGACTGCATCCGTTCGCAAACACACCCGGGGTTGGCGTCCCGCCTTGCGGATGTCTCCGAGCGGCGAGGCCGCCGGCCTGGCCTTGATCGCCGCCTTCGCTATGACCTGCACGGTGATCGCCACGGCGGCCACGGCAGTGAGCCTAATAGCTCGCCTACCGCTGGTCGCCTCCATGTTCGGGTGGTGCGAGCGGCTGGCGGGCTCTTCGCCGTGGTGGCTGGGCGTCCCGGCCGCCGCATGCCTGGCGGGACTGCTGGGCGGGGGGATGGCGGTGAGCGCCCGCCATCTGCGGGCACGGCCGGCGAAGGACGCGCCCAGCGTGGTGGTGGTCGACACCGCCCAGGTGTTCGCCTACAGCCTGGGCGGTCGCGGCGGCCAGGTGGTGACATCCAGGGGTCTGCTCGAGCAGATGAGCCCGGAAGAGCGGCGGGTTATCTTCGCCCACGAGACCGCTCACCTGCGCCTCGGTCATCACCGTATTTTGTGGCTGGCCGACTTGGCCGCGCTCAACCCGCTGATGCGGCCGCTGAGCAAACGGATGCGTTTCGCGCTGGAGCGGGCCGCGGACGAAGAGGCCGTCAGGGCGGTCGGTGACCGAGCACTGGTAGCCCGGACCGTGGGCCGGGCCGCGCTTTTATCGTTCGACCGGGCGCCGTCTCACGCGTTGAGCATGGACGGCAGCGGAGTGGTCGGACGGGTCGAGGCGCTGCTCTCCCCGGCCGAGGTCGCATCCCCGGCTGGGCCTCTCCTGGCGTCAGCAACGGTGATTGTTGTGGCCTGCTCCCTCGCTTGGTCGCAGTGGACGCACCTGGCGGGAATGGCCCACCACCTCTGCGTCATATAGGCCACTAGCACTAGCTCCCGGGCAACGCCCGTCTCGCACTAGACCCGCCAGGCCGCCCGACCGTCGATCTTCCCGGCCGGTTGATAACGCCCCGGCTGAACCGTCTACTACTGTGTGTAGATGATGGGTTCTTGTGTGGCGAGCGAGGGTTGAACGGTGCCGTCTCGCGGGCGACCGCATGCCAAGGCGGGCCGGGCGAAGCGGCCGGCCGGAGCGAATGGCTCCAAGGGCGGCGGGCGCTATACCGCTCCCGCCCGCGCCACGGCTCGTGACGCCAGCGTTTCAACCGGCACTGGGGCGGCCTTGGCGGCACCGCTGTCCAACCAGCCCACCCAACCGCATATCCCTGTGGGCGCTCCTCCTGCGACCCCCGCCGACGCTCAGGCATCGTGCCCGGCTGATGACCCGGAGGCGTCCACCGGGCTGGACGCCTACTTGGAGCGAGTGGCTCCCGAGACAGTCGCGGTGACCTACTGGGTCGACCTGCCGGCCGACACGGCGCCGGCCGACCACCTGGTCTTGCGCCTGGCCGGCCGGCTGAGCGAGCCTTCGCCCGAAGGGGCCATCGGCGCAGACCGATTCGAGCACGACGAGATCGTCGAAGGGCTCGTCGCCGGGTCCGGGCCGGTCGCCGTCACGACCAAGGTGACCGGCGTCGCCGCCGGGGAGTGGCAGGTTGACGCCGAGGCCTTCCTCAACCGCGGCTCGGACACTGGGCGTCCTCGCCGTGTCGACTGTCGCCGGGTCGAGTGGTCGTGGCTGCGCTGGTCGGCCAAGCCGATAGCGGAGTCGCCGGTCACCACCCGGATGCTGCCCTTG
>JAGWSF010000155.1 GCA_028876385.1 Acidobacteriota bacterium | reverse complement strand
CCCGGCCCGGAAATCATGGACGCCTTGGAGCACAGCCTGCGAGCCGATCGCTCGGTCCCCGCGAGCGGGGATGAGGCGGCTGAACCCGGTCCCGGCTCCGATGTCGCCGACGACCGAAGCGACTACGGAGACCCGGGCGACTCCGGCGGAGAGGACGGCGGCGACCCTGTCCGAAACATCTGACCGCCCTGCGAGTCCCCCCGGGGAGCGCCTGCAGAAGATCCTGGCCGCGGCCGGCGTGGCCAGCCGCCGGGCGGCCGAAGAGCTGATCGCCGAGGGGCGGGTCCAGGTCAACGGCGAGGTGGCCGTGCTCGGACGGCGGGTCGACGCTCGACGGGACCGCATCACGGTGGACGGGACACCTGTGGGTACCGACCCCGACCTGGTGTACTACCTGCTCAACAAGCCGGCCGGGGTGGTGTCGACGGTGTCCGATCCCCAGGGTCGCCCGACGGTGGTGGACCTCGTGCCGACCACCCCCCGGGTGTTTCCTGTCGGGCGGTTGGACGCCTCGACCGAGGGCCTGCTCCTGCTCACCAACGACGGGGAGCTGGCCCACCGGATGACCCACCCCAGCTTCGGGGTGGACAAGGAATACCTGGCCCACGTGGAGGGCTCGCCCTCGCCGGGGGCTCTGCGCCGCCTGCGCCAAGGGGTGGAGCTCGACGACGGACCGACGGCCCCGGCCCGGGTGTCGCAGGTCGCCCCCGACGTCCTGCGCATCACCATCCACGAGGGTCGCAACCGCCAGGTGCGGCGCATGACGGAGGCCGTCGGCCACCCGGTGCGGCGGCTGGTGCGCACCCGCATCGGCCCGCTGCGCACCGGTGGGCTGAGACCGGGGGAGTGGCGGCCCCTCGACCAGGAAGAGGTGCGGGAGCTGGAGCGGGCCACCGCCGGCCCGTCACGTAGGCTCGCCCGCCGTGCCGTCAAGCGCAGCGAGTAGACCCGAGCGAACCAACCGGGCTCAGATCATCGGCACGGGGCTAATCGGTGGCTCCATCGGGGCCGCCCTGAGGCGCCAGGGGTGGTGGGTAACCGGTCACGACCTCGACCCGGCCCGGTCGGCGCGCGCCGTCGAGCTCGGCGCGGCCGACCGGAGCGGGCTCGACCCCGACGCCGATGTGGTGTTCGTGGCCGTCCCCGCGGGGGCCGTCCCCGACGCTGCGACCGAGGCCCTGCACCGCCACCCCGGCGCCGTCGTCACCGACGTGGCCGGGGTCAAGAGCCCGGTGGTGCGAGCCGTCACCGACCCCCGCTTCGTCGGAGGGCACCCGATGGCCGGCTCCGAGCAGGAGGGAGTCGAGGGGTCCGACGCCGAGATGTTCGAGGGGGCCACCTGGGTTCTGACCCCCGAGCCGCACACCGACCCGGTGGCTTTCACCACGGTCCGCTCCGCGGTGACCGGGATCGGGGCCAACGTGGTGGAACTACCGGCCCGGCGCCACGACGACCTGGTGGCCATGGTCTCCCACGTGCCCCACCTGACCGCCGCCACCCTGATGAACCTGGCCGCCGACACCGCCCTCGAGCACGCCACCCTCCTACGCCTGGCGGCCGGCGGCTTCCGGGACATGACCCGCATCGCCGCCGGCGAGGCGTCCATCTGGCCCGACGTGTGCGCCGAGAACCGTGACGGCATCCTGGAGGTACTCGACCGGCTCCTCGACGCCCTGGCCCGGGTGCGGGACCTGGTCGCCGGGCGCGACCGGGACGCCCTACTGGTCCTGCTCGAGCGGGCCCGCCACGCCCGGGTGAACCTGCCGGCGGGCGTGGCGTCCCCCGAGGAAGCGGTCGAACTGCGGGTGCCGGTACCGGACCGGCCCGGGGTGCTGGCCGAGGTGACTACCCTGCTCGGGGAGATGGGCGTCAACATCTACGACCTCGAGATCGCCCACAGCGCGGAGGGCGAAAGGGGCGTTCTGGTGATGATCGTCGACCGGGCGGCCGCCGGGGCGGTACGCCAGGCCCTCCACGAGCGCGACTACCGCTCCTCTTTGCGTCACCTCGGCCCATGAGCTCGTTCACGGTGCTACCGGCCGAGGGGGGCCTGCGGGGCCGCCTCCGGGTCCCGGGCGACAAGTCCATCTCCCACCGGGCCCTTCTCCTGTCGGCCCTGGCCGCCGGTCCGAGCCGGATCAGCGGCCTGTCCGACGGGGCCGATGTGGTCGCCACCCGCCGGGCCGTGGAGGCGTTCGGGGCGCGGGTGACCGCCGACGCCTCGGACCTGATCGTCGAAGGTGGCGACCGCCACGAGCCCGACACGGTGATAGACGTCGGCAACTCGGGTACCGGTATCCGCCTCATGGCCGGCTGGGCCGCGACCCTCGACGGTCTGGCCATCCTCACCGGGGACCGCTCCATCGCCCGGCGGCCCATGGGGCGGGTGGTGGCCCCGTTGCAGCTGATGGGGGCCCGCATCGACGGTCGGGCCGGGGCCACGCTGCCCCCCCTGGTGGTACGTGGCGGGCACCTCCGGGGCATCGACTACGAGCTGCCGGTGCCGAGCGCCCAGGTGAAAGGCGCCGTCCTGCTCGCCGGTGTGGGCGCCGCCGGCCCGACCACGGTCCGGGAGAAGCTGCCCACCCGGGCCCACACCGAGCAGATGCTGGCGGCGTGCGGTATCCGGGTCGAAAGCGACGGGGCCGGCGCCGTCACCGTCCACCCCGGACAGGTGCAGCCCGTGGACTGGGCCGTGCCCGGAGACCCCTCCCAGGCGGCGTTCTGGGTAGTGGCCGCCTGCCTGGTACCCGGCAGCGACCTGACCGTCGAGCGGGTGTATGTCGGACCCCACCGGGCCGGGTTCCTGGACGTCCTGCGCCGCATGGGCGCCGACGTGGAGCTGGTCGACCCGGACCCGGCGACGACGGTGGCCGACATCCGGGCCCGGACCAGCAGCCTGACCGCCACCGAGGTCGGCGGGGCTGAGATCCCGGGCCTCATCGACGAGATCCCGGCCCTGGCGGTGGCCGCGTCGGCCGCCGCCGGCACGACCGTCTTCCGAGACGCCGCCGAGCTCAGGGTCAAAGAGAGCGACCGCATCGAATCGATGGTCGCCGCCCTCAGCGCCGTGGGAGTCCACGTCGAGGGTCGACCCGACGGTCTCGAGGTGCGCGGCTCGAACCGGCCTCTCACCGGAGGGCAGGTGGACTCGATGGGCGACCACCGGGTGGCCATGTCCCTGGCCGTGGCCGGCCTGACCGGCACCGCCCCGGTGCGCATCAACGGTTGGGAGTCGGTGGCCACGAGCTACCCGAGGTTCGAGGAGGACATGCACCGGTGCCAGACACCCTGAAGGTGCCCCATACGCCGAAGGTGATCGCCATCGACGGGCCGGCCGGGTCGGGTAAGTCCACCGTGGCCCGGGCCGTGGCCGCCCGGCTCGGCCTGGACTACCTCGACACCGGCGCCATGTACCGGGCGGTGGCCTTCGAGGCCATGCGACGCGGCATCGAACCCGACGACGCGCCGACGGTGGCCGAGCTGTCCCGCCAGCTGGAGCTCGAGGTGGGCGAGAAGGTGATGGTCAACGGGACCGACGCCACGGTCGAGATCCGCAGCCCCGAAGTGACCCGCGCCGTCAGCTCGGTGGCCGCCAACCCGGCCGTGCGCAAGGAGATGGTGCTGCGGCAGCGGGAGTGGGCGGCCCGGCGGGGAGGTGGGGTGGTCGAAGGGCGGGACATCGGTACCGTCGTGTTCCCGCAGGCTCCTCTCAAGGTGTACCTGACGGCCAGCGAGGATGAGCGGGCCAGCCGCCGGACCAGGGAGATGCTCGACCGGGACTACGACCGCGTCGCCGCCGACATGGCCCGGCGGGACCAGATCGACTCCACCCGGGCCGCCTCGCCTCTCACGGTGGCCACCGACGCGGTGGAGCTCGACACCACCGGCCTCGATGCCGAAGCGGTGGTCGACGCGGTCATGGCCCTGATCGCCGAGCGGGTCCCCCAATGAGACGGCGGGCCTCCCTGGTGTGGTACGCGGTGGCCCGGGGGCTGGTCGAAGTGGTGTGCCGACTGGTCTGGCGGGTGGAGATTCGGGGGCGCGACCAGCTGCCCCGATCAGGGCCGTATGTGATCGCCCCCGTCCACCGCTCCAACATCGACACCCTCCTGGCCGGCTGCCTGACCCGGCGGCGGATCCGGTTCATGGGCAAGGACAGCCTCTGGAAGTACCGGTGGTCGGGGGCCTTGTTCAGCTCCCTCGGCGGCTTCCCGGTCCACCGGGGCAGCCCCGACCGCGACGCTCTGCGCCGAGCCGAGGAGGCCGTCAAGGGGGGAGAGCCGGTGGTCCTGTTCCCCGAGGGGACCCGCCAGAGCGGCCCCACCCTGCACCCCCTCTTCGAGGGGGCGGCGTTCGTGGCCGCCCGCACCGGAGTGCCGCTGGTCCCGGTGGGGATAGGGGGCAGCGAGTGGGCCATGCCCAAGGGCAGCCGGCGCATAAGCCCGGTGAAAGTGGTGATGGTGGTGGGCCGACCCATACCTCCCCCCGAACGGGCCGAGGGGGCCCGCCTGCCCCGCCGGGCGGTGGCCGAAATGACCGAGCGCCTCGGGCGGGAGCTGCAGGCTCTCTTCGACGAGGCTCTCAGCGCGGCCGGCCGACCCACCGCTGATCCTGATCGAACCTGAGCCGGGGACACCACACGACCGACAGGGCCTGACCGCCGGTAGGAGAACGGTGGGACCAGACGGGGACTGACGGTCGCTAGGTGACCGACCGGGCCGGACCGGCCTCCCGGAGACCGGTCCGGGTAGGTTCAGGCCCGACCGCCGGTCAGAGAATCGGGCCCGAGGCGGGCGCCGGGCTGCGGTCGAGCGCGGCGAGAGCCATGGCCGCCGACAAAGAACGGTCGTCGGGCACCAGCTCGCCCCCTGCGGTCGGATCCCCACCGGGGACCAGCCCGGCCACCGCCGCCACCGCGGCGAGGAGCTTGATGTGCTCGCGCAGCTCCCGCGGCAACGGGAAGTACTCGTCCTCGTCGACGGCCCGGACCTCCTCCACCCCCTGGACCGGGTCGAGGTGGGCGACCACGGCCTGGACGATCTCCTCGGGCGCCGACGCCCCGGCTATCACCCCCACCGTCCCGGTCAGGTCGGTGGGCAACTCGGCCGGGTCGTCCACCCGGACCACCACCGCGCAGCCGGCGGTGCGGGCCGTGCGCTCGAGGGCGAGGGTGTTCGACGAGGTCTGGGAGCCGATCACCACCACCGCGTCGCAGCGCTCGGCGATGGCCTTCAGGGCGGCCTGGCGGTTGGTGGTGGCGAAGCACAGGTCGGATGTGCCCGGCACCCACAGATCGGGCCAGCGCCGGCGGGCCGCCTCGAGCAGGGTGTGCCACTCGTCGACGGCCAGGGTGGTCTGGGCCAGGAAGGCGACCGGACCTTCGGGGTCGGGGAGAGCCTCGAGCTCGTCGAGGTGCTCGATACGTCGCACCGCGTCGGGGGCCACGGCCATGGTCCCGATGGCTTCCTGGTGGCCCTCGTGGCCGACGTAGACGATCTCGTAGCCCTTGCGGGCCCGCACCTTCACCTCGTGGTGCACCTTCTTGACCAGCGGGCAGACGGCGTTGACCACCGCCCCTCCCCGCTCACGGGCCCTCTCCACCAGCGCCGGCGGGGAGCCGTGGGCCGACAGCATCAGCGGGGCGCCGGGCGGAACCTCTTCCAGGCTCTCCACGAACACCACCCCCATGGACCGGAACCGCTCGACGACCACCTCGTTGTGGACGATCTCGTGGTAGCAGTACACGGGCGGCTCAAAGACCCGGGTCATCCAGGCCAGCGACTTGATGGCCATCTCCACGCCGGCGCAGAAGCCCCGGGGGGAGGCCAGGATGACCCGGTCGACCTTGTTCATCCCCCCGAGGCTACCGGCGGTGAGCAGGTACCGAATGGGCGGGGCTCAGGGGTAGTTGGCGACGAACAGCTGGGTCAGCTGCATCTGCCCGCCGTTGTTGAACACCCCGCCGCCGGCCTGACCGCCCCAGGGGGAGAGGATGTTCTCCCGGTGCCCCCAGCACCCGGGGGCGCCGGCGTAGGTGCAGTCGATGTTCTCGCTGCCGAGTCCGTCGTCGTACATCCAGCCGAAATCGGCGGCCAGCGGGGTGGGGTCCCCCCACGCGATGTTGGAGCCCCACGCGTAGCCCCCCGGCCCGGTCGGGTCGGCGCCGGCCTGGGCTCCGGCCTGGGCCATCAGGTCGAGGCTGGCGTTCTCGGGTAGCGAGGGCAGGCCTCGGCTGGTCCGCTCGGCATCGGCGACCACGACCAACTGGGTGCCCATGGGCAGCGACTCGTAGTTGCCCGGGAGGGGCAGCGGGCCGTATCCCTCGGCCGCCCGGGCCTGGTTGATGTCGCTCAGGGCGGCGGCGTCGCAGGCCGCGTTGTTGACCGGCGCCGTCCAGCAGGCCTGGCTGAAGGCCGCCGAGGGAGCCGTCGAGGCGGCCGGGTTGACCGACGGGGGCAGACGGTTGGGCGACACCGGGGTGGAGGTGACCGCCACCGGGAACGACGGCTGGGGGGCGGGCGGGGCGCCGAGGGCGTCCACCTGCCCCTGGTCGTTGGGGACCCAGTACCCCGAGCCGACGGGGATGATCCCGACGCTCTGGGCGCCCGAGGGAGCGTTGAAGGTCACGGCTGAGCCGTGATAGGCCGCGTCGCCGAAGGTGAACACGCCGCCGTCGGAGGCGACCAGCCAGTAGCCGTTGCCGGTCGACGTGGGGGCCATGCCGATTATCGGCTGGGCCAGCGCCACCCCACCGGTGGATCCGTGGAAGCCGGCGTCGCCGAAGGAGAACACGCCGCCGTCGGACGCCACCATCCAGTACCCCCGGCCCGACGGGGTGGCCGCCGCCCCGACGATGGGCTGGCTCAGGCGGACGCCGCCGGTGGAGCCGTAGAAGCGGGCGTCGCCGAAGGAGAACACCCCTCCGTCCCGGGCGATCAGCCAGTACCCGTTGCCGGACGGGGTGGCGGCCATGGCCACGATGGGCTGGGCCAGGTGGACCCCTCCGGTGGACCCGAAGAAATGGGCGTCACCGAAGCTGAACACGCCGCCGTCGGCGGCCGCCAGCCAGTATCCGTGGCCGGACGGGGTGGCGGCCATGGCCACGATGGGCTGGGCCAGGTTCACCCCTCCGAGCGACCCGTAGAAGCCGGCCGTGCCGACCGCGAACACCCCTCCGGTGGCCGACGCCATCCAGTACCCCGCCGACCCGGGCTGGGCCGCCACCCCCACGATGGGGGAGTTGGAGAAGGCCGCGGCGTGCACGGCAGGGGCGGTCAAGGCGGGGGTGGGGCTGCCGAGGGCGGCGGCCACCCCAACCGAGGGGAACAGGACCGAGGACACGGCGGTGGCCGCCAGAGCCAGCGAGCGGAACCGCTCCATACCTGCCGATTCCGGATAAAAGGGACGAGTATCCATAGCCTTCCCGAGGGTCGGTGGTGCACGTGCTCATGCGGTTATCGGCGGGCGGACCGGGGAACCTTTAGAAGAAAAAAGTCCCAAATCCGTTGACCCCGCCCGGGGGACGTATCCTCTAAGGATGTCACTGCCTCGAGTGGTGGTGGTGGTTCCCGGTTCCCCCGCGGCCATCGCCGGGTTGCAGCCCGGCGACCAGATCGTCTCCATGGACGGTCAGGTCCCCCGCGACATCATCGAATACCAACTGCTCGCCGATCAGGAACGCCTGGAGCTCGAACTGCGCCGGGGCGGGGTGGAGCTCACCGTGGAGGTGGTCCGCACCGGGCCCGAGCCGCTCGGCATCGAAGTGGACTCACCCCTGTTCGACCGGGTCCGCACGTGCGACAACCACTGCGAGTTCTGCTTCATCCACCAGCTGCCCAAGGGACTGCGGCGCAGCCTGTACGTACGGGATGACGACTACCGCCTGTCGTTCCTCTACGGCAACTTCACCACCTTGACCCGCTTCACCGAGATCGACCTCGAGCGGGTGATCACCGAGGGCCTGTCACCACTGTGGGTGAGCATCCACGCCACCGACCCGGAGGTCCGCAGCCGCATGCTGCGCAACCGGCGCGGCTCGGTGAGCCTGCGCTGGCTGCGGGCCCTGCTCGACCACGGCGTGACCGTCCACGGCCAGGTCGTGGTCTGCCCCGGGGTCAACGACGGGGACATCCTCGACGACACCCTGGCCGGGGTCATGGACCGCTATCCCGAGCTGGCCAGCGTGGCCTGCGTGCCTCTCGGGGTGAGCCGCTTCAACACCGAAGGGTCGATGCGGCCCCACACCGCGGCCGAGGCCGCCGCCGTCATCGAGCTGGTGGAGGACTGGCAGGCGGCTTTCGTGGCCACCCTCGGGCGCCCGACGGTGTTCGCCTCCGACGAGTACTACCTCATCGCCGGTCGGGCCCTGCCTCCCCTGGAGAGCTACGGCGAGTTGGCCCAGCACGAGAACGGGGTCGGCCTGGCCCGCGGGTTCGAGGCCCGCTTCTACGGCGACCGGGCCGCTCCTGCGGGGGGCCCCGGCGGCTTCTTCCAGTCCGTGGACGGGGCTCCCGCGGTCGGCTACCGGGCGCCGCGCCAGGTCGGCGCGGTGACGCTGCGACCCCGCCGGGACGCTCCGGTCACGGTGCTGACCGGGGCCTACGCCGCCCCCCTCCTCGAGCCGCTGGTCCGGTCGGTCAGGCCTGACAGCGAGGTGCTCACCGTGGAGAACCGCTACTTCGGCGGGAACATCGCGGTGGCCGGCCTGATGACCGGCGGCGACGTCGCCGCGGCGTTGGCCGACGCCCCATCGGGGCGGCGTTACCTCCTTCCCGACGTGTGCCTGTCGGGCGGGGTGTTCCTCGACGGAACCCACCCCGACGACCTGCCCCGCCCCGTCGAGGTGGTCGCCGCCGACGGCGCCTCGCTACGGGCGGCCCTGTCATGACCGCAGCCGCGCCCCGCCGCCGGCCCCTCGTCGCGGTGGTCGGCCGCCCCAATGTCGGCAAGTCGACGCTGGTCAACCGCATCGTGGGCCGCCGGGAGGCCATCGTCGAGGAGCATCCGGGGGTCACCCGGGACCGCAAGTTCCTCGACGCCGAGTGGGCCGGGCGGGACTTCACCATCGTCGACACCGGCGGTTGGCTGGCCGGCGGGGACGCCTTAGACCGGCAGGTCTCGGACCAGTCCGAGCGGGCCATCCGCGACGCCGACGTGGTGATGCTGGTGGTTGACACCTCGGTCGGGATCACCGACGAGGACGCCCAGGTGGCGGCCCTGCTGCGACGCCGCCCGGAGCCCACCCTGGTGGTGGCCAACAAGGTCGACGGCAACAGCCGCGACGCCGACGCCTGGGGTTTCGCCCGGCTCGGCCTCGGCGACCCTTACCCGGTGAGCGCCATCCACGGCCGGGGCACCGGTGACCTGCTCGACGCCCTGGTGGACCGTCTGCCCCCCGAGGCCGACCAAACCCCACCCGACGACGACGGAGACGACACTCCTTCGGTGGCCATCGTGGGCCGGCCCAACGTGGGCAAGTCGACGCTGTTCAACCGCCTGATCGGCGACGAGCGGTCGGTGGTGCACGACCTTCCCGGGACCACGAGGGACAGCATCGACACCGTGGTGAGCACCGCCGAGGGCAACATCCGCTTCGTGGACACCGCGGGCATGCGGAGGCGCACCAAGGAGGCCGAGGGAGCCGAGTACTACTCCCTGGTCAGAGCTCTGCAGTCGCTCGACCGGGCCCGTTGCGCGCTGCTCGTGATCGACGCCTCGGAGGGCATCACCCGCCAGGACCAGCGCCTCGCCGAGCGGGTGGACGCGGCGGGCGGACCGGTGGTCCTGCTGCTCAACAAGTGGGACCTGCTCGACGCCGAGGGCCGGGCCGCGGTCACCGCCGAGGTGGCCGACCGGCTGGGCTTCCTGGCCTACGCCCCGGTGCTCAAGGTGAGCGCCCGCACCGGCCTCGGAGTGCACAAGCTGCTGCCCGCGCTGGGCGAGGCCATGACGGCGTCGAAGAAGCGGGTGCCCACCGGGGAGCTCAACCGGGTCCTGGCCTCGGCCCAGTCCGCCCACCCCTCGCCGGGGGGGCGGATCCTCTACGCCACGCAGGGGGCCACCGACCCGCCGACGTTCACTTTGTTCGCCACCAAGATGATCCCCGGCCCCTACCTGCGCTACCTGGAGCGCCGCCTCCGGGAGCACTTCGAGTTCGGCCCCACCCCCCTCGTGTTCCGGGTGAGAAGGCGATCGAGCTGAGCCGGTAAGGTACCGTTTAGATCATGTTCACCCAGCCGTGGCTGGCTGCAGCTGCGGTCTTCTGCGCGGTGGCCGCAGCTCTCTGGGGACGGGCGGCGGCTCGCCTGTCACGCGCGGCGCGGCGCATCCAGGCCGAGACGGCATCGTCGTCGACCGGCGGCGACGCCACCGACCTGGCCCGGGCGGCGTTCGACAAGGACCTGCACACGGCCATCCTGTACTCGGTTCTGGCGGTCGGTCTGGGGGTGGCCTCGCTGTCCAACTCGGCGTGGTACCAGGTGCCGCTTCTGGCGGTGAGCATCCCGGTGGTCATCACCATCCGCTTCGCCCCCCGGTTCTTCGCCGAGGCCCGCCTGGCCGAGAGCCGGGCCATGCTCGAGCGGCGCGCCGAGGAGGTCCTGGCCCAGGAGCAGCTCGCCCCCCGCCGCTGGGCCGAACGTCTGGCCCCCGAGGACCTACCCCACATCGACGGTTTCGAGATGGGCCGGGTCTACCAGCCCGGAACGGGGATGATGGCCGGCGACTTCTACGACGTGTTCGAGCTGGGCGGCGGCCGGCTCGCCTCGGTGATCGGCGACGTGGCCGGCCACGGGATAGACCCCTCCATCACCGCCTTCCAGGTCAAGTACCTGCTGCGGACCTTCATCCGCCAGTACCGGGACCCGGCCCAGGCCTTGGAGGAGCTCAACAAGGTCCTGTCCATCAGCAGCCGACCCGAAGATCTCGTGTCGGTCTGCGTGGTGATCATCGACCCGGCCGCCGGGACGCTGCGTCACGCCTCGGCCGGGCACCCGCCCACCTGGTTGTGGCAGGACTCCGAAATCCACGCCCTGCGCTCCACCGGGCCCCTCCTCACCCTCGACCCGGCGGGTTCGTACTATTCGAGGGAGCGGCCGCTGCTGGTCGGCGACGTCGTCCTCATGTACACCGACGGCCTGGCCGAGGCCCGCTCGGGCCACCAGATCTTCGGGGAGGAGCGCATCGCCGGCGCCCTGCGGCGCGATCCCGGCCAGGACACGACCATCCTGTGCAAGGACCTCCTCGAAGCGGCGAGGGACTTCGCCTCCGAGCCCCTCGGCGACGACGTGGCCATCCTGGCCATCCGGAGGGTCTGAGACCGGACGGGCCCGGAGGCGGCGCCCCCGGGGCCGCAGCGCGGATTTCAGCGGCCCCCGGGGCCGGGCGGTGTTACCGGCCCCGGCGCCCTACCCTGGGGTCGTGCCCTGGTGCGAGGATTGCAACCGGTTCTGGAACGACCAGAGCCTGGGTGAGGGCGGGACGTGCCCCACTTGTAACAGGGAGTTGTCGTCGGGCGTCCGCAGCGTGCCGTGGCACTTCAAGGTCCTGCTGGTGGCCTTCGCCGGCTACATGGTGTACCGGATCTACTGGCTGGTGGAGTGGCTGCCCAAACACGTCTGACTTTTTGACTAAGGTCGGTGGTCCGTTGGACAACGGGCGGTGGCGCAGTTTGGTAGCGCACCAGACTGGGGGTCTGGGGGTCGCGAGTTCAAGTCTCGCCCGCCCGACAGCGAAGGCCCCGGGGTTGACCCGGGGCCTCGCCTCCAACTCTGGCGCCCGACGGGCGACCGCCGGGGCCTCCCCGGCCCGGTCGCTGCGACGTCACCAGCGGGGCGTGTAGCCCCCCTGGCCCATGGCCGCGCTGGTCTCCCAGTCGATGTCCTCGTCGATGGACCCGAGCACCTCGGTCACCCAGTCGAGGCGCTCCTGGAGGATCCGCTGCACACCGGCCTGCAGTGTGGTGCTGCTGATGGCGCACGACGAGCAGGAGCCCTGCAGCTGGACCTCTATGACCCCGGTGTCCACGTCGGCGCTGAGCAGTACCAGGTCACCGCCGTCGGCCTGCACGGCCGGGCGGATCAGTTCGATCAGTTCCTCGAGATGAGCCAGGCGGGAGGATCGTTCTTCGTCGGTGATCATTGTGGGTCCATTGTGCCAGGAACGGGTGGCCAACCGGCCGAGAGCCTGGTACCGACGGGAGCCATCTAATCTGGCCGGGCATGGACCCGGCCGACCCGAGCGCCCGTCCCGCCCGCCCCGTGCGGGGCTTCCTGCCCGGGGTGATAGCCCTGATCGCCCTGCTGCTCATCGGCTTGTTGTGGGGGGCGGGGGACCTGCTGCACACGGCCGACACCACCCTGGCCGGGCCGGACACCGCCGATCAGATCGCCCTCGGGATACAGGCCCAGCAGAACCTGGCGCAGGCCCCGGCGGTGACCTGCCCGGCCCGGGAGCCGGTCCGGGCCGGCTACACCTTCGACTGCACCCTGGTGGGCCACCCGCCGCGGACCATCCACGTCACCGAGATCGACGCCCGCGGCGAGGTCCGGTGGAGTCTGGGCGCCGGTACGTAGACTCGGGGCATGGACTCCTCGACCACCGGGACGGCTCCGCCCGGCTCGGGGCGGTCGGGTGAGGATCGCATCACCACCCTGCCCAACCTGATCACCACTCTGCGGCTGCTGTGCGTGCCGCTGTTCCTGTGGCTGCTCCTCCGCGGCCCCGGCCACCGGGGGTGGTACCCGGCGGCCCTCCTGCTCGGGGCCCTCGGCGCCACCGACGGCGTGGACGGCTTCGTCGCCCGACGGTTCCACCAGGTGTCCACCGTGGGCAAGGTGCTCGATCCCATCGCCGACCGGCTGCTCCTCGGGGTAGCCGCCATCTCGGCCATCGCCCTCGGGGCGGTTCCACTGTGGGTCGGGGTCCTGGCCGTCGCCCGCGAGGCGGTGGTAGCCGTCGGCTTCATGATCGTCGCCGCCCTCGGCGGCCGGCGGATGGACGTGGTCACCGCCGGCAAGGCCGGCACCTTCGGGCTGATGGTGGCGCTGCCCCTCTACATCGGGGGCCACGCCAACGACGACTGGCGCAACGTGGCCGAGGCCTTGGCGTGGCTGTTCGCCATTCCCGGACTGATCCTCGGCTGGTACGCCGTGGCGAGCTACGTTCCGAGAGCCCGGGCCGCTGTTGCCGAGGGCAAGCAGGACCGGCGGATCACCCCCGCAGCGGAAGGAGTCCAACCATGAAAGCCGTGATCATGGCCGGCGGGGAGGGCACCCGGTTGCGGCCCCTCACCTCCAACCAGCCCAAGCCCATGATGCCCATCGCCAACCGGCCGATGATGGAGCACATCATCGAGCTGCTCAAGCGGCACGGCTTCGACGAAATCGTGGTCACGGTGGCCTTCCAGGCCAACGCCATCCGCACCTACTTCGGCAACGGAGCCGAGTTCGGGGTGCAGATGGTCTACGCCACCGAGGAGAGCCCGCTCGGTACGGCCGGCTCGGTGCGCAACGCCAAGGACGAGCTGGACGAGCCTTTCCTGGTCATATCCGGCGACGTGCTGACCGACATCGACCTGGCCTCGATCGTCAAGTTCCACCAGGAGCGCAACGCCTTGGCCACCATCGGGCTGAAGTCCATGGAGAACCCCCTCGAGTTCGGCATCGTGATCACCCGCGAGGACGGCTCCATCGAGCGGTTCCTGGAGAAACCGACTTGGGGCCAGGTCTTCTCCGACACCATCAACACCGGTATCTACGTCCTCGACCCGAGCATCTTCGACTACATCGAGCCGGGCATCTCGGTGGACTTCTCGTCGGACGTGTTCCCCCGCATGCTGGCCGACGGCCGGGCCCTGTTCGGCTACGTGGCCGAAGGGTACTGGGAGGACGTCGGCACCCTCGACGCCTACATCAAAGCCCACCAGGACGTGCTCGACGGACACGTCGATGTGGAGATCAGCGGTTTCCGTCTCGGTGAGGGAGTGTGGCTGGGCGAAGGCTCGGAGGTCCATCCCGAAGCCACCGTCACCGGCCCCGCCATCATCGGCGATTACTGCCGGGTGGAAGCCGGGGCCCGCCTCGGTGAGTACACCGTGCTCGGCTCGAACGTCCGGGTCGGACCCGAGTCATCGATCGAGCGGTCGGTCGTCCACGACAACGTGTACCTGGGCCCGGGGGTGCGCCTGCGGGGCGCGGTGGTGGGCCGGTCGAGCGATCTACGTCGCGGGGCCCGCCTCGAGGAGGGCGTGGTGATCGGCGACGAATGCTTCATCGGCGAGCACGCGGTGATCCATCCGGGGGTGAAGGTCTACCCCTTCAAGACCGTTGAGCACGGAGCCATTGTCAACTCGTCCATCGTGTGGGAGTCGCGGGGGGCCCGTCACCTCTTCGGCCGCAACGGGGTCGAGGGCCTGGCCAACGTGGACATCTCACCCGAGCTGGCCGTCCGCCTGGCCATGGCCTACGCCACGACCATGAAGAAGGGTCAGACGGTGGTGGCGTCACGCGACACCAGCCGGGCGGCCCGGGTGCTCAAGCGGGCCATGATGGTAGGCCTCAACTCGGCCGGGGTGGACGTGGCCGACCTGGAGGTGGCCACCGTGCCGGTCACCCGCTTCGGTGTCCGCAGCGAGAACGCCGACGGCGGCATGTCGGTACGTCTGGCCCGCGAGGACCCCCAGTCGGTGGTGATCCGCTTCTTCGACTCCAATGGCATAGACATCTCCGAGGCCACCCAGAAGAAGGTGGAGCGGCTCTTCTACCGGGAGGATTACCGCCGCTCGCTGGCGGGGGAGATCGGCGACCTGCGCTTCCCGGTGCGCACCGCGGAGTTCTACACGGCGCTGCTCATGGAGAACGTCAACGTGGAGGCCATCCGCGCCGCCCGGTTCAAGGTGGTGCTGGACTACGCCTACGGCGCGGCCAGCTTCATCATGCCCAACGTGCTCTCCAAGCTGGGCGCCGAGGTGCTGTCGGTCAACCCTTACGCCTCCACCCGCCAGTCGCTCACCTTCAACCGCTTCGAGCACGCCAATCAGCTCTCCAGCTTGGTGAAGGCATCAGGCGCCCATCTGGGCGCGGTCATCGACAGCGACGGCGAACTGCTCACCCTGGTGGACGACACCGGCCAGGTGCTCTCCGACGACCAGGGCCTGATGGCCCTCCTGCAGCTCGTGCTGGACGACGCCAGCCGCAGCGGGGCCTCCCCGCCCACCGTGGCCCTGCCGGTGTCGGTCAGCCGCAGCGTCGAGGCCATGTGCGACGCCGCCGGGGCGACGCTGCTTTGGACCAAGCTCTCGACCCCCTCGCTCATGGAGGTGGCCTCCCAGCCCGGGGTCCGCTTCGCCGCCGGCCAGGAGGGTGGTTACATCTTCCCGCCCTTCCTGCCCGCCTACGACGCCGTGGCGACCATGGTCGAGACCCTCGGCCTGCTGGCCTCGGTCGGCACGCGGCTGTCGAAGGTGGCTTCCCGGCTGCCGCAGGTCCGCCTGGCCCAGGAGTCGGTGGTCACCCCCTGGGAGAAGAAGGGCATGGTGATGCGCAGTGTCATGGAGTGGACCAAGGAACGGGAGGTGCTGCTCGTCGACGGGGTGAAGGTGGTCTACGACGACGGCTGGGCCCTGGTGTTCCCCGACCCCGAGGAGCCCCTGACCCACGTCTGGGCCGAAGCCGCAACCGACGCCGAGGCCAAGTCCCGGGCCCAGGAGTACTCCCGGCGGATCCGCAGCATCCTGCGGGGCTGATCCGGTAAGTTCGCCGGGCATGAACGTCCCCGACGATCTCAACTACACCTCGGACCACGAATGGGCCCGATCCGAGGACGGTGGCGGCCTGCGGGTCGGGATTACCGACTACGCCCAGGACGCCCTCGGCGACATCGTGTTCGTACAGCTACCCGAACCCGGAGCCAAGGTCTCAGCCGGTGACTCGTTCGCCGAAGTTGAGTCCACCAAATCGGTGTCGGACATCTTCGCTCCCGTGAGCGGCACGGTCACCGAGATCAATCAGGACCTGGCCGACGCTCCGCAGCGGCTCAACGAGGACCCGTACGGCGAGGGCTGGCTGTGCGTGATCGTGCCCGACACCGACGGGGCCGAGCCCGAGCTGCTCGACGCCGACGGATACCGGAAGCTCATCGAGAGCTGACAGGTCCGTATTGACGCCGATCTTCTGCAACCGCTGCGGACACCGCAACCCGGAGGGCTCGAACTTCTGCTCCTCTTGCGGCGCGGTTCTGGAGCGGCTGTCGAGCGGCGACCCGGCCACGACCACCATCACCCTGGCCCCGGTGGAGGCCGCTGGTGAGGTCGGCGAGGAGGAGATCACCATCTCCTTGGAGGACCACCCGGCCGGGGTCGGGCTGCTGGTGGTCAAGCGCGGCCCCAACGCCGGCTCACGGTTCGCCATGGGTGAGCAGATGACGACCATCGGCCGCCATCCCGACAGCGACATATTCCTCGACGATGTCACGGTCTCCCGCCGCCACGCCGAGGTCGTCCACGCCAACGGCCAGTTCACCGTCAGCGACGCCGGCTCCCTGAACGGCACCTACCTCAACCGGGAGCGCATCGAGCGGGCCGTTCTGCACAGCGGCGACGAACTGCAGATCGGCAAGTTCCGGCTGGTGTTCCTGCACGAGATGCTCGGTGGCTGAGCGGGTGACGGAGCGATCCCATCTGTCGATCGGCGAGGTCCTCTCGCTGCTTCGCGACGAGTTCCCCGACGTGACCATCTCCAAGATCCGCTTCCTCGAGAGCCAGGGCCTGGTCGACCCCGAGCGGACCCCTTCGGGCTACCGCAAGTTCTACGAGCACGACGTCGAGCGGTTGAAGTGGATCCTGCGCCAGCAGCGGGAGCACTTCCTGCCCCTCAAAGTGATCCGGGGCCGTCTGAGCGGGCAGGGTGCGGGCAGCCCGGCCGACGGTCCGCTCACCCCAGAAGAGGCATCGGCCATCCCCGCCGGGGCCGAGCCCTTCGACGGCGGCTCGACCGCCGGGACCGGGGATTCGACCGCTCCGCCGAACGTGCCGCCGCCCACCCGCCACGAAGCCATAGCAGCCGATCCGACCGGCGGCGAAGGGCGGTCCGGTGTCGACGACGTAGACGCCCGCCCCTCCGGGTCAGCCCGGCCCACCCCACCCACTCCGAGCCTGTTCGCCCAGCTGCGCGCCGAGGCTCCCAGCGACGACACCACCGGCGGGGAACCTCCCCGCTCGACGCGTCGCAGCCCGTCGGTCGAGCCCGGCCGGTCCCGACCGCCCGCCAGCCCGGTTGGCACCAGCCGAGCGGAGGCCCGCACCGGGGCCGGTGCGGTTGGCACCAGCTCCGCCGGGGTCAGCCCCGCCGAGGTCAGCCCGCCGACCGGCGCGCAGGCTGTGCCGGCGGCTCCCCTCGGAGGGAACCCGTCGCCGGCGCCGAGAGACGGCTCCGACGACGAGGCGCAGACCTTCACCGCTGAGGAACTGGCCGCCGCGGTGGGCACCGACGCCGACATCGTCCAGCAGTTGAAGCAGTACGGCTTGATCACCGCGAGCGCCACCGTCGCCGGGGTCGCCTACTACGACCAGGGATCGCTGGCGGTGGTGCTCGCCGCCGCCCGCTTCGCCCGTCACGGGGTCGAGGCCCGGCACCTGCGGGTGTGGCGCAACTCGGCCGAGCGCGAAGCCGACCTCTACCAGCAGGTGGTCCTGCCCCTGCTACGCCAACGCAACCCCCAGGCCCGCCGTCAGGCCCTCGACACCTTGGAGGAGCTGGCCTCGGCCGGGGCCTCCCTGCGCGCCGCGCTGGTCGAGCGAGCCATGCGCGACATCCGCTGAAGCGGCGCCACGTCCCCCCGGGGGAGCCATCGGCGCTGGTGACGCAGTCGTAGCCATCGCAGGGTGCGCCCGCGGGTAACGTTTCGTCATGGTGGAGATGCACCTGACTGCGGTCCGGGTAGAGATTCCGAGCAACAACCCGCTGCTGCTGCTCCAGGAGACATCCGGGGCCAGGCGCACGCTTCCGATATACATCGGGCCGGCCGAGGCGCAGGCCATCGCCTTCGCCCAGCAGGGGGTGGAGACGCCGCGGCCCATGACCCACGACCTGATGCGCGACATCCTGGAGTCTCTCGGGGCGCGCGTCGAGTGCATCGTGATCACCGAGCTTCGTGACCGGACGTTCTACGCCGAGATCCGCATCGTGTTGGGCACCGCCCGCCATCACGTCTCGGCCCGGCCCTCCGACGCCGTGGCCCTCGCCGTGCGCCTCGAGTGCCCGATCTACGCCGAGGACGAGCTGCTCGACGCCGAGGGGGTCATACTGCCCGAGGACAGCGACGACGGCGAGGAGGACGCCGCCGAGGCCGAAGAGCTGGTCTCGGAGTTCCGGGACTTCATCGAGGGAATACGCCCCGAAGACTTCGGCTGAGCCGGGCGCGGCATCTGGCTCTTGCGCCGGGCGTCGCACTACACCACACTGGCGTAACTACTTCGCTGTGATGATGGAGGACCGGTGGGCAAGAAGGCTGAATCCGACAGCAGCGAGCTGGGCTACCGCGGACCTCAGGTCTGTTCCATCGTCGGGATCACCTACCGCCAGCTCGACTACTGGGCCCGCACCGGTCTGCTCCACCCTTCGATCAGCCAGGCCCGGGGCAGCGGCTCGCAGCGGGTCTACTCGTACTCCGACCTGGTCCAGCTGAAGGTCATCAAGCGCCTGCTCGACGCCGGCGTGTCCCTGCAGGCGGCCCGCCGGGCCATCGAATGTCTGCGCTCCAGCGGCGACGACCTCGGCCAGGCCAACCTGGTGATCGACGATCGGCGCTCGGTGCTGGCCCACACCGGTGAGGAGATCATCGACCTCCTGCGAGGCGGCCAGACGGTGCTCAACATCGTTCCCCTCGGAGGTGTGGTGGCCGAACTGCAGGCCGCCATCACCGATCTCGGCCTAGCCGGGGCAGCGACCACGGCCGAGTCCGGTGCGGCGCCCACGGCCGAGTCCGGTGCGGCGACCACGGCCGAGTCCGGTGCGGCGCCCATCGCCGAGGCCAACTGATCGCCGCGTCCGACCCCTGCCCGGCCGTCGCCCCGACGCGCCGAGCCCGGCCGGCCCAGACCGCCGGGCACCGGTCCCGCCGGCGACGGGGGGTGACGCCGGGCACCTCTTCACTAAATCCCGGCGGCACTAATCTGGCAGGGTGAGCGACCCCGGAACCGACCTGCGCCATTCGCCTCTCGACGACGCCCACCGGGCGTTGGGAGCCCGCATGGTGCCCTTCGGGGGCTGGGAGATGCCTCTGTCTTACCCTTCGGGAACGATCGCCGAGCACCAGGCCTGCCGGGCCGGTGCCGTGGCTTTCGACGTCAGCCACCTCGGCACGGTACGTGTCAGCGGGCCTGACGCCTTCGCGACCCTGCAGCGCACCCTTACCAACGACCTGGC
Organism: Acidobacteriota bacterium; assembly: GCA_028876385.1. GTDB lineage: Bacteria > Actinomycetota > Acidimicrobiia > Acidimicrobiales > Palsa-688 > JAKCDU01. The sequence continues at coordinate 15,101 of JAGWSF010000155.1, read as the reverse complement.
CAGGATCGGCCCGGGCCGGGCCCAGTACACCCACCTGCTCGACGAGGCCGACGCCTCGGTGCTCGACGACATCATCGTGTGGTGGGTCGCCGAGGAGACCTTCGACGTCATGCCCAACGCTTCCAACACGGCCCGGGTGCGCCACGCCGTGGGCGGCACCGACGTGACCGCCGAGCGGGCCGTGATCGCCGTCCAGGGACCGCACGCCCGGGCCCAGCTGGCCGCCGTCGTTCCCGAAGCGGCGGCGGTGGGACGCTTCCGGGTGGCCCCTTTTTCCTGGCGGGGCGAGGAGTGCGTGGCGGCCGGCACCGGCTACACCGGCGAGGACGGGGTCGAATGCAGCATCCCCGCGGCGGCCGCCCCCGCCTTCTGGGAGACCCTCATGGCCGTGGGGATCACCCCGGCGGGTCTCGGAGCGCGCGACACGCTGCGCCTCGAAGCGGCTCTGCCGCTGCACGGACACGAGCTGGGTCCGGGCATCACCCCGTTGCAGGCCGGGCTCGGCTGGGTGGTGTCGTGGTCCAAGGAGGAGGGATTCCGGGGACGGGAGGCTCTGGAGAAGGAGCGGGCCAACGGGGTGCAGCGCCTCCTCGCCGGGCTCTCCACCGAGGGTCGCCAGCCCCCCCGGGCCGGCGCCGCGGTGAGTCGGGCCGGAGAGCGCATCGGCGAGGTGACGAGCGGCAACTTCTCTCCGGTGCTCGGCCACGGCATCGCCCTTGCCTTCCTGCCCCCCGGGGTCACCCCCGGAACCGCAGTGGAGATAGACCTCCGGGGCCGACCGGTCCCGGCCACCATCGTGAAACTGCCGTTCGTCGAGAAGAAGAAGGACTAGACGTGGGTCACTTCGTTCCCCATACCGACCGCGACATCGAGCGCATGCTGGCCGACATCGGTCTCAGCTCGCTCGACGAGCTGTTCGAGGTCGTGCCCGAGGCGCTCCGCCTGGCCGGCGGGCTGGACCTGCCGGCAGGCCTGCCCGAACCCGATGTGCTGGCCGAGATGGACCGCCTGGCGGCGCTCAACCGCTTCGGTTCCGATCTCATCTGCTTCGCCGGCGCCGGCGCCTACGACCACGAGGTGCCGTCGGCCACCAAGCGGCTGACGTTCCGCTCCGAGTTCGTCACCGCCTACACGCCCTACCAGCCCGAGGTGGCCCAAGGGGTGCTGCAGGCGCTCTTCGAGTACCAGACCCTGATCTCCCGGATCTCCGGACTGCCCATCGCCAACGCCTCGCTCTACGACGGGGCCTCGGCCGCGGTGGAAGGCGTCAACCTGGCGGTGGCCGCCAAGAAGCGCTCCACGGTGTGGCTGAGCGGCGGGCTTCACCCGCACTGGCGGGCCACTCTCGCCACCTTCGCCGCCGGAACCGGTCACCGTCTCGTCGACGTGCCCCTCCGCGACGGCGTGACCGACTGGGCGGCGATGGCTTCGGCGGCGGCCGGCGGTTCCGTCGAGGCGCCCGCCGCGCTCGTCGTGGCGTCCCCCAACTATCTCGGGGCCTACGAGGACCTCAAGGCCGCCCGCCAGGTCGCCGATGCCCACGACGCCCTGCTCATCGCCGGTTTCGACCCGGTGTCGTCGGGTCTGCTGGCTCCCCCCGGGGAGTTGGGCGCCGACGTGGTGGTGGGGGAGGGTCAGCCCTTCGGCACGCCCCTCTCGTTCGGCGGTCCCTACCTGGGGCTGTTCGCCTGCCGTTCCGAGCAGGTCCGCCGTCTGCCGGGACGCCTGGTCGGCCGCACCGTCGACACCGAGGGGAGGCCGGCCTACGTCACCACCCTGCGGGCCCGCGAACAGGACATCCGCCGGGAGAAGGCGTCCTCCAACGTCTGCACCAACCAGACCCTCATCGCCGTGGCCTGCATGATCCAGCTGTCCTGGCTGGGAACCGCCGGGCTGCGGGAGATGGCCCTGCGCTGCGCCCGCGGCACCCGCTACGCCCGGGAGGCGCTCACCGCCATCCCGGGCGTGGAGCCGCTCACCGACGCCCCCACCCTGCGGGAGTTCGCCCTGCGCACCCCGGTACCGGCCACCGTGGTGGTGGAGCGGATGGCCGAAGAGGGGTTCCTCGCCGGGGTGCCCGTGGGCCTCGACGGGGGAGTGGTCACCGACTCCGGTGAAGCCCTCCTGGTCGCCGTCACCGAGCGGCGCACCAAGGCCGAGATCGATAACTACGTCTCCTGCTTCGAGAAGGTGGTCCGCTGATGAGTTCCGTCACACCCACCGCAGCCGCTCCCGGCGGTCGGGCGACCAGCGCCCCCCTGCTCGGACGGGACCACGAGCCGACCATCTTCGAGTTCTCGAGCGAAGGCCGGCGGTCCTTCTCCTTCCGCACCACGGGCCTTCCCGAGTGGACCGCCGAGGAGCTCGTGCCGGCCGAACACCTGCGGCCCGAGCCGGTCGCGCTCACCGAGGTCTCCGAGCGCGACCTCGTAGCCCACGTGACCCGCCTCACCCACCGCCAGTACTCGGTGGACCTCGGCGCCTACCCGCTCGGCTCCTGCACCATGAAGTACAACCCCAAGCTGTGCGACGACGCCGCCTCCCTACCGGGCCTGACCGCCGTCCATCCGGCCACGCCCGCCGCTCTGGCCCAGGGTTGGTTGGAGTTGCTCTGGTCACTCGGCAACAGCCTCTGCGAGGTCACGGGCATGCACGCCTGCACCCTGCAACCCCCCGCCGGGGCCGCCGGTGAGCTGACCGGCCTGCTGCTCATGAGAGCCTGGCACGAATCGCGGGGCGAGCGGCGCACCAAGATCATCATCCCCGACTCGGCCCACGGCACCAACCCGGCGTCGGTGACCCTCGGCGGCTACGAGACGGTCACGGTTCCCTCCGACGAGCGGGGCCTGGTCGACCTCGAGGCCCTCCGGGCCCGTCTCGACCGTGACGTGGCCGGCATCATGCTCACCAACCCCAACACCCTCGGCCTGTTCGAGGAGGACATCGCCAAGATCGCCGAGGCGGTGCATGAGGTCGGCGGCTTGCTGTACTACGACGGTGCCAATCTCAACGCCATCCTCGGCGTCACCCGCCCGGGGGACATGGGCTTCGACATCGTGCACATGAACCTGCACAAGACGTTCGCCGTGCCCCACGGTGGGGGCGGTCCCGGGGCCGGCCCGGTGGCCGTGTCGGAGCGTCTCGCCGAGTTCCTCCCCGGGCCGGTCCCGGCCCGCGGCGACGACGGCACCTTCGCCTGGCGGACCCCGTCCCGCTCCATCGGGCGGGTCCACACCTGGTACGGGAACACGCTGGCCCTGGCCCGGGCCTATTCCTACATCCTGGCCAACGGTGGCGACGGTCTGCGCCGGGTGGCCGAGGGGGCGGTCCTCAACGCCAACTGGCTCCGCCACCGCCTGCGGGGCACCTACGACCTCCCCTACGACCGGCCCAACATGCACGAGTTCGTGGCCTCGACCACGACCCTGAAGAAGGACCGCGGGATGCGGGCCCTCGATGTCGGCAAGCGGTTACTGGAGAAGGGCTTCCACGCCCCGACGGTCTACTTCCCCCTGATCGTCGACGAGGCCCTGATGATCGAGCCCACCGAGACCGAGAGCCCCGAGACCCTCGGAGCTCTGGCCGACGCCCTGATCGCCATCGCCGGTGACGAGCCGGGGGAGGGGGCGGCGGCGCCGCGCACCACCCCCGTCGGGCGGGTGGACGAGGCCCTCGCCGCCCGGGTGCTGCTGCCGACCTGGGACGCGGTGGCCGCCCACGACGCTTCCTGAGCGGCCCGGGGTCCTAGGCGCGGTCGCCACCCCGGCCCGGAATCGGTCGCGAGGTGGCCTCCCGCAGGGCCGCCGAGCTGGGATGGGATCTGATCACGTGGCGTAGTCCCTGGGCCGTGGCCGACAGGTAGCGGCGGGTGGTCTCGAGGCTGGCGTGGCCGAGCAGCTCCTGCAGTTCCACCACGTCGGCGCCGGCCTCCAGAGCCGAGGTGGCGAAGGTGTGGCGCAGGGCGTGGACCAGCGCCCCGGCCGGTATCTGGGCCCGGATACCGGCCCGCACGTACAGCCGCTCCACCAGGTACCGGATCTGGTGGACGGTCAGACGCCGCCCCCGACCGTCGACGAACAGCGCGGTGGCCGGGTGGTCGAGGTCGTGGTCGGGGAAGCGTCGGGTTCGCTCCTCCAGGTAGGTGTCCAGGACCTGGTCCAGGGCGGGCTCGAGGGGGACGGGCCGCACCTTGTCGCCTTTCCCCCTGACCTCGAAGCGGCGGGCCCCCCGATCGCCGACCAGGCCCCCCATGGACAGCCCGGCCGCCTCGGCCTCGCGGATGCCCGTGACGCAGAAGGTGGCGACGAGGGCCAGGTCGCGCCCCGGCCAGGGCTGGCGGGCGCGCGGGTCGGCTTCGGAGGCCACGGCCAGCAGACGACCCACGGCCCCCTCGGCCCGGATGGAGCGGGGGAGGGTGGACGGGCTCTTGGGTTTGGGCACGGCGGCCATCGGGTTGCCCTCGATGACCTGCTCGGCGACGAGATGGTCGAACAGTCCCGACCACGCCGAGTGAGCCCGGCGAACCGACGACGAGGCATGGTCGGTGGCCCACGAGGCGAACGCCGCGACCAGGGCCTGGCGCCCCAGGTCCCGCACCCGGACCGCGCCCAGGGTCTGAGCGACCGGGTCGGCGCCGTCCAGCGCGGCCGGGTCGGCGAGTCCCTCGATCACCGCCAGGCGTCCACCGACGCCTTCGATGTCGCGCCGGTAGGCGGCCAGCGTGGCCGGGGACGGCTTGGCCGCGCCGAGGGTCAGCAGCCAGTGCTCCAAGGCGTCGGAGAGCGCCGACTCGGATCCGAGGCGGCGTCGGGCGACGATCGTCGGCGTCGGGCGGGAGCGGGCCATTCCAGCGTTGGAGGCTACCGGCCGCCGCCGGCGGAACCGGGGAGGGTGGAGGCGCCCCGGGGGCCGGACGGGGTGGCTATCCGAGGTCGCCCTCAGAAGGGCCAGGTGCCTGGGCGGCGCGGTACGAGCAGCTACGGAAGTGGCACTCGTAGTCGTCGCGGTGCACGAGCTTGGCGCAGGCCACCGGGCCCCGGGTCGAGGAGAAGGCCACGGCGGCGAGAGCCGCTCCGGCCGGCGGGGCCAGCAGGTACACCCAGAGATGGGCGAAGCTCAGGCTGAGCACGGCGGGACCGAAACTTCGGGCCGGATTGAGGCTGGTGGTCGAAACGGGCGCCTCGACGAGGATGACCACGACGGTGGTCACCGCCGCGGCGACGGGCGTGAAGCGCATGACGCGGGGTCGGTCGACGAAGTGGAACACCACTGAAGCCAGGGCGAAGGTGGCGACCAGTTCGGCCGCGAAGGCCGCGGCCGGACCGGGACGCCCGGGCACCGACGCGCTGAACCGGATGCCGCTCGCCCACCGGCCGAAGGTGAGGGCCACGAGGGCCGCCCCGGCGACCGCCCCGGCGAGCTGGCTGGCCACGTAGGCGGCTGCGCCCTGCCACCGGAACTTGCGCAGACCCAGGAACCCGATGGTGATGGCCGGGTTGAGGTGACCGCCGCTGCGCCGGCCGAGAGGCGAGTAGACCACCGCGGCGGCGGTGGCCACCGAGAGCGTCCCGATGACCAGGCGGACGGGCGCACCGGGGCCGACCAGATGGTGGGCGGGGGAGAGGGGCGCGGTGAGCAGCACCGCGCTCGACAGGGCCACCGTCACCAACACGGCGGTGCCGACGAACTCGGCCAGGGCGTCGGTCCAGGGAGGGATACCATCCCGGTCCGGATCCCGGTCGCGGGCGGCTCGGTCCGGTCGGGGAACAGGTCTCAAGGCCCCGACGGGGTGGCCACCTGTCGGGGGAGGTCGGCAACTTGCACGAACACCTTGATTACCCCCGCCGCACCGAGAAGCTCGAAGGCTCTGGGGCAACCGGTGAGGCCGTCCACCCGGTGGGTCAGGAGGCGGCCGGCCCAACCCGGCCAGCGGGCCTCGACAGCTGCCAGGTCGGCGACCCCCGACTCGAAGTCGCGCCGGCTGGCGTTGACCGTACCGACCATGACCTTGTTGCCGAGCACGAAGCCGAGGTTGAGCGCGTCGGCGGGAACCTCGACGGTGCGGTCTCCTCCGGTGACGCTGGCGAGCACGAGCACGCCGTTGCGGCCGAGCACACCCATTGCCTCGAAGGCGAGAGGGGAGAAGCCGGTCGCCTCGAATATGAGGTCGAACGGTCCGTGGGACTCGGCCGCCTGCTGGAGGGACGTGTGCCTGGTGCTCACGTAGCGGGCGCCCAGGGATTCCACCAGCTCCGAGTTCAGATAGGGCGCCTCGTCGAGGGCGGCGACGGTGACATCGAGGCCTCTCAGGCGCAGAACCATCGTCGCCAGCAACCCGACCGTGCCCGCCCCCAGTACGGCCGCCCGCCGGGGCTCCCACACCTTCAAACGGCGCTGAATCTCGTAGGCCTGGTTTATGCCCTTTTCGACCACGGTCGTGGGCTCCAACAGCACGCCGATCTCGGCCAGGCCACCCGGCACCAGCACCAGCCTCGACGCATCCTCGACGTAGTACTCGGTGAGAAAGCCGTGCACCAGGTTGATCCCGTGCTCGTGATAGGTGTCGTCGGTGGTGAAATCAGGCGTCCCAATTTGGTCATAGATGCTGCCACCCGGTTGGCGGACGATGCACACCACGAAATCCCCGGGAACCAGCTCGGTGACATCGTCGCCCACCTCGGTGACCACCCCGAATCCCTCATGGCCGAGGATCAGGTAGTCGGATCCGGGTGGGGGAGCGCCGTACTCCCCAGCATTGATCTCCTTGTCGGTCCCGTCGAGACCCACCCGTAGAACCTTCACCTTGACCGACCGCCGGTCCTCCGCTGCGAGCTGCGGTTCGACGATGTCGCGAAGCGACGAGCTGTCCGGGCGCCCCGGTATGACGGTGATGGCCTTCATCGTTCGTAAGCCTCCATGAGTCGCAGCCAGACCTCGCTGACGGTGGGAAAGGACGGAACGGCGTGCCAGAGCCGCTCGATCGGAACCTGGCCCACGATGGCCACTGTGGCCGAGTGCAGCAGTTCCTGCACGTTGGTTCCGGTGAAGGTGGCGCCGACGATCACGTGGGTGTCCTCGTCGACCACGATCTTGCTGGTACCGACCGCGCCCTCACCGAGTACGGCCGACCCGGCGACGTGGCCGGTCGGGAACGACACCGCCCGGACCCGACGGCCGGACTGGCGGGCCTGGGCCTCGGTGAGCCCGACGGCGCTGACCTGGGGGTCAGTGAAAGTGACCCGGGGGACGGCCAACCCGTCGGCCAGGTCGGTCACGTCCCTGCCCAGGATGACCTCGCCGCAGACGCGAGCCTGGTACTTGCCCATGTGGGTCAACAGTGAGCGTCCGTTGCAATCGCCGACGGCGTAGAGCCACCCGCCGGGAACGGCGGTGGCCCGCAGCCGGTCATCGACGGCGATGGGCCCGCCGGGTTCGATCCCGAACAGCTCCAAGCCCAGGTTCTCGGTCGCGGGTCTCCGACCGGTCGCCACGAGCACCTCGTCGGCGGTCACCTCACCCGGGTCCCCGAGTTCGGCGACGACACTGCCGTCGGGACGGCGCTCGACTCTGGCGACCCGTGCCCCCGTGATCACTCGAATCCCCTCGGCCGTGAACGCTTGCCGCAGCTCTTCGCCCACGAAAGGCTCCTCGGCACCGAGGAGGCGATCCATGGCCTCGACGATGGTCACCTCGGAGGTCCCGAGCCTCCGGAAGGCCTGGGCCATCTCGCAGCCGATCACACCCCCACCGATCACGAGGAGGCGCCCCGGGACCTTCGAGGTCGCGGTGATGTCGCGATTGTCCCACGGGCCGGCTTCGGCCAGGCCGGCGATCGGTGGCCGCGCCGCCCTGGTCCCGGTGGCGATCACCACCGCGGTCGTCGCCACCAGATGGCGGGTGGTCCCGTCCCTCTGGGCGACCACGACCGCGCTCTCGCCGGCCAGGCGGCCGGTGCCCCTGACCAGTTCGATCCCCCGCTCGACGAGCCACGGCACCTGGCCCTGGTCGTCCCAGTGCCCGGCGAAGCTGTCGCGGGTGGCGAAGGTCGCCAACGGGTCCGCTCCGCCGGTCACCGAGCCCGCCGCACCCGGAACCCGGCGCGCCGCGGCGAGGACGTCACCGGGACGCAGTAGCGCCTTGCTCGGCATGCATCCCCAGTAGGAGCACTCGCCGCCCACCAGTTCCGACTCGACGATGGCCACGGTGAGGCCTCCCTCGGCGCACCGGCCCGCCACATTCTCACCGGCCGGGCCGGCGCCGATCACCACTACGTCGAACGATTCGCTCACCGCGGTACCGCCACGCCCAGGTGCTCGCTGATTCGATCCCCGACTCTCAGCGCGTTGGCGATGATGGTGAGCGTCGGGTTGACCGCCGATGCCGACACGAAGAAGCTGGCGTCGGCTACGTAGAGGTTCTCCAAGTCGTGGGCCTTGCAGTCCACGTCGAGAGCCGAGCTGGCCGGATCGTGGCCGAAGCGGATGGTGCCGTTCTGGTGGGCGACCCCTGAGATTCCGAGCCTTCCCCCCACGTACTCGGAGCGGTAGATGACGTTGTCGTGGCAGCGCATGGTGCTGAGCAGGGCCTTGAACCTCTCGGTGAGTCGGTCGTGGGCTTCGACATTGGTCGGCTTGTAGTGCACCTGGACGGTTCCGTCGGGACGGGGTACGACCCGGTTCCCCCAGCGGGCCAGGTCCTCGGTGGTGAGCCAGAAATCGAGGGAGTGGCGGGCCAGGTCGGCGGGATCGTCCGCCTCGGGCGCGTCGAGAGACATCGTGAAGGCGTCGCTGCGGCCGAGCATCTGCATGTGACCGAGAGGGAACGGCCAGTCCCCGTCACCCCAGTAGTAGTCGTTCACGCCGAGCGTCTTCTGGAAGCGGGTCGGGTTGGGTGACCGGGAGAAGGCGATCAGCGACGAGTTCAGGTGCAGCATCAGGTTGCGTCCCACCACGCCCGACCGGTTGGCCAGGCCGTCGGGGTGACGATCGTTGGCCGAGGCCAGCAGTATCGCCGCCGAGTTGATCGCTCCTGCCGCGAGGGCGACGATGTCCGCCTGGTACACCTCGGTCTGGCCGCCGCGCTCCACCACCACTCCTGTGACCTCCCGGCCGTCGGGGGAGGTGTCGAGACGGACGACCCGGGCGTTGGTGAGCAGGGATACGTTGCTGTGGCGCAGAGCCGGCTCGACGCAGACGACATGGGAGTCGGCCTTGGCGCCGAGCAGGCACGGGAACCCGTCGCAGGTCTCGCAGCGGATGCAGGGACTGTGGGCCGGGTCGGACTCGTCTATCAGGATGCCGTTGGGCAGCGGGAAGGGGTGGAGCCCCGACGCCAGGAGGTCCTCGCTCAACTGGTCGATACGCGCCTCGTTGGAGATCGGGGGGTGGGGATAGGGAGCGGAGGCAGGCGGCTCGGTGGGGTCGGCTCCTCGCAGGCCGTGCACCTGGTAGAGCTGTTCGGCTGCGGTGTAGTAAGGCTCGAGGTCGGCGTAGCTGATGGGCCACGCCTCGGACACACCGTCGACGTGGTGAACCTTGGAGAAGTCCCTCTCCCGCATCCGGAACAGCACGGCTCCGTAGAACTTGGTGTTGCCCCCGACGTAGTAGTGCTGCTTGGGGCTGAACTCCCGGCCGTCACCGTCGAGCCACTTGCCTGAGTTGTGGTACCGGCGGTCGCCCCAGACGGCCACGGGACTCCAGTTCTCCTTCTCGCGGGGCAGGAAATCACCTCGTTCGAGGATGAGGATCCGCTTGCCCGTGGTTGCCAGCCGGTGAGCCAGGGTGCCCCCACCGGCGCCGGTCCCGATGACGATGACGTCGTAGCGCTCGCTCAACGCCCGCCCCTCCAGTCACCCTTACGGATGATCAGATCGGCGACCAGGCCGGTCCAGCCCGTCTGGTGTGATGCGCCGAGCCCGGCTCCGGTGTCTCCATGGAAGTACTCGTGGAACGGCAACTGGGCGTGCCAGACGGGGTCCGAGTCGAACATGGCCCGGCCTCCGTGGACCGGCCGGCGCCCCTCTTCGTCCTCCAGGAAGATGGATACCAGGCGACCCGACAGCTCGTCGGCCACCTGGGCGAGCGTCATCTGCTGCCCCGAGCCCTGCGGATGCTCGATCGTGAAGTCGTCGCCGAGGTAGCGGGCGAAGCGGCCCAACGCCTCGATCACCAGGTAGTTGACCGGGAACCAGATCGGGCCCCGCCAGTTGGAGTTTCCTCCGAACAGCCCGGTGGTCGACTCGCCCGGCTCGTAGTCGACGGTACCTGCGACCTGTCCCCGCACCTCCAGGGTGAATGGGTGGTCGCGGTGGCTTCGGGCCAGCGCCCGCAGCCCGTAGGGGGAGAGGAACTCGTCCTCGGCGAGCACGACGGTGAGGATCCGCCGGAGCCGGTCCGGGGTGACGATGGACAGCAGCCGGCCCTCGTCCATGCCGAGCGTGTGGGTGTTGTTGATGGTCTCGGCGAACTCCGGGCGGTTCTCGGCGAACCATCGCAGGTGACCGGAGAAGGCGGGCAGTCCGTCCATGGTGGCCCGACCGAGGGTCATGGTGGCGCATAAGGGGATGAGGCCCACCATGGACCGCACCCGGACGGGGATGCTGGCCCCGTCGACCTTGAACACGTCGTAGTAGAAGCCGTCCTCGTCGTCCCACAGACCGCGCTCGTTGATTGCTGTGGCGATATAAGCGAAATGCTCCAGGAACTTGGTCCCGAGGTCCTCGTAGGCGGGGTCGTGGAGGGCGAGGAGCAGGGACATCTCGAGGAGGTTCAGGCAGTACATGGCCATCCACGCCGTGCCGTCGGACTGCTCGAGACGCCCGCCGGCCGGAAGCGACGCCGAGCGGTCGATCGGTCCGATGTTGTCGAGTCCGAGGAACCCGCCTTCGAAGACGTTGTTCCCCTGCGCATCCTTACGGTTGACCCACCACGTGAAGTTGAGCAGGAGCTTGGACAGGATCCGCTTCAAGAAGGCGAAGTCCCGGCTCCCGTCTATCTGGAACACCTGCAGCGCGGCCCAGGCGTGCACTGGGGGGTTGACGTCGCCGAAGGCCCACTCGTAGGCCGGGATCTGACCGTTCGGATGCATGTACCACTCCCGGCACATGAGCAGCAACTGGTCCTTGGCGAACTCGGCGTCCACGTGGGCCAGGGCCACGCAGTGGAAAGCCAGGTCCCAGGCCGCGAACCACGGATACTCCCATTTGTCAGGCATGGAGATGATGTCGGCGCTGTTGAGGTGCCACCAGTCGTGGTTGCGGCCGCCGAAGCGTCCGGGCGGCGGGGGAGGACCGGCCGGGTCGCCCTTCAGCCAGCGGTCCACGTCGTAGTGGAAGAACTGCTTGGACCACAGCATCCCGGCCAGAGCCTGGCGGGCCACCACCATCTGCTCGGCCGGGGTGCCCTCGGGTGTCAACCCGGCGTAGAACTCGTCGGCGTCGGCGGCGCGACTGCGCATGGCCTGCGACCAACCGGCGTCGATGGCCGCGGCGCGGTTGGACAAACGTAGGCGGATCTCGGTCGTGGCCCCGGCTGCGACCGTGACGCGGTAGTGCAGTGCCGCCTTGGTGCCGACCCCTTCGGGATTCACGGTGTCGGTTCCGTGCACGACGTGGTCGGCGATGCCGTCCTTGGGGTAGGGGGAGGCGTTGTCGAAACCGTAGAGGCGCCGACGGTTGGTTTCGTTGTCACAGACGAGGGTCGCCGCCTCGCCGTCACCGACGAGGGTGTAGCTGCCCAGGGAATGGTGGGTGGCCACGAGCGCTCCACCCGAGGCCACGATCGTCGGTCGACGCTCGTCGAGGCCCCACGACCAGGTGTTGCGGAACCAGAGGGTGGGCAGCACGTGCAGGGACTGCTCCTCGGGACCGGCGTTGCGGACCGTGAGGCGGATGCACAGATCGTCGGGGGCGGCCTTGGCGTACTCCGCGGTGATGTCCCAGTAGCGGTCCTCGGCGAACACCCCGGTGTCGAGCAACTCGTACTCGGGGTCCTCGCCTCCCCGCCGGGCGTTCTCGGCCACCAGGTCGGCGTACGGGAACTCGTTTTGGGGGTACATGTACCGCCAGCGCATCCACGAGTGGCTGGGCGTGCTGTCGAGGTACCACCAGTACTCTTTGGCGTCCTCTCCGTGGTTGCCCTCCGGCCCGGTCAGTCCGAAGATCCGCTCCTTCAGTATCGGGTCCCGGCCATTCCAGAAAGCGAAGGCCAGGCACAGCCGCTGCTGGTCGTCGCAGATACCGCCGAGACCATCCTCGTTCCACCGGTACACCCGGGACCGGGCGTGGTCGTGGGGGAACGAGTCCCACGCCTCTCCGTACTCGCTGTAGTCCTCCCGTACGGTGCCCCACGCCCGCTCGCTCAGGTAGGGGCCCCATCTGCGCCACTCCGCCGGCTGGTCGCGCAGCCGCTCGGTTTCGGCCGGTTCTGTCATCGGCATATGTCAACTGTCTTCGCAACGCCGCTGGCGTTACGCCGCCGAGGGCTCCGGTGTAACGAATACCGTCCTCCCCGGACGGTAAACAGCGTGACCTCTCTGCGCTTCGGACCTCAGACCTGCGGCAACCTGGCAGAGGCGGCCAGCCGGGAATGGCTGGTCACCGACGGTCTGGGCGGTTTCGCCATGGGGACCGTCGCCGGGCTGCGGACCCGCCGCTACCACGGCCTCCTCGTGGTGGCCACGGAGCCACCGATCGGACGGCACCTGGCCCTCGCCGGGCTCGACCCGGTGGTGATCGTGGGCGGCCGGCGCATCCGGCTCGGCACCTGGGAGTGGCAGGGCGGCGCCGTCGATCCGGCCGGTCACGCTCTGCTGTCGGGCTTCCATGTGGAGGACGGGGTGCCAACCTGGCGCTGGCGGGCCGACGACGTGGTGATCGAGTGCCGTCTCGCCATGGCCCATGGCCGCCCGGCGGTCGGCGTCCACTACCGGCTGCTGTCGGGACCCGCCCTGCGTCTGGAGCTGGGCGCTTTGTGCACCTGGCGGGACGTCCACGGCGAACGCTTCGCGGCGGCCGACCCACACATGGAAACGACAGCCGACGGCTTCGTCTTCGAGAACTCCTACCGTGTCGCCGGTCCCGGGTTCGAGCCCGACGGCGCCTGGTACCGGGGGGCGTGGTGCCGGGAGGAAGCGTCCAGAGGCCTCAACCCGGTCGAGGACCTCCGGCACGCCGGGCGGTTCACCCAGGAAATGAACCCGGGAGACCACGCCTCGGTGACGGCCTGGGCGGGGGATCTGGAGCAGTCGCCGCCTCCCGCCGAGCGGCTCGTCGACGCCGCCGGCCACCGGGCCCGAGCCCTCGCCGCCTCCTCCGGGGCCTCCGACCCCACCGACCGGATGCTCACCCTGGCCGCCGACCAGTTCGTCGTCGAGGCGCCCGGCGCGCCGGGGCCGACGGTCGTCGCCGGCTACCCCTGGTTCGGAGACTGGTCGCGCGACACCATGACCTCCTACGAAGGGCTGTTCCTCGCCACGGGGCGTGCCGACGAGGGTCGCCGCCTTCTGAAAGCGGCGGCGGCGACCCTCTCGGAGGGCATGCTGGCCAACACCGCCGACGCCGGCGGGACCGAGTACAACACGGTGGACGGCACGTTGTGGCTGCTGCACGCGGTATCCCGCCACGTCGAGGTGACCGCCGATGTCGACCTGGCTGCGGACCTCGCCGACCGGTTGCTCGAGGTCGTGGACCACCATGTGGCGGGCACCCGCTTCGGTATCGGAGTCGACCCCGCCGACGGCCTGATCGGCCAGGGGTCGCCGGGCTGGGCGCTCACGTGGATGGACGCCCGAGTCGACGGTCGGCCGATCACCGCCCGGGCCGGCAAACCGGTGGAGGTGAACGCCCTGTGGGTCAACGGCCTGGTCGGCCTCGGGCGCCTCATGGCTTCTATCGGCCGGGACGCGACCCGCCTCGACGCTCTGGCCGGGGCGGCCACCGCAAGCTTCCGGTCCCGCTTCGTGCGCCCCGACGGCCTGGGCCTGTTCGACGTGGTCGACGGCCCCGACGGCGATGACGCCAGCGTGCGTCCCAACCAGCTTCTGGCTGCCTCGCTGCCGTATGGTCCCCTCAGGTCCGACGGGCCGGCCGTCGAGTCGCTGCTCGCGGCTTGCGCTCCGTTGGTCACCCCTCTTGGCCTGCGCTCCCTGGCTCCCTCCGACGGGCGCTTCACGCCGGCCCACCGCGGCGGGCCGGGCGAGCGGGACCGGGCCTACCACCAGGGCACCGTGTGGCCGTGGCTGGTCGGCCCCTACAGCGAGGTCGCCCGCCTGGCCGGCGGCGAGGTGGCGCCGCTGGTCGCCGGTCTGGCCGCCCACCTCGGCGACTGGGGGCTCGGTTCGGTCTCCGAGACCGCCGACGGCGCTGCTCCCCACCAGGCCACCGGCTGCCCTTTCCAGGCCTGGTCGGTTGCGGAGTTGCTCCGGATCAGTCAGCATTCCTGAGTGCGATGGCTCTGGCGACGCCGCTCGGAGCGGTCGGAGCCCGCAGGCGGGGGTGGCACCGAGGCCTTCAAGTTCCTCCAGGAGTCGGCCGGGACGGTGATCACGGACTTCGAGTGGCCGTTGCCGTCGGATGGCCGGCCCGGTGCATGGGTGGAAGCGGCCGGGGTGGAGCCGTGCCGCTCCGGGATCCACGCTACCGACGCCGACCATCTCTCCTACTGGCTGTCGGACCGGCTGTGGGTGATCGAACTGGAAGCCCCCGTGGAGACCGCCCGCCACAAGATCGTGGCACGCCGGGGGCGGCTTCTGCGGCCCGTCCCGGCCTGGCACGAGCGGATCAGCGAGGAGTTCGCCGCCGACATGGCGTGGCGCAGCCGCGACCGGGTGCTCGACGCCCTGGCCGGCTCGCCCGAAACGTCGAGGTCCCTGGCGGACGGTCTGGCGTCAGCTCGATCGCTGAGCGATCTGGCCGCCCTGGACTCGGTGGGCGGGGAGTCGGAGGGGGAGGGCCACGATCTGCACACCGCCGCGCTCCTGGTAGCCGATTGCGCGGCGGATGCGCTCGAGGGGTCCACCGCCTCGGCCGGGTTCGAAGCCGCCTGCGTGGCGGGTCACCTGGCCGGTCCCACCCGGGAGGCCAAGGACGCCTACGAGGCCGCCTT
>JAGWSF010000154.1 GCA_028876385.1 Acidobacteriota bacterium | reverse complement strand
TGGTCCACGCCGGCCTGTACTACCCGGTCGGCTCCCTCAAGGCCCGGCTGTGCAGCCGCGGTCGGACCCTGCTCGAGGCGTTCTGTCGCGCCCGGGACCTCCCCTACGAGGAGTGCGGGAAGCTGATCATCGCCTCCACCGCAGCCCAGGTGGCCCTTCTCGATTCCATCGAATCCCGGGCCCGGGCCAACGGCGTGCCCGACCTGCGTCGCCTCGATCGGCGATCCCTCCTCGGCGTCGAGCCCGCAGCGGCCGGGGTGGCGGCCCTGCACTCCCCCCGCACGGCCATCACCGACTTTGCCGCGGTGGCCGGGGCGCTGGCCCACGGGTTGGAGGTACGTACCGGGTTCGAGGTGCAGGCGGTGCGGGCCCACGGCTCCGGCGTGGTGATCACCGGGACGTCCGGGGGCCGCGGGGGCATCCGACCCGACACTGCGGAGCTGACCGCCGACCGGGTGGTCATCTGCGCCGGGCTGCAGTCCGACACCCTGATCCCCGACGGCCGGGAGCCGATGATCATCCCTTTCCGAGGCGAGTACTGGCGCTTGATCCCCGAGTGGTCGGAGCGGGTCAGGGGCCTGATCTACCCGGTCCCCGATCCCCGCTACCCGTTCCTCGGGGTCCATTTCACCAAACGGGTGGACGGCCGGGTCGACGTGGGGCCGAACGCGGTGTTGGGCCTGGCCCGGGAGGGATACCGCCGAAGTGACGTCGACGCCGGCTGGCTGCTGCGCACCGCCACCCGCCCGGCCTTCTGGCGTATGGCCCGCCGGCACTGGCGCGCCGGCGCCCACGAGCTGGCCGGCTCGCTGTCGAAGCAGGTGTTCGTCCAGCGGGCCGCCACCCTGCTGCCCGGCCTCACCCCCTCGGCGGTGGTCCGCGCCCCGGCCGGGGTGAGGGCCCAGGCCGTCGACGGCCGCGGCAACCTGATAGACGATTTCCGCATCACCCGCTCGGGCCGCGCCGGCCAGGTCGTAGCCGTCCAGAATGCTCCATCGCCTGCAGCCACCTCGGCGCTGGCCATAGCCGAGCACATCTGCGACCAGCTCGAAGCCTGACCAGATGACCTGACCGAACGTACGTTCGTCTGGTCGGGTATCATGGGAAGGTGTCGGTAACCGCTGCGCCGGTTCAGGGAAGCCTGTTCGCGCTGGGACCTCTTGGGCCGCGGCCCGAGACCCCCTTCGAGCGAGTCGATCTCGGTGGCGGCGCCTGGGTCGACGTGGCGAGAGGCTGGTTCGGCGGAGCCGATGACCTCCTTGCCTGCCTCCAAGAGGACGTCGACTGGCAGCACCACCGCCGGCGAATGTTCGAGCGACTGGTCGACGAGCCGCGCCTCAGCCGGTGGTACGGAGCCGACGAGCCGCTCCCTGCCGAGGGCCTGGCTGCGTTCCGGACGGCGGTGGGCCGGCATTACCGACGCCGGTTCGGAGCGCTGGCGCTCAACTACTACCGCGACGGCCGCGACAGCGTGGCGTCGCACACCGATCGGGAGTTGCGCCACGTGGAGGACACCCTCGTCGCCATCCTCACTCTGGGGGCCCAGCGGCCTTTCCTGCTGCGGCCGGTGGGCGGGGGGCGGTCCTTGGATCTGCGACCGGCCTCGGGTGACCTGCTCGTGATGGGCGGCACCTGCCAGGAGACCTGGGAGCACGCCGTGCCCAAAGTGACCCGGGGGGCCGGGGCCCGCATCAGCGCCTCCGTACGCTGGGTCCTCCAGGGCGGCTTCGAGCAGGAGTGGACCCCGACCGGGCGAGAGCCGGCCGACCCCACACAGCCGGCCGACCCGACAGAGCCGGCCGACCCCACACAGCCGGCCGACCCGACAGAGCCGGACCCCCCCACACAGCCGCCCGACCCGACTTAGGGCGGGCCGCCGGGCCGAACGGATCAGCCCGTTGGGACGGTAGTGGTGGCCGTTTGGGGCTGGGTGGTGCTCGACGCGGCGGGAGCCGTGGTCGGGGGCGCCACCGTCGTGGTCGACCCGCTCGACGAGGCCGACAGCTGGTGGGCCGCCTTGACCGCGGCGGCAGCCGCCTGCACGTAGGTCTCGTACTGACCGAGGTTCTGCTGGGCCAGGGCGGTCTGGGCGTTGGCCAGATCCTGATCGGCCTGGGCGAGCAGCGACTGCACGGTGGCTCCGGGCGGGATGGTGGCCGGGGTCGTCGGGACCGTCGCGGCCGTGGGCGGCGTCGTGGTGGTCGTGGTCGTGGTTCCGGTCTGGCCCGAGGTGCCGTTGGCGTTGGTCGACAGGTACGGGGTGAACTGGGCGTAGGGCGTATTGCAGTACGTGCTGGCGAAAGGCTTGGAGCCGTCCGAGTTCTGGATCTGGCAGAGGGCGTTGTCCAGTCCGGCGTTACCGCTGCGGTAGGCCTTGCCGTTGTAGACCACCACCACGTCGGCGAGCTGCGGGATGTGGTTGGACGTCGACTCGACGTAGATGGGCTGGATGTAGAGCAGCGTCTGGTCGATGGGCACCACGTCCACCTCGCCGAGCTCCACTTGCGACGAGGACTGGTTGTAGAGGGTCAGCTCGCTGGAGATGGCCGGGTTGGACCGGATGGCGTTCGATATCAGGCCGGGCCCGTCGACGGTCTCACCGGCGGGCAGCTGGTAGAGGGTCAGCTGGCCGTAGGTTCCCGGGTCCGACGAGGCGGTCATGAACGCGGTGAGGTTCTGGCTGGACCCGGTGGCCGAGATGGGCACGAAGGGGGTGATGAGCAGGAAGTTCACGCCCTGCTGCTTGGTGTTGGGCAGGGCAGCCTCGATGTACTGGGGCTGGAGGCGGTTCACCTGGGTGATGGTCTGCCCGTTGGCCCCGAGCACGGTCGTGGCGATGGGGGTGTTGTTGAGCACCCCGCTTCCGGGGTCGGGCGAAACCGCCCACGCCTGGGCCTGGCTGTAGAAGTCGCTCGGGTTGGTGAGGTGGTAGCGACCGAACATGTTGGTCTGCACCTGGAAGATGTTCTCCGGGTAGCGCCAGTGGAGCGTGATGCCCGGGAAGAGCTTGTCGGCAAGCGATACCGGCGTGAAGAGGTCCGGGAAGGCCCTCTCGTACACGGCGAGGATGGGGTCTTTGGTGCCCATGTCGAAGAAGTACATCGAGCCGTCGTAGGCGCTGATCACCACCTTCACCGAGTTGCGGACGTAGTTGAAGCTGGTCTGAAGACCGCTCGTGGCGGGGAGACCGTCCAAGTTGGCCTGCTGCGAGTACGGGTAGTTGTTGCTGATGGTGTAGGCGTCGACGATCCAGTACACCCGGCCGCCGAGGATCACCGAATAGGGGTCGGAGTCGTAGTGGAGGAACGGGGCGGCCTTCTGTACCCGCTGGACGATGTTGCGGTAGTACATCACCTTCGACGACGGGGTTATCTGCCCGGACAGGAGGAAGTTGGCGTCGCCGAAGCGCAGGGCGAAAGCGGCCCGACGGATGAGGCTGCCGGCCGGGACTCCCCCGCTCCCCTTGTAGTTGGTGTAGGTCTGGTTGCCCGCCGAGTCCTCGTAGTTGAGCTCGGGGGTCTTGGAGTCGGCGATCACGTAGCCGCCGGTGTCGGGCCCCTCACCGAAGTAGATCTGCGAGCCCTGCGAGCTGAGCGAGGTGGAGGGGTAGTTGCTGGTGGGAGGCAGGCCCGACAGGGTGAAGTTGGGGGTGCCGGAGCTGGTCATACCGGCTTCGCTGATGGGCGCCTGGACCGCCCCGTAACCGTGGGTGTACTGCAGATGCTGGTTGACGAAGCCCGAGGGAACCGAGTTGTTGAGCTCCCGGACCGAGGTGACCGTCGCCGTCTCGCTGAGGGCCCCGTTGGCCCCGGTGGGCAGCTCGTAGCGGTCCAGGTTCAAGTCGTTGAAGGAGTAGTAGGCCCGCTGCGACTGCACCTTGTTGAAGGTGTTCAGCAGGTTGACGGCGGGGTCGAGCAGGCGCACGTTGGCGATCGTCTGCTGGTTCACCTGGGCCTGGGGGGTGTTGCCGGCGATCTCGGACTGCGACACCGTCGGGCTGTACTGGTAGCTGCTAGGGGTGGTGACGTTGTCGAGGCTGTAGGCGGCGCGGGTGGCCTTGATGTTGTCCGCGATGTAGGGCGCTTCCCGGGTGAGCTCGGACGGCTTAACCCTCAGGGACTGGTACAGAGCCGGGTAGGCGGCGCCGATGAGGATGCTGACCAGGGCCCAGAGCCCCACACCCACCGCCGGCAGAACCCAACCGCGCCGCCAGATGTTGGCGAGGAACAGCCCGGCCGAGACCACCGCGATGATCAGCAGGAGGAATTTGGCCGGCGAATCGGCGTGGACGCTGGTCGCGGTGGCCCCGTCGACGACATGCGAACGAGACAGGGTGAGCGCCAGGCGGTCGTAGTAGTAGCCGACCGCCTTGATGATGGCCAAGACCCCGAGCAGCACCGAGAGGTGGGCCTTGACCGCCGGACGGACCCTCTCCTGGGTCGACTGGGGGTTGATGCCCCCGTTGAGGTAGTGGGCCACCGCCGTCACGATCAGGACGACGATCACCGCCTCGAAGGACCAGCTGATGAGGAAGCGGATGAACGGCAGCCGGAACACGTAGAAACCGACGTCCTTGTGGAACTGCGGGTCGGTCACCCCGAAGTTCACGGCGTAGCGGAACAGGTCCCAGTTGTTCCACTGGCGGTCGGCACCGATACCCCCGAGCACGGCGAAGACCAGGCTGATCACCAGGCGCACCCGGAGGGCCCGGTTGAACACCAGGTCGCGGTAGCGCACCACGAGTTCGTTGGCTCCCGGGTCCAGTTCGGCGGGGCTGATCCGGTCGGCCACCGTGAGGCTGCCCATCAGCAAGGCGAAGAACAGGGCGATGAACACCACCGAGAGGATCACCTTGGTGAGCAGGACACCCTTGAACACCGATGTGAAGCCGACCGACTGGAACCACAGGTAGTCGGTCCAGAAGTTGGCCAAGCCGCGCAGGGACGCGACCAGCACGATCAGAACGACGACTACAACGACAAGTAACAAGCGCGTCCGACGCGACGCGCGCGGCAGCCGTCGGGGCAGATCCTGGGGGGTACGCATCCGGGGCGAGACTCTACAGTCGAAGCGGCCTCAACTCCCTGGCAGGCTGGGAACGAGCAGGCAGCGACACCCGCTGTGGGCCGGCGGGTAGGGCTGTCCGGTCGGGAAAGGTTCGCTCCTCGGGATCGACCCGGCGAGAGCGTCGTCGTCGCAATCCGGGCATGGACCGTCCACGTCCTCCACCACCCAGCGGAACAGGGCTCCGTCGGGAGCAGCCGTCCAGGTACCCCTGGAGAAGGCGCCGGCCAGCACATCGCCGGCCAGGCGCTCGATGCGCTGGGTCTTCCATTCCCGGTAGGCCGCTCCGAGACTGTCCACGAGCACCGACTGGTCCTCACCCCGACCGCGCTCCATGGCCTGCTCGAGGCGCCGCCGGAGGGCATCGACGATCGAAGACGCACACTCTCGGGCCAGGTCCTCGACCTCGACCGCTCCCGCCGAGGGGCGCGCTTCGAGGCCGAGGGTCTCATCGGCGAAGGCGGCCCCGGCCGTGGCGGCGTCGACGAGGAGGGGGCGAGCGGCGGCGACGTAGCGCTCACGGTGACCGTCGGCGTCGGGCAACAGGCGGGCGACGGTCGGTGCTTCCTTCAAGTTGCGGAGCCGGTCTAAGACGTCGTTCTGCTCGTCCTGCAAAGCTCGCTTCAAGCGTCGGGTCAGGCTGGTCTCCAGCTCCACCACGGCGAACTCGCGGGCTTGGAGCAGCTGCTCGTCAGCGTCGGGAACGAGATCGTCCCGGTCGGCCTCGGACTCGGTCGCCGCCCGTGGGGCGCCCTCCTCTGAGTTGGGTTCCCGACCGGCCCGCCCCGATCGCGGCGAGTCCGCGGCTGGCTCACCCGAATCGACCGTGGGACCTTCGGCCGAGATGACCCTCACGCTGGAGTGGGTGGCCGCCGGGTGAGCCGGGGAACGCGGAGCCTCGGCCGGTGCCGTCCTCGCCGGGGTCGAACCAGACGCCCCTCCCGTGGCTGTCGAACCAGACCCCCCTCCCGTGGCGAGCGAACGCTCAGCACGCGCCGTCCGCTTCCGGGACTTGCGGCCGGCGGCGCTGGTGGTACCGGCGTTCCCGCCCGCGGTGTCCGGCCCGGGAGCCGATCCGCCCGCCACCGGGCCTGAAGCGGAACTGGCAGCACCCGCAGCTTCGGGGGGCGGTCCGCCCGCACCGGTCGCTTCAGGGGCCGCACCGGCGGCGCCGGGCGCTTCGGGGGCCGAACCGGCCACCACCTGATCGCCGCCCGTCGACCGGGCCGAGGCTTCCCCCGACCGGGCGGCGCGGGCGCCGGCGAAGTAGGGCGGCAGGGGCTGCTCGTCGACCGGGGAAGGGCTGTCCGTGGAGCCGGACCCGGCGGGTCCCCGGTCGGCCCTGATGCGGGCGAACAGCTCGTCCACGGCGCTGCCCGGTCCCTCCTCGTCGACCTCGCGGTCGTAGGGCGCAACCTGGCCGCCCGACCCCCGGCCGGACCCACCCGACGCCTCGGGAGCTGCATCTGGCTCCCCAGCAGCCGACCCCGCCGGCTCCGACCCCGCCGGCTCCGACCCCGCCGGCTCAGTCGTCTCCGCCGGCTCCGACCCCGCCGGCTCCGACCCCGCCGACTCAGTCGACTCCGCCGGCTCGGCCGCCTCGTCGGGCGACGGGGACGCCGCGGTGTCCTTCCCCGCCGGGCTGGAGGCCGCCGGGCTGGACGCCTCCGTAGCGGACGCCTCCGGGATGACCTCCCCCGACGACTGTGCCCCTGACGCTCCTGACGACTCGACCGCCGACGACTCCGGCCCCGACGACGCGGCCTCGGGCGAGCCGGCTCCCGACGACGCCGCGCCGGTCTCCGCCCCGTCGGCGGCCCCCTCGGCGCGCTCCTCGTCGGATACGACGACCCGGGACGGCTCCTTCTCGCTCAGCTCCACCTCGGCCTGCCGCTGCAGCCGGCGCCCGACCTCGTCGGCGGCGGCCCGGGCCTCGGCGTCGGCCCGGCTCAGCTCGGTCTGGACCTCCTCGAGGGTGCGACGGACCACGGCATAGCTCTCGATGAGCCGTTCGCGTCCGGCCCGCAGCTGCTCGATCTGGACCGTGGCGACCCGGCGGCGACGCGACAGGTCCTCGAGGATCCGGTCCCGGGTGGTGTTGGCCCCCTCTATGGTCAGCTGGCGTTCCTTGTCGGCGGCCGCCCTTATCTCCTCGGCCTCCGTACTGGCCCGCGAGACCAGGCCCGCGGCCTCCTCGCGTGCCGAGGAGAGGATCCGGGCCGCGGCATCCTCGGCCGCCTCGGTGGCCGACCCCAGCGCCGACTTGGCCTCGGTATCGAGCCGGGACGCTTCGGTGCGGGCCTCCTCGAGCAGGCGGTCGGCCTCCGAGCGGCTGTGGCTCAGGACCCGTTCGGCCTCCTGTCGGGCCTCGGTGACGGTCCGCTCAGCCTCCTCACGGGCTTCGGTCAGGGCGCGCTCGGCCTCGTCCGCGGCCTTGCTGCGCAGCTCGGTGGCCGCCGCCCGGGCGGTGCGGAGAATGGCCGCGGTCTCCTCGCCTACGGCCGCCATCAGCGTGTCCTCGTCGAGGACGGGGGGACGGGCCGCCCGCTCCTCGGCCGAGTGCCAGGCCGACTCCAACTGCTCGGCCCGCTCGCGCCAGGCCCGCAGCTCCTTGGAGACCCGGCTCAGAAAGGACTTGACCTCCGCCGAGTCGTACCCGCGAAATGCGGTGGTGAACGACTGCGCCTGAATCAGTTCGGGTGTCAATGACGAGTCAGGTCCCATTAAGTGCTCCTTAGCTCGACCCGCGTCGAGCCGCTCGACGGCCGCGCCACGCCGACCAGGTGACAGCTCGGCACAATGATTCCGAGCCTACGACCCACCAGGACCGGCAGTGGGTGATGCATGGGGGCCCGGACGGCCGCCCGGACCGCCGTCTGGACCGCGGCCGTCCTTGTCGTGGGACCGAGCGGTGCCGAAGGAGTCGTCGTCCCCGTCGGGCGGGCGGTCCCGCCGGGTCAGGACGATGGTGACGGTGGTGCCGGCCCCCGGCTTGGACCGGCAGGTTATGGCCCCGCCGTGGCCCTCGACCACTCGACGGACCACGGCCAGGCCCAGGCCGAGGCCACCGAAGCGGCGGGTGTCGGACGGGTCGCCCTGCACGAAAGCCCCGAAGACCTCCTCCTGCTCGCGGTCGCTCATGCCGATCCCGTGATCGGACACCGAGATCTCGACCTCGCCGCCCACCTCGGCGACGCGCAGGAGGATCCGACCTCCTTCGGGGGAGAACTTCACGGCGTTGTCCACCAGTTCGTCGACGGCCAGGCTCAGCCACCGGGGATCGGCCTCGACGGTGACGCGGCAGTCGGGCAGGCGGCGCCCGATGCTCACCCCGGGTGGCACCGCCTCGGATCGGGCGGCGGCAACCCCGGCCACGACCGCCCGGGCGTCCACCAGCTCGGGCCGGAGCACCGACCGGCCCGCTCCTTCAGAAGCGAAGAACTCGAGCATTTCGACGATGCGCAGCAGCCGCTTCGAACTCTGGAGGATCTCGGCGTGCCAGGCCCGGGCCCGCTCCTCCGGGACGGCCCGATGCGCCAGCAGGTCGGCGTAGCCGAGCACCCCGGTCAGTGGAGTGCGCAACTCGTGGCCGATCCGGGACAGGAACTCGGTCTTCATCTGCTCGATCTCCTGCTCCCGGCGCATGTCCCGCAGGACCAGGACGGTTCCCGCCGACTCGCCTCCCGGACCGTGCAGCCGACCGCGTGACACCGCGACGGGCACGGGGACGTCACCCTGCAGGACCACCGCGCTCAGCGTGTCGGGGCCGGTCGGCGCCTCCCCCCGGACGACGTCGATAGCCGCTCCGTGCTCGTCGACCAGGCGGACCGCGGCGGCGAACGGCCGGCCGACGGCCTCACTCTCGCTCCGGCCGGTAAGCCACGTGGCGGCCCGGTTGAACTCCGTGATCAGCCCGTCGGCGTCGGTCGCGACGAGGGCATCGCTCATGCCGGCGACGACCGCCTGAAGGCGGTTGCGGAGGCGCACTTCGTCCGCGACGGCGTCGCGCAGAGCCGCCGAGTTGGCCGCGACGGAGTCCACCATGGCGTCGAAGGCCCGCCCCAGAACCGCCACCTCGTCGTCTCCCGCCACACCGGCGCGGACCTTGGTATCGCCCGCCGCGATCCCCGTCGACGCCCTTGTGAGCCGTCTCAGCCCCGCGGTGATCCGGTCCCCGGTGAACACGGCCAGGCCGAGGGCCACGACGGTCCCCCCGAAGGCGATGAGGAAAAGGTTGCGCAGCAGCTGGTCACGGGTCGACCGGACGGTGTCGACCCGGTCGCTCAGGAGCAGCACGGCCGGCGATTGCGATCGGCCGGCGGCGACGGTCAGCCCCACGGCCGCGGCGTAGCGCTCCCCTACCGCCGCCGTCTCCGACTGGCCGGGGCCGACACGCAACCGGGCCGCTTCGGAACTCGCCGCGGCTTCGCTGATACCGGCCGCAGCCAGGACCTTCGACCCCTGCAGCAGGGCCAGCGCCACCTGCGGCTGTTTGGCGACCTGCCCGGCCAGATAGGCGGCGTCGAGAGTCCGGGCCGCGACCGCCGCTCCGAGCCGGCCTCCGGCTCCGTCACAGACGGGCGTGGACGCGGCCAGGTAGAGCACGCCGCTCAGGTCGAACAGGCCCTGGCGGCCGGCCGCACACGAAGCCGGGACGACGGCGGCGAGGCCGCCCGCCGCCAGGTCCGGAGCGGCCGGGGACGACACCAGGCGCCCACCGGAGGGGTCCGTGTAGGCCAGCACCGAGGCCGTTGTGGGAGAGACCGCCAGCAGCCGGGACCGGATCGCCGACGCCGCGTCGGCCTGCTCGGCGGGGGAGCCGGCCGCGAAGCGCGAGAGGGGATCGTCGGGCGTCCCCGAGAACGCCTGCGACAGGGTTGCTCCGAGCGCCTGCGAGGCGGCAGCCACCGCCGCCGATGCGGTGACGGCCGACCGTTCGAAGGAGGCCTGGCCCGACAGCCGGCTCAACTCCTCCGACTCGAGCCGGGAGGAAATGACCGCGGATAGGGAAAGGGCCAGTACGACGACCACGATGAGGAGGGTCACCGAAGTACTGGCCGCCACCCGCAATGCGATCGAATGGCGGGCCGCCGCGAGCAGCGCGGCGGCGGCCGCCGCGGAGCCCACGACGAGGAGTATCTCGGCCGAGGGCCCCGGGCCACCCAGCGCCTCGACCGCCCCCGCCCCGGCAAAGGCCGCAGTCGCCGCCTGCCCGAGCAGACCCACCGGGCTGCGCCGACCTTCGCCGAGGACCAGGGGGTGCGGGAGGGCCAAGGCGATGGTGGCGGCGGCAGCCAGTCGGGCCGCTCCCACCCACCTCACCTGGGCTCCTGTCACGAGGAGTGACCCGTGCACGAACGCCGCCCCCCCGAGGACGACCAGGGCCACCTCGACCAGCCCCCGCCGCCCGGCGAACGGCGGCCTCGGCCGTGACCCGGTCACCGGGGCGGCAGCGGTGGCGGCGGTGACCAGGTCCGAGCCGGCGCGCAGAGCGACCAGGGTGAGGAACGAGGCGGTTACGACGAGGGTGAGGAACTCGGAAGCGAACAGGAGTTGGGACTCCGTCAGCGACACGAGCCGCTCACTTGGGCACCGTCGTGGTCGACGACACCGGGGGCGGGACCTGGCCGCCCAGCGATTCGAGATCGCGGAGCGCCTGGCTGAGCGACGCCACCGCGAACACCTTCACGTGGCCCGCCTCGCTCTTGGCCTCTTTGTAGTTACCCGGCGGGACGAGGAACACCTGTGCGCCCGCCTGGCGGACGGCCACCGCCTTCTGGGCCGCCCCACCGATCTCGACGACCGAGCCGTCGGGCTCGATCTGGCCGGTGGCGGCCACCTTCAGCCCGCCGGTCAGGTGACCGCCTCCGAGCGTGTCGATGAAGCCCAGCGCCAGCGCGAGACCGTCCGAGGGTCCGCCGATGGAGCCGACCTGGGCCTGGAGCGGGATGGGCAGGTCATAGGTGATCCGGGTCTCGGTCTCGATACCCAGAAATCCCTTGTTCGGGTCGGCCGGGGCCCCCCCGAGGGCCGGAAGGCTGCCCAGCCGGACGGTGATCGGCACCGTCTGGTCGGACTTGCCGTCGTGACGGGTGACCGTCACGTGGACCGAGGTGCCGGGCCGCAGGCCGGTGAGGGCCTTGCCCACGTCGGCCGCGGTGTGCACGGGAATCCCGTTGACCCCGGTGATCAGGTCGTCGCAGCGCAGTCCCGCCGCGGCCGCGGCCGAGCCCGACAGGACGGTGTCCACCTGGGCGCCCAGATCGTTCTCCTTGACCTGGTAGCCGAGCTGACGCAGCGCCGCGACCGGCGCCGCCGAGGTCGCCTGAACGGCCTGCTGGGCATCCTGGCAGGAGACCTGGGAGGCGGTGCCGTTTCCGACGATGGCGGCGTTGGGCAAAAACACTGCGTCGTTGCCGAAACGCTTCAGGAGGTGGAGCTTGTAGAGCAGGTACTGCCACGGAGTGGGCTTCCCCTGGTAGACGTCGACCATGAGGATCTGCCCGTCCACGGGGTGGCTCCGCTCGGCCGGGACGACCAGTTGCACGCACGGCTGGCCGCTCGAGGTGGAGAAATCCCCCCCGCCGACGGGGCGGCACTCCCCCGACGCGGTGACCAGCGGGGCCTGGCCGGGTGAAAGGACGTAGTAACCGTCGGCCCCGGTCTTCAACCAGACAGCGATCACGGCCACCACGACCACCACCGCGCTGATCACCGTCAGCAGCACCCGCCGGCGCCTGGTCCGCGGCCGCGGCTCTTGGCGGCGCGGCTCTTGTAGAATCTCCTCGGAAGTGGTCACGTCGTCTTTTTGTTCTTCTACTGACCCGGTCGCCCGCCCGGATCGGAACGAGCGCCTGGAGCGGGCACAGCCTGCCATGCCCGAGGTGGTTTCGGCAGTACAGAGGAGAGTCCAGCCTTGAGCTACCGAGAGCGCGGCGAGCACCGGGTCCTGAGAGTGGTCGGATCCAGCACCGGGCTGATCATCATCGCGTTGCTCATAGGTCTGGTGATCGCGTCGGCACTGGGCGGCCTGGCCTGGGCCCTGGCCGGCATGCTGCACCACGCCGCCAACCAGTGAGCGGGCTGGGGCGCGACGCGTCCCAGCGGCGGCGCCGCGTGGCCATGGCCGGGCACGCCCAGGGCGAGGTCCGTCCGGCGGCCCGCCACACCGCCCGCCAGGCCCTCGACGATCCCGAGCCGGCGATCCGGGCCACCGCTCTGGGGGCTCTCGACCGCCTCGGTGACCTGGCCCTGGCCGACCTGGTCGACGCTGGCGCCGACCCGGCACCGTCGGTCCGAGCCCGCGCCGCCGAACTGGCCCACCACCAGGGCATCGCGGCCGTAGCGCTACTGGTCGGCGGACTGGCCGACCCGGCCGCGGAGGTCGTCGAGGCGTCGTGCTTCGCCCTGGGCGAAGTCGGCCCCGCCGCCGCACCCGGTGCCCTCGACGCCCTGGCCGCGGTCGCCGCCGAGCACCGCGACCCGCTCTGCCGGGAGGCCGCGGTGGCGGCCATCGGAGCCATCGGCGCCGATCAGCCGCCCTCGGGGCGCGCCGCGGTGCTGGCCGCCAGGGGCGACAAGCCGGCGGTGCGGCGTCGGGCGGTGCTGGCCCTCGCCGCTTTCGACGGGCCCGACGTACAGGCCGCCCTGGAGGCCGCCCTGGCCGACCGCGACTGGCAGGTACGCCAGGCGGCCGAGGACCTCACCGGGCGCGGCCTGGACGGCTGACCTACTTCATGAACAGGTCGCGCACCGCGTCGAACTCCTCGAGGCAGCGGCCGGCGCCCAGGACCACGCACTCGAGGGGCGCCTCGACGAGGTTCACCGGCAGGGACGTCTCGGCTTCGAGGCGGCGGTCGAGGCCGGCCAGCATGCCCCCGCCGCCCACCAGATGGATGCCCTGGCTGATGAGGTCCTGAGCCAACTCGGGCGGCGAATTGCCCAGGCACTTCACCACCGAGTCCACGATGGCCCCGACCTGTTCCTCGATGGCGTCCCGCACCTCCTCGGGGGAGAGGATCACCGTCTTGGGCAGCCCCGACATCAGGTCACGACCGCGCACCTCGGCCTTGACCATGTCGCGCTCCGACGGCCACGCCGAGCCGATGGCCAGCTTGATCTCCTCGGCGGTGCGTTCGCCCACCGCGATGCCGTACTCCCGCCGCACGTAGGTCTGGATGGAGGCGTCGATGTCGAACGACCCCACCCGGATGGCTTCGAGAGCCACGATCCCCCCGAGCGAGATCACCGCCGTCTCGGTGGTGCCCCCTCCCACGTCCACCACCATGTTGCCGAGCGGCTCGTGGATGGGCAGACCGGCCCCGATGGCCGCGGCCATGGGCTGTTCGATCAGGAAAGCCCCGTTGGCCCCCGCCCCCCGCGCCGCTTCCTCTACGGCCCGGCGCTCCACCTCGGTGATGGCCGACGGCACGCAGATGAGTACCCGGGGCCGGTTGAAGCGTGACACGCCGGCGCGCTGGAGGAGCAGGCGGATCATGCGCTGGGTGATGTCGAAGTCGGTGATGGCGCCCTTGCGCAGCGGGCGAACGGCCACGATGTAGCCGGGGGTCCGGCCGATCATCTGCCACGCCTCGTGACCCATGGCCAGCACTTCCTGGGTTCGCGAGTTCAGCGCGATGACGGTCGGCTCGTTCAACACGATGCCCCGACCCCGCGAGTAGACCAGGGTGTTGGCCGTCCCCAGGTCGATGGCCAGGTCCCTAGCCAGCCTCGGCTCCCCCGCGTTGGTCGCCGGAGCCGGCGTCGGGCCGGACCCGGGGCGGCGAGTCCTCGAGACGGACGTGGCTCAGCCCCACCGGCGTAGCGCGTATCCGGGGCGTGTCCGCGGGGCGCGACTGCGGGCCCCCCTCCTCGGGAGCGAGCGCGGACAGACCGCGACGGAAACTGGAGATGGTGGCGTCGACCGATTTGGGCTGACGATGGCGGAGCCAGACGCCCAGACCCACGAGGATGGCCAGCACGACCGCACCGATCAGATAGGCCAGGTTCGACAGGACGGTCGTCGAGGAGGCCATCATCACGGACTGACCTCGGCCACCTCGTGAGCGTCGAGTCCCCAGTCCTCGCCGTCCTCCCAACGTTCGCGCTTCCAGATCGGCACCGACGTCTTGACCGTGTCGATGCAGTAGCGCGCCGCTTCGAAGGCCTCGGCCCGGTGGTGTGAGGAGACTGCCACCACGACCGAGGAGTCGCCCACCCCGAGCGTCCCGAAACGGTGCCAGATGACCACCCGGCCGATTCCCGGGCCACGCTCGCGGGCCGACTCGGCGATGCGGCGCAGCCGGGGTTCCACCTGGGTGTCGTAGGCCTCGTATTCGACCTCATCTACGCCGTCCCGGCCGGGGGCGTGGTCGCGGACCATCCCGCTGAAGACCACGGCCGCCCCGCAGTCTGCTCTCTGCACCCACCGCGCGGCCCGGTCCATGGAAAGTGGTTCAGTGGTCAACCCGACCCAGACCACCTCGCCGTCGCCGGGCTCGTGCTGGTAACCGCTCACGTGTTCATCGTACGACTCACAGGGGCGCGGTGGGGGACGTAGAGGTTTCCGTCATTGCCGGCCCGATGTCCGCGGCCCGACCTTGATCGTTAGGCTCCACCGGCGTGGAGTACCGGCCCGGGGCCCCCGATCCGTCAGATGACGGCGAAGATCTCCCGGAGTTCCCCGACCCCGCCGGCGACTGGGCGGCACCCGATGACGGCCCCGTGTTCGCCTGGCTGCCCCCCGAAGACCGGTTGTGGCGCCACCCTTCCGAGCGGTCGTCGGGGGCGCCCACCCTGGAGCTGGCGACAGGTCCGGGCGGCCGGCGGGGCACGCCGGCACGATCCGGGGTCCTGCGCAGCAGTTGGGCCATCGCCCTCATCGCCGGGCTGATAGGAGCCACCGCGGCGACCGGCGTCGGCGTGGCCAGCGGGATGTTGCTCCAATCGCGGACGGTTCTGCGATCGACCGCGGCGTCCACGCCGTCCATCTCGCTGGCCGCCGCCGGGCCCCAGGCGACCGACTGGACGGCCATCGACGACAGCGCCTCGCTGTCGGTCGTGGCGGTCACCGTGGACGGTGCTTCGGGACCGGCGGCCGGGTCGGGTTTGATCTTCAGCCAGTCGGCCGACGGTCACACCTTCGTGGTCACCGACCGCACCATCTTCGCTCGGGCCCTGGCCGACGGCTACTTCGGCTCCATCCAGGTCACCTATCCGACCGGGGAGTCGTCCAAAGCCGTGCTCGTGGGCACCGACGCGCTGTCCGGTCTGGCCGTGATCAAAGTGACCAGCCCGGCCTCGGCCGTGGTCAGCCCCGCCGATCTCGGGTCGGTGGCCAGCCTGAGCGATGCCACCGCCGTGCTCGCCGTAGGCTCCCGATCGGCCCCTTCCCTGTCCCCCGGGCTGGTCAGCGCCCAGGACCGGACCGTGTCGCTGGTCGACGGCACGGACATGGACGGCCTGCTCGCAGTGTCGATGACCGCCGTCAGCCCCAGCGCTTCGGGAAATCCTCTCCTCAACCAGTTCGGACAGGTGGTCGGCCTCACCCTCGGCTTGCAGCCGGCCAGCCAGTCCGATCAGGCCCTCACCTTCGCCGCACCCATCGACGAGGTGTCCCGCGTCGCCACGGAGCTCGTCGAGGGCGTCCCGGTGAGCCATCCCTGGCTCGGCATCACCGACCCCATCGACGTGCCTAGCGCCATGGCCCACCAGATGGGCCTGGCCGGGGGGGTGCTGGCGGGGAACGTGTCGAGCACCGGCCCGGCGGGGCGGGCCGGCGTCCAGACCCACGACATCATCACCTCCCTGGACGGCCAGCCGGTCACCTCGACGGGGACCCTGGTCGCCGAAGTGGACCGGTGCCTCCCCGGCGACGCCGTCCCCATCACTTACCTGCACTCGGGTCGGACCCTGACCACCACGGTGACCATCACCAACGAGCCCGGCGGCGACTGACGCCGGGCGGCGCGCCGGCCGGGGGTTCAGCGCGTCGATCGACGGCGGCGGCGCCGTACCAGGGCGGCGATCACACCGGCGACGGTGGCTCCCAGCGTCGTCGAGACCAACACCACCACCACGAGGTTGAGGTTCTGGCGCCGGCCCGGGGGCAGATCGTCCCAGTGGAGCCGGTCATCGGTGGCGACCAGGGCCTCCTCGCTGGAATAGCCAGGGGCCCAGCCGGCCGCTTTCAGGCGGTCGGGGGCCACGACCCACGGGTGGGTGGCGTAGGCCTGCGCCTCTAGGGGCACCCCCTGCCGCCAGAGGCGCCAGCCGAGCGACGCCAGGCGGGCGGCCAACCGGTCGGGCACCGAGACCTTGGCCACCCCGCCGGCGAGGGCCCGGGCCTGCTCCTCGGGGATCCCGCTGTCAGGGGCCACATTGAATACGCCCCGCAGGCGGACCTCCCAGGCCAGCACCACCGCCGAGGCCAGGTCGTCTACGTGCAGGTACTGCACCGGACGCCCCTCGTCACCGAGGCGGGGGGCCCGGGTGATACCCAGAGCCTGGTAGATCGGCCGACCGTCGGTGCCGACGGTGACAGTGGGCCGCAGCACCGCCACCGCCACCGCCGGGTAGGTCTCGGTCCACTCGGCGAGGAGTCGCTCGGATTCGGCCTTGGACACGGCGAAGGAGAACTCCGGGTTGGGCCGGAGGTTGGCGTCTTCGGTGAGCGGAATCTTGTTGTCCGCCCAGGCGCCGTACACAGTGGCGCTCGACACGTACACGACAGACGCCACCCCGGCCTTGGCCGAAGCCCGCAGCACCCGCGACAGCGAACGCTGGTTGGCAGCCGCCGCGATCTCCAGGTCGGCAGGCGTCGCGCCCTTACCGTCGGGCAGGCTCCAGGCCAGGTGCAAGACGGCGTCGGCTCCCTGCATGACCCGCTCGAGCTCCGAGTCGACAGGGCCGCCGGCCACGGCCAGGTCGACCACCCGGGCGTCGAGACGGGGATTCTTGGCGGCCACCGGCACCAGATCCACCGCGACGGTGCGCTGCACGTCGGGCCGGGCCAGAAGCTGCTCTAGGACCCTCGATCCGAGCGAGCCGGCCGCCCCGGTGACCACTACGGTCGACACGGAACCTACGATGCCCGCATGGCCGACTCGCGAACCAGAGAGGGGGCGTGGTGAGCACGCCCGACAGTTTCGGGGGCGGCAACCCTTTCGAAGGCGGACCGCTCGGCGACCTGATGAGGAATCTGGCCCGCTTCTTCACCGGCCAGGGACCTCTCAACTGGGAGATAGCCCGCCAGATGGCCCAGTGGGCGGCATCGGGTGGATCCTCGGAGGCCAACCCCGACCCGCTGTCGAGGGTCCGCCTCGAGGAACTGATGCGCGTGGCGGAGATGCACGTGTCGGAGGCTACCGGGCTGGACGTCGGTAGCGCCGGGGTCCTGACCGTTTCGGCGGTGACCCGTACCCAGTGGGCGCTGCGCACCCTCGACGACTGGAGGCCCCTGCTCGAGCGGCTGGCCGCCCGCATGACCCCGGCCGGCCCGCAGCCCGGGGCCGGCGGCCCGTGGTTCGCCGGTCCGGGCGAGCCGGGATCGGGCCTGCCCGGGGGCGATCCGATGGCCCAGCTGTTCGCCAACCTGCCCCAGGTCCTCGGGCCGTTCCTGTTCGGGTTGCAGGCCGGCTCCATGGTCGGCCAACTCGCCACCCGGGCCATGGGCCAGTACGACCTGCCCATGCCCCGTCCGCTCCGCTCCGAGTTGCTGGTGGTGCCCGACGCCATCGACCGTTTCGCCACCGACTGGAGCCTCGGGGCCGATGACGTGCGCATGTGGATCTGCCTGCGCGAGACCGCCCACCACGGCGTGCTCGGACGGCCCCACGTGCGGGCCCGCCTCGAAGAGCTGATCGAGTCCTACGTCGGCGCTTTCTCCCCATCGTCGCAGTCCCTCGAGCAGCGCCTCGGTGACATCGACCTCAACGACATGGCTGGGCTGCAGGCCGCGTTCGGCGACCCGGCCACCCTCCTCGAGGAGATGCAGAACGACGCCCAGCGCCAGATCCAGGTGCCGCTCAGAGCCCTCCTCGCCACCGTGGTGGGCTACGTCGATCACGTGATGGACACGGTCGGTAGGCGCCTGATCTCTTCCTACGGCCCTCTCACCGAGGCCCTGCGCCGGCACCGCCTCGAGGAGAACGATGGGGCGCGGGTGCTCGGCCAGCTCTTCGGGGTGAGCCTCGATGCGGCCAGCTACGAGCAGGGCCAGGCGTTCATCAAAGGGATCGTGGAGAGAGCCGGCGAGGAGGGCCTGGCTCCCCTGTGGCGATCGCCCCGCGAGCTCCCCACGCCCGCCGAGCTGGCCGCCCCCGGGTTGTGGCTGGCCCGCCTCGAGTTCGACCAGGACTGAGCTCTCCAGCTCCGCCGAGACCCCGGCCCCGGGTCCCCCCGCCGCCTCGGTCTAGGCCCGGTCGAGCGGACCCGCCCCGCCCCGCGGCGCCTGCGGGGCCGATGGGGCCGGGGGGGCCGGGCGAGGAGGCGGTGGAGACCAGGACACCGGGCCACCCCCGGAATCGGCGCCCCGAAGCCGGTTCCGGCCCGCGGCGGGCGCGGGAGGCACCCACCCGTCTCGGGCCAAGCCGGCTACGAAGACCGTCGAGGTCGAAGCCACTATCACCGCGACGAGGAGGAAGCCGACGAGGAGGGGGATGGGCAGCAGCGTCGGCAGCAGCGCTCCCCCCACCCAGGCAAGCTGGAACACCGACTCGAAGCCGGCGAAGAGGCGGCTCCGGTCCCGGTCGGGGGTGTCGCGCTGGACGATGGCATCGAACGCAGTTTTGGCCAGGCTGGCTCCCAACGCCACGACGAGGGCCAAACCCACCGCCGCGGGTCGGCGCGACCACGCCGAGAAGAAGGTCAAGCCGACAGCCGTCACCCCGATGAGCACCGCGGCCGCTCCGACGAGCAGGCGCTCGGTCACCAACGGCCGTAGCCGGGGAGCCAGGATGGCCCCGCCGAAGTTGCCGCCCACGCTGGCCACGGCCACCAACCCGTACCAGAACAATGGGGCGTCGCCGCGCCGGAAGGCGAAGATGACGAGAGCGGTGAGGAACCCGGCGACCGCCCTCATGCCGGCCATGGCGACCGACGCCAGACGCAACGGGCGGGCCACCACCAGCGGGCCGCCGGCCCCGAACCGGCCGGCCAGGCGGGCGGCCAGGCGGGCCAGCCCGAAACCAGGGCCCGCTCCGACCGGCGGCTGGGGGCCTCCCGGGGCGAACCGCCGCCGCGGCCCGTGAGCGGCAGCCCCGACCGGCTCGGGGTCCTTCGGCTCGGGGTCCTTCGGCTCGGGGTCCTTGCCGAGGAGTTGGAGGCAGAGGCCGGCGCAGGCCGCGAACACGAACACGTCGAGATCGAGCAGTACCCGCGATCCGAGCAGCTTGTAGATGAGGCCACCCACCCCGGCCGCCAACGAGGTGATGGCCGCGCCGCCGACGGCCAGCCTCGAGTTGGCCCGCACCAGGTCCTGCTCGCCGTCCACCACCGCCGGGACGAGCGCCGCTTTGGCCACGGCGTGGGTCTTGGAGCACACCAGGCTCAAGAACGCCGCGGGGAACAGCAGGAGGCTGTGGATCCACGCCGCCATGAGCAGACAGGCCACCAGCCGGCCGGCGGCGGCGAGGAACACGATGAGGCGCCGCCCGCCCCGCATGCGGTCTATGGCGGGGCCGACGAACGGTCCGACCACCGCGAAGGGCAGCACCGTGCAGATCAGCCCCAGAGCCGTGCGGCCGCGCGCCGCGTTGAGCGAGACGCTCACGAACACCGATCCGGCCAAGGCCACGGTGACCAGGGCGTCGCCGCTGCCCGACAGGTTGTTGACCACGGCCAGGCCGGCGAAGGGCCGGCTCTTCCAGTCGGAATCGGCCGGCCCGAGACGGAACGGGTAGGAGGCCGCGGCCCGCACCCTCGCCGAGCCGACAACCGCGGCGACTTGCGAGCGCATCGCCGCGACGCTGAACTCAGCCATCAAGTGCAGAGCGTACGCACTCGGCGCCCGAAGGTCGCCACGGCCCCCGAGTGGGTCAACCGCTCTTGCCTGGATACCACTAAAAGGCGCTCCGATGCGCGCCGGGGGCGACCAGACGGCGGGGAGCGCCGCCGTTGCCCTCAAGGTGGCTGATCACCTGTGCCGATAACGCTGACATGGCAGAAGAATCCCGACCGTTCGACCGCCAGGCGCTGCACGCCTCTCTGGCTGACGCGCTGCGGGACGCAGTGGCCGGAGAAGGAGACGACACCGAGCCCGGCGCCCCAGCCCGGACCGAGCCGGCGACGGGCCCCGGTCCGGACCCGAAGGCGGTCGGTGGCCCTGATAGCCGATCGTCCGAAGGGCCGCCCGCGGCCGGGGTTCCCTCCAGCGAACCCAGTTTCCCTACCGGCGCGCTTCGAACGCCGCCGCCCGCGCCGGCCCCCCTCGGCGGGGTTCGGGCGCCCGCGTCCGGCGCGCCGCCCGTCGAGCGACGGGCCCCTAGCCCCCTCACTCCCCCCCCGAATCCGATGGGGGCGCCCCCGGGCGGCTTGGCCGACGGGCCGATCCGCAAGAGTCCCAGCATCCTCGCCGGGGGTATCTCCAGCGGACTGTCCCCCATGGCTTCCGCTTCGGGGGGCGGTTCACTGGGCGGCAACTCCATCTCCGCGCTCCGTCCCCCCTCGACCGACGGCAGCTCGATGGGCGCCCGACCGCTACCGAGCCTGTCGGGTCTCGGCGGCTTGAGCGGGATCTCCCCAGCCAGCGACGACATGGTCGAAGAGGCGCCGACGATCGCCATCAAGCGCCCCGCCCGCCCGACCCCCGAGCCCACCCCCGAAAAGTCCGAAGCGGCGTCCGGGGCGGCTTCGGCCCCTTCGGCCCCGTCCCGCAGCACGGTGGAGGTGATGGGCTGGACCCCCACCGATGACGACATACTCCCCTCAGCTCCCCCCAAACGCAAGGGTCTCCTCCGCCGCTGAGACCATCCCGCCTACCGGCCCGGCCCCGCCCACGCCGGCCCCCCGAACCGCCCCTCTCAGGGCACGGGCGGAGGGATGTGGCGGGCAGAGGTGAAGCGACCGCGGTCGCCTTCGAGGATCCAGACCGATCCTTTCTCCACCCGAGGGTCCGGGCCGAGGTCCACCCCGTCCTCGTTGGCCAGCACCACCAGCAGATGAGGGATCACGTCACCATGACTGCAGACCACGGCGCGCTCCCCGGAGTCCTGGAGCGACCGGACCAGGTCCACGGCGGGGCGATCGTTGCCCTCGGCCAGGCGGCCGTCCGGCTCGACGACCAGCCCGGTGGCGGCGGCCAACGGCTCGACCGTGGCCACGCACCGCAGGTAGGGGCTCGACACGATCCGGGTCGGGCGACCAGCCAGGAGCGGGGCGACCAGGAGGCCGGCCTGCGCCTCCCCCTTGGGGGAGAGCACCCGCCAGGCGTCGTCGCCCTCCCAGTGCCGGCGCGACACGGCGTGGGCGTGACGTACCACGGTCACCGACATTCAATCAGTCTGCCAGGGTGGCGACGGGACTCGCCGCCGAGAGCCGCTTAACCTGGTCTGGTGGCAGACGAGGCCCCGGCCGCCGGGGAAGCAGAGCAGCCACCGCCGGTCGCATCCCGCCGAGCACCGATGGGCGTGGCCCGCCGGACAGCCCGGGAGATCGGCCTCGCCCTGATCACGCTGGGCGTGGTCGTGCTGCTCTTCGTGGTGTACCAGCTCTTCGGCACCAACATCACCGAGGCCCGCAACCAGCACTCGCTGGCCCAGCAGTTCAACGCCGCCCTGCACAGCACACCGGCCCACACCACGGCGTCGCCGAACACCGCCACCCCGACCTCCGGCAGCACCGGAGTACCAAGCCCAGGGGCCCCGCCGGCCACCACGACCTCGACCACCGCCCCGGCCTCGGCCGCCACCACCGTGCCGACCGAGGACGTGCTGCCGGCGGTGCCCGCCGGGGGAGCCATCGAGCACCTGGTGATCAAATCGATCGGCGTGGACAAGTACGTGGTCGAGGGCACCGACGAAGCCGATCTGCGTCGAGGGCCGGGCCACTACACCGGCACGGCCTACCCCGGCCAGGTCGGCAACGCCGCCATCGCCGGACACCGCACCACCTACGGAGCGCCATTCTTCGAGCTCAACAAGCTCACCGTCGGCGACG
Source organism: Acidobacteriota bacterium (assembly GCA_028876385.1). Lineage (GTDB taxonomy): Bacteria > Actinomycetota > Acidimicrobiia > Acidimicrobiales > Palsa-688 > JAKCDU01. The sequence goes on along the minus strand of JAGWSF010000154.1, from coordinate 27,214 downwards.
CCATCGACATCACCGACCTCAACGGCCGCACCTGGGTGTACCTGGTCAGCCAGGCTCCCATCGTGGTCAACCCCGACGACGTCAGCGTCCTCGACCCGACGCCGTTCCCCCAACTGACCCTCACTACGTGCAATCCCATCTTCTCGGCCAGCACCCGGCTGGTGGTGTTCGCCCGTTTGAAGGGCCAGGCCGGGCTGGTGAAGGCGCCGCCCCCGGTGGCGCCGAGCAAGCCGACCGTCCTGCCCGGCGACGCCTCCCCCAACCAGGCCACCACGGCCACGACGGCGGCCCCCACCCTCGTCTCCAACCTGGGGCAGGGCCGGGCGAGCGCGTGGCCGCCGTCCATCCTCTACGGTCTGGCCTTCGTCGTCTTGTGGGTAGCCACCCGGCTGGCCATCAACCGCGCCCGCCGGTGGCGACGACTGTCGGCCTACGTCGTGGGGTTCGCCGTTTGCGCCGTGCCCCTGTGGTTCTGCTTCGAGAACGTGATCCTGCTGCTGCCCCAGAGCATCTGAGCCTCCGCCACGCCCACCGCCGGGACGCGGTCCACCGGGGTCAGGCGCCCCGGGTCGGAACGCCCGTCTAGACCCCGATGGCCCCCGGGAGGGCTCGCAGGACCATCACGTCGCGCTCGTAGCTGATCCGTTCGGTGGCTGCGTGGAAGCCCACCCACTCGGCCCGGTCCACTTCGTTGGCGCCGGTCGGCGTTCCCGACACCACCGTCATGGCCCAGTAGCGCACCCGCTTGTGCTTGCCGCTTCGATCCAGGTAGGTCGTGGTCGGCAGCTCGGGTCCGAGGGCGCCCACCACGCAGGTCTCCTCTTCGACCTCCCGCAGGGCGGCCTGCTCGTCGGTCTCGCCGGGGTCCAGCTTTCCCTTGGGCAGGCTCCAGTCGTCGTAGCGGGGGCGGTGCACGAGGATCACCTCGAGTTCACCTTCGCCGTTGCGTCGCCACACCACCCCGCCGGCCGCCATGACAGGGCGGGGTGCGACGGTCACCGCAGCGTTCCCGACAGGCTCCCTGCCGAGGTCTCGGCCTCGGTGAGCATCATGGCGTTCTCGGCCTCCATGCGCCGTCGGGCTCGGGCCACGGCGAGCTCTTGGAGACGCAGCTGGGCGTTGAAGTTGCGATCCACCGGGAGCTTGTGCCACGCCCCTTCGGGGGACAGGACCCAGGTGAGCACGTCGTCGGCCATCTCGGTGAGCAGAATCTCCCGCAAGCGACCCTGCAGGTCGGCCGACTCGATGGGCACGACCGCTTCGACCCGCCGGTCGAGGTTGCGTTCCATCATGTCGGCCGAGCCGATGTAGAACCGGCCGGTGTCGAGCTCGTCGCTACCCGACCCCGCCCCGAAGTAGTAGATGCGGGAGTGCTCGAGCCAGCGGCCGACCAGGCTGCGGACCCGGATGCCCTCTGATAGCCCGGCCACCCCAGGGCGCAGGCAGCAGATGCCCCTGACGATCAGATCGATCCGGGCCCCGGCCTGCGATGCCCGGTACAGAGCGTCGATGACCCCGGGATCCACCAGGTTGTTGAGCTTCCAGACCATCCGGCCGGCCTCGCCGAAGGAGGCTTCCCGATCGATCAGCTCGAGCATCCGGGTCCGCAACGCGCTCGGGGCCACGAGCAGCCGGCGGTAGTCCACCCGCCGGCTGTAGCCGGTCAGGTAGTTGAACAGGTCGGTGAGGTCACCGCCGAGCTCCGGTCGGGCGGTCAGGATGCCCACGTCCTCGTAGGTCCGGGCGGTGCTGGCGTTGTAGTTCCCGGTACCGATGTGGCAATAGCGGGTTATGCCCTCCCCCTCCTGGCGGACCACGAGAGCGATCTTGGAGTGGGTCTTCAAACCGACCAGCCCGTAGACCACATGGACTCCGGCCCGCTCCAGGGCGCGAGCGAACCCGATGTTGGCCGCCTCGTCACCGCGCGCCTTGAGCTCGACCAGGGCGGCCACCTGCTTGCCCCGCTCGGCCGCCCGGATCAGTGATCTGACGATGGCGCTGTCACCAGAGGTCCGGTAGAGAGTCTGTTTGATGGCCAGTACGTCGGGGTCGCGCGACGCCTGATCGATGAACTCCTCGACCGAGTCGGCGAAGCTCTCATAAGGGTGCTGGACGAGGATGTCCCCCGACCTCATGGCGGCGAAGATGTCAGTGGCCTCACCGTCGGCGCCTCCCACACGGAAGGGCTTGACCGGCACGAACGGCTCGTCCTTCAGCTCGGGCCGGTCCAACTGGTAGATCTGCCACAGCGCAGTGTGGTCGATCGGGCCGGGTCCCTCGTAGACGTCCTCGGGCCGCAGATCCAGTTCCCGGGCGAGGAGGGTACGCACCTCCTCGGTCATGGAGGAGTCCACTTCCAAGCGGACCGCCCGACCGAAGCGGCGGCGGCGCAGCTCCATCTCGACCGCGACCAGCAGATCGTCGGCCTCCTCCTCCTCGAGGGTCAGGTCGGCGTTGCGGGTCACCCGGAACGGATGATGGCTGACGATCTCCATCCCGGGGAAGAGGTCCCCGAGGTGGGCGGCGATGACCTGCTCGAGGGTGACGAAGCGTCGTCCGTCGGGCATGGCCAGGAGCCCGGGGAGCAGCGGGGGCACCTTGACCCGGGCGAAGCGTCGCTCGCCACCGGAGGGGTCCCGGACGATCACGGCCAGGTTGAGTGACAGGTTGGAGATGTAGGGGAAGGGATGGCCGGGGTCCACGGCCAGGGGGGTGAGGACCGGGAAGATCCGCTCCTGGAACACCCGCGACGCCCACTCCTGGTCGGCCTGGCTGAGCGAGCCCCACCCGCAGAGGTCGATGCCGTGGCTGGCCAGGCCGGGCAGGACGTCGGAGACGAAGGCCCGGGCCCGCCGTTCGAGCAGGACCTCGGTGGCCGCCCGGATGGCCTTGAGCTGGTCGCTGACCGACAGCCGGTCGGGGGCGGTACCTATGCCGGCCGCCAACTGGTCCATCAAGCCGGCCACCCGCACCTGGAAGAACTCGTCCATGTTGGTGGCGAAGATGGCGAAGAACTTGACCCTCTCGAGCAGGGGTAGGTCGGAGTTCTCGGCCAGGGCCAGGACGCGCCCGTTGAAGTCGAGGGTGGACAGCTCCCGGTTGAGGTAGTGCTGCCCCGGAGAGGCGTCCGCCGCGAAGCTCTCCTCGGCCACCCCGTGGAGAGCTGTCAACTCAGCTGCCGCTCTCGTCCTCGGGCTGGCCCAGGTCCCAGTCGATCAAGAGGTTCTCCCGCTCGGCGTCGCGGATCACCCGCTCCCGGTTGCGGCGGAACTGGGGATCGTGGGGGGGAAGCAGCAGCAGCCGGGCCAGGGCCCGCTGGCGGAAGTCCTCGATCACGTTGCGCTCGCCGAAGTCCGAGTCGACCCTCCAGTGCGGCATGACCGGACCGAGGTAGACGATGCGGACGTGACCGCGAGGCGGAGCTTCGGTTTCGGTGGGCTGCACGGACATGGTCCCCTAGCCTACGCCGTCGCGCAGCCGGTTGGCGGCCGAGATGACCGCCGCCAGGGTGGCGTCGAGGATGCTCGAGTGTATGCCCACCCCCCACAACTTCACCCCGCCGGGCCCCGTCGCCTGGACGTAGGCCGCGGCGCTGGCCTCCGATCCCGAGGTGAGAGCGTGCTCGTGGTAGTCGTCGACCTGGATATCGATGCCCACGCCTTCGCGCAACCCGTTCACCAGGGCGTCGAGGGGACCGTTGCCCTGGCCGGTTATGGTCCGATGGGCGCCGTCTACGAGGACCTGGGCCGTGACCCGGGTGCCATTCTCACCGGAGGACACCTCCGAGGAGATCAGCCGCATGTTGGCGTCCTCGGCCAGGTACTTGGCCGTGAACGCATCCCACATCTCCCCCGGTTTGATCTCCGTGCCGCTGGCCTCGGTGATGGCCTGCACCGTCTTGGAGAACTCGATCTGCAAGCCCCGGGGCAGGTCCAGGCTGTGCTCGAAGTCCATCAGGTAGGCCACACCGCCCTTACCCGACTGGCTGTTGACCCGGATGATGGCCTCGTAGGTGCGGCCCACGTGCTTGGGGTCGATGGGCAGGTACGGGACCTCCCACTGCCCGTAGTCGTCGGGCAGGGCGCCCATCCCCTTCTTGATGGCGTCCTGGTGGGACCCGGAGAACGCGGTGTAGACCAGGTCGCCGGCGTAGGGGTGGCGGGGGTGGACCGGTAGGCGGTTGCAGTACTCGGCGACCTGGCGCAGATGGTCGATGTCGTGCAGGTCCAGCCGGGGGTCGATGCCCTCGGTCATGAGGTTGAGCGCAAGGGTGACGACGTCGACGTTGCCGGTGCGCTCACCGTTGCCGAACAGGGTGCCCTCCACCCGGTCGGCGCCGGCCAGTTGGGCCAGCTCGGCGGCGGCGACGGCGGTGCCGCGGTCGTTGTGGGGGTGGACGCTGAGCGAGACGGCCTGGCGGCGGGGGAGGTTGCGGTGGACGAACTCGATGACGTCGGCGTACACGTTGGGCCCGAACATCTCCACGGTGTTGGGCAGGTTGATGATCATCTTGTGATCGGGGCTCGGATCGATGATGTCCATCACCGCCGCGCACACCTCCACCGCGTAGTCCGGCTCGGTGCCGGTGAAGCTCTCCGGCGAGTACTCGTAGCTCACCGCCGTCTGGGGGATGGTCGCCTCGTACTTGCGGACCAGCCGGGCGGCGCTGGTGGCGATCTCGGTGATCCCGGCGCGGTCCAGACCGAACACCACCCGCCTCTGCAGGACGCTGGTCGAGTTGTAGAAGTGCACGATGGCCTGGCGGGCCCCGGCTATGGCCTCGAAGGTCCGCTCGATCAGCTCCGGGCGGCACTGCACCAGGACCTGGATGGTCACATCGTCGGGGATGAGGTCCTGCTCGATGATCTGGCGGATGAACTCGAAGTCGGGCTGGCTAGCGGCCGGGAAGCCGACCTCGATCTCCTTGAAACCCATGCCCACGAGGGTCTCGAAGAACCGCATCTTGCGGTCCGGGTCCATGGGGTCGATCAGGGCCTGGTTGCCGTCGCGCAGGTCGACGCTGCACCACGTCGGCGCCACCGTGAGGTGCTTCTCCGGCCAGGTGCGCCGGAACGCCTCGGCGTCGGGGCCGGCCATGGTCTCGAAGGGCCGGAACGGCTTGTAGCGCTCGAAGGGCATGTCGCAGGGGGTGGGGTACTGGTAAGGCATCGAGGTCCTTTCGGGAACCAAAAAACCTCCTGGCCCGAGGGCACAGGAGGTTTCGGCGAGCACCGGTATGTGGTGCTCGCCTACGTCAGAAGAAGGAGTCCGGTGGTCTTGACGAGTCTCATCCGAGCAAAATCATAGCACTCCGGGGGCTCCTGACGGCCAACCGACGGCCTACCAGTGCTTCTACCAGTGCTGGGTGGTGGTGCCCGGGCTGGAGCCGGTGATGGGCATGCTGCCCTCGGCCTTCTCGAAGACCGACTGGACGGCCACCCGGCCGGGACCCCACAGCCGGAGCCACACCTGCCGGTACTGGTAGGAGCGACCCCAGGTGATCCCCGCAGACCGGGGATACTCGAGATGCAGGGCCATGCCCACCGACAGGTCCTTGTAGAGCAGCGAGCTGGGCTGGATGCAGATCGTCTCGCCCGGACCCAGGTCCCGGATGAACGAGTTCCCCGGTGAGTGCAGCAGGAGCAACCCCGGGGACTCATCGGCGTGGAAGACGTCGACGAACATGCCGAACGGGTAGTGGTACTCGGTCTCGTTGCCGTTGCTGGTGGTGAACCAGATTCCCGACTGCTGCCAGTCGTACTTGACCGAGTCGGTGGCGGCCAGGAAGCGGTGCTCGCGCACCTGTATGGCCTGACCCCGGCCGAGCGGCAGGGCGACCACCTCTCCGGGGTAGTCGTCGGAGAGGGCCAGGTGGCCCGGCCCGGAAGCCTGCATCATGATGAGCGGCAGGCCGGCGCGGACCCGGCTCCATCCGCTGGCCATGGGCATGTTCGTCATCTGCACCGACGGCTCGGCCCACAGCAGCGAGTGATGGGAGAAGTAGACCCACCCCGGGGGCTGGAGGTTGAAGTCCACGACCGGCACGTAGGTGCCCTCGATCTGCACGGTCGAGGTCCCGAACTGGATGCGGGCCATGTCGGCGATGGGTGGTTGCTCGACCCAGCCCGAGTCGCTGCGCACGCTGCGCAGATCCACGGGGGCCCCGCAGCTCGGGCAGCTGACACCCGACGCGTCGCTCGTTTGGCGGCAGTAGCGACAGGTGTAGCTAGCGGTGGTCGTGGTCATGGCCGCTACTCGGAGACGTGATGGACGTACATGGACTGGATCCCCACCCGCCCGGGGCCGGTCATCTCGGCCAGGTAGAGACCGTGGCGCATGAGACCGGTGCGGACGTTCTGCTGGACGGTGTTGAGGGTCACCGACGAGTCCTTGTAGAGGAACCCGCCCGGTTCGACGAGGATCTTCTCCCCCGGGGCGAGGGTCCGTTCGAACACGTTGCCGTAGCCGTGCAGCAGAAGGATTCCCTGCTCGCCGGAGGTCACGAAACGATCCATGTACATGCCCTCACCGTGCAGCACGTTGTTCATGCCCTTGATCCGCACGAAGCTGTAGCTGATCGAGTGGGAGGCCACGAGGAAGGCGTGCTCACGCACGTCGAGCTCCATGCTCGGGTGCAGGGGCAGAACCACGATCTCGCCGGCCTGGTCGCGCGAGAAGGCGACCCGGCCCGGGCCGTGGGCAATCGAGATGACGTGCGGCATACCGCCGAGCATGCGCTTCATCCCGCCGCCCGTGTTCATCGCCGACAGCCCCGTCGCCTCGTCCTTCCACAGCAGCACGTGGTGCTCGAAGAATACCGAATCACCGGCCGCCAGGTTGATCTCGGCCACCGGGACCAGTTCCCCTTCGACCTGGCAGGTGCTCCCCGAGAAGCGGAACTCGGTCATGTCCCGCAGGCGGGGCGCCTCCTTCCAGCCCGAGTCGCTGACCTTGTTGCGAGCATCCAGCGGCGCCCCGCAGGTCGCGCAGGTGGTCTGCCCCGATTCGTTCTGCGCCTTGCACCACTGGCACTCGATCCGGTCCAATTCCATGCTCCCTTGACTCGGTCCCGGTGCCCCGACCAGCGGGGAAACAGCGGGATGCGTCCCCAGTGTTCCGACGTCTGAGCGGTGCCCCTAGGCGGCCCACCCGCTCAGCGAGGACGCTACCAGCACCTCGACCCGGCTGACGCCATGATTGTCCCGTCGGATTGTGGCTTTTATCACGAGCCTGCGTTAGCATGGAGGGGTTAACCGGGACGGCACGGAGCTGCCGCTGTCAGATGTCCCCCTCCGCAGGCGCCACGGAGGGGTCCCCCCCAATCCCGGGCGAATATTTCTTGTCAACCATCCGGCGCCCGCCGACGTAGATGTTTCGGTCGGAGGACTGAGCCACCATTCGAGGCGGCTCTCACGGGATTCTCAGCTGCGCCCGTGAAACTGAGGGTAGAAGGATTACGGAGGACCTGGAACTGTGGATACCAACTGGATGAGCGAGGGCAAGTGCCGCGAGTTGCCCCCCGAAACCTTCTTCCCGAGCGACGGGGTCGGCGTCGAAGTAGCCCGGCGCATCTGCGCCGACTGCCCGGTCAAGGTCCCCTGCCTCGAGTACGCCCTGTACAACCGCATCGAGCACGGCGTGTGGGGCGGGGCCTCCGAGCGGGAGCGTCGGCGTATCGCCCGTCAGCGCCGCGGCCTCACCCAGGCCGTCGCCGACTGACCGCAGCCTGATCGGGTCCCCGCAGGAGCCGACGCCGCAGAGTCAGGCCCGGGAGCGGTTGGCGCCCGGTTGGACGGCGCCGGGTCAGTTGCCGCTGGGCTCGTTGCGGACCTGATCCTCACGGGCCTTGAGCAGCGCGTCGAGCTGCGCCGGGGTGAGGTTGATGGTCGCCTCGGACGCATTGGGCGCCGGGGTGGCCGGGGGGGTCGGAGCCGCCATGGCCGATCCGGCCGGGGGGGTCGGAGCCGCCATGGCCGATCCGGCCGGGGCGGCCAGCGGGGATGGGGTGGTCGGAGCCGCCGGCAGCCCGCCCGGAGCCGCCGACCATGAGGGGGCGGCATCGGCCGGCGCACCGCCACGTCGCTGCTGCTGGGCCTTCTCCTCTTCGGCTTCGAACTGCGCCTTGCGGAACTCCTTGCCGGCCAGACCCACGTTACGGGCGATCTTGGGCAGCTGGCTTCCCCCCACCAGTACCACCAGGGCCACTATGAGGACGATCAAGCCGTCGCCGCCCATGAGGTTCGCGATCATGACTCAACGGTACTCCTTGTCAGGGCGCTTCGGCAGCAGTCGGGGCGCCCGTCGGGATTTTCCCCCGATCTCGGCGGACCCCGGAACGAAGGCGGGGGCTGACCAGCGGCGTCGTCGGTGTGAAACCTCATGTAAATAGACAGAAAATGTCGAAAAAAGGCGGAGTGTGTCCCCCCTATCGGCGCTGGCGCCGGGCAGGCTCTTGAGGTGGAGACGCTGCTGGAGTGCGTGGTCAACGTCAGCGAGGGCCGGAATGCCGGCGTCGTCTCGGGCCTGGCTGCCGCGGGGGGACCGCTGGTCCTCGACGTCCACTCCGATCCCGACCACAACCGGTCGGTGCTGACCCTGGCCGGGACGACCGGCACCCTCACCGAAGCGGTGAGAACCCTGGCCCGACGCGCCGTGGACCTTTTGGACCTGGGCGCCCACGTCGGGGTCCACCCCCGCATCGGAGTCCTCGACGTGGTTCCCTTCGTGGCCCTCGCCCGGTCGCCCCGACGCTCCCCCCTACTCCTGGGTGAGGGACCCCTGTCGGCGGCGATGAGGGCCCGCGACGCGTTCGCCGCCTGGGCCGCGAACGAGCTTGCTCTGCCCTGCTTCCTCTACGGGCCGGAGCGCTCCCTCCCCGAGCTGCGCAGGCAGGCGTGGACCTCCCTCCGGCCCGACTTCGGTCCGGCTGCACCCCATCCCACCGCCGGCGCCGCGGCGGTCGGCGCCCGGCCCCCTCTGGTGGCCTACAACCTGTGGTTGAGCCCCGGTGCCGACCTGGGCCTGGCCCGCCGGGTGGCGGCCTGTGTGCGGGGGCCGGCCGTACGGGCCCTCGGCCTGGCGGTTGGGGACGGCCGCCGGGTGCAGGTGTCCATGAACCTCGTCGACCCGGCCCGTCTGGGCCCGGGAGCGGCCCATGATTTGGTGGTCACGGCCCTGCGGGACGAGGTCCCACGGTACGGGGTCCGGCAGGAGGTCGAGGTGGAGCACGCCGAGCTGGTGGGGCTGATCCCCCGCGCCGTCCTGGAGGCCGAACCCCGGGCCCGGCGGAGCCAGCTGGGGCTACCCGAATCGGCAACGATCGAGGCCCGCCTCGAACAGGCGGGCCTCGACGGGGGAAGACTTTGACAGGCCCGACGGCAACGGTCCGGGTCCGGTGGGACGGGCGCAGTGCGGGCGGGGCCGGAAGGAGCTAGCCGGAGCCGGGTTCAGCTGGCGCCGGCTTCAGTCGGAGCCGGGTTCAGCTGGCGGCTATGACGCCTCGCCGCTCGAGGGCCCGGCGACGGCGGATCTTGCGCCGCTCACGTTCGCTCAGACCTCCCCAGATGCCGAACTTCTCGCCGTTGGCCAAGGCGTACTCGAGACAGTCCTCGCGAACCACGCAGCCCCGGCAGACCTCCTTGGCCTCCCGGGTGGAAGCACCGCGCTCGGGAAAGAAGAGGTCGGGGTCCACCCCCATGCAGTTGGCCTGCTTCTGCCACGTCCGGTCCGGGGTTCGAAGTAGAAGTTGAATCAAATCGCTCACCGGTGCTCCCCTCAGGTCGGTGATCCATGCGGAGGGAGGATCCGGTGTCGGTTCCACCCTTGTAACTACATGCATGTGATATTGGTCGGTCCAGCGCAGATAATCAAGAGGGTCCCCGACTTTTCTGCTGGAATCTGCTACCCGCTCCGACCTGTGGCGGCCGGCGCCGGCCCGCGACGAAGGAGCCGCTACAACCCGTTCCTAGCGGAGTTACGGTCCCCGACCCGTGGCCGACCCGGGAGCGGGTCAGCCGACCAGCACGTGGCGGACGGCCTCCTCGGAGTCCTCCGTGACCAAGACGATGACCTCGTCGCCCACGTCGAGGACGGTGTCCCCCCGGGGCACCACCACCCGGCGGCTGCGCACGATGGCCACCACGCTCGAGTCACGGGGCATGCCCAACTCGGATATGGGCCGCGACACCGCCGGCGACTGGGTCGCCAGGGTCACCTCGACCAGGCCGGCCTTGCCCTCGGCCAGACGCAGCAGGCGCACCAGCGTCCCCACCGAGAGCGCCTCTTCGACGAGAGCGGTTATGAGGTGGGGGGTGGACACCGCCACGTCTACCCCCCAGGACTCGTTGAAGAGCCACTGGTTCTTCGGATGGTTGACCCGGGCGATCACCCGGGGAACGGCGAACTCCTGCTTGGACAGGAGCGACACCACCAGATTGTCCTCGTCGTCGCCGGTGGCGGCCACGACCACGTCGGCGCTGCCGAATCCGGCTTCGTGGAGGGTGCTGACCTCGCAGGCGTCACCGGCGAACCAGTTGACCCCGTCCTCGGACCCGTCCTCGCCGACGTCGTCGGTCGAGGGCCGACCCCGCGCCTCTGACTGACGGCGGACCACCTCGGCGTCCTGCTCGACGATCAGCACTTCGTGGCCGTTGCGGACCAGGTCCCGGGCGATGGAGCGGCCGACCACTCCCCCGCCGGCGATGGAGACCTTCACCGGCCACCTCCGAGCGCACCGGCCTCGCCGGAGGTCCGGCCACCCGCGCCCTGGACCGTCGAGGGCTCACCGGAGACGTCGCCGGGATGGACCGCCGCCGGCTTGGTCCTGACCAGCTTGGCGGTGATCTCGGCGAGGGCGTCGGTGCGCACCGCGAAATGGACCAGATCGCCTTCCTGGCCGACCACGCCGGGGCCGACCAGCTTGGCCTGCCCGGCCCGGGTGATCATCACCGGACGGAAACGCTCGTCGTCGCTCACCTCCGACAGCGACCGCCCGCAGAGGAAGGCGGGCAACGGGAACTCCACCAGGTTCACGCTGCCGGTGGGATCGGTCCACGACGAAGCGACCGGGCCGGGAATGAGGCGGCGGGCGACCTGGTCCACCGTCCAACTGACGGTGGCCACCGTGGGGATGCCGAGACGCTGGTAGATGGCCGCCCGCCGGGGGTCGTAGATGCGGGCCACGACATTGTCCACCTCGAAGGTCTCCCGGGCGATGCGGGCGCTCAGAATGTTCGTGTTGTCCCCGCTGGTCACCGCGGCGACGGCGCCGGCCCGCTCCACGCCGGCCCGGCGCAGGTCGTCCCGGTCGAACCCGAAGCCGACCACCTTCTGCCCGTCCCAGGGTTCGGGGAGGCGACGGAAGGCGTTGGCGTTCTTGTCGATGACGGCCACTGAATGGCCTTCGCGTTGCAGCCGAACGGCCAGTTCGCTGCCGACCCGGCCGCACCCAACAACGATCACATGCATGAGGGCCTCACGGTATCAACCTCCGGTAGGGCGGTCCCAAACGAGGTCTGCGGCTAGGCCGGACGACGGCGGGCCCGCTTCTGCTCCAGGAAGTCCACCAACACGTAGTCACCGAGGGTCTCGGGGGTGGTGTAGAAGGCCCGGCCCCGGTTGAGCTGGGTCAGCTTCTCGACGAAGGTGCGCAGGTACCCGGTGGCGTCGAGCATGAAGGTGTTGATGGTGATCCCCTCCTTCGTGGCCCGCACCACCTCGTCGAGGGTGACCCTGACCGTCTCGGGGGTGGGGGGGTAGCTGAAGAACGGCTCGCCGCTCGCCAGGACGTGAGCGGTCGGCTCACCGTCGGTGATGAGGATGATCTGCTTGGTGCCCTGCCGGCGGGCCAGCATCCGGCGCGACAGCAGCAGGGCGTGCTGCATGTTGGTCCCGTAGGTGTAGTCCCACGAGACCTCGGGGAGCTGCTCCGGCTTGAGCTCGCGGGCCAACTCCCCGAAGCCGACCAGGCCCAGGTAGTCGCGGGGGAACTGGCTGGTGATGAGGGCGTGGAGAGCCATGGCCACCTTCTTGGCGGCCAGGAAGTTGCCCCGCATCGGCATGGAAAGTGACAAGTCCACAGCCAGTACCGTCGAGGTCGAGGTCAGAGTCTCGGTGCGCTCCACCTCGAAATCGTCGGGGGAGAGGCGCACCGGGGTGCCCGAACCGGCCCGGCCGAGGGCGTTGCGCACCGTGCGCTCGATGGACAGGTTGAACGGGTCGCCCCACTCGTAGGGCTTGGTCTCGAAGTTGCGTTCGTGGCCGATGCCCACCCGGTCGGCGACGTGACGTCCCATCCGCTCCTTGATGAGCCGCGAGAAGAGGTCGGACAGGGCGTTCTGGCCGATCTTGCGCAGACCCCGGGGGGTCAGTTCCAGACGCCCCTCCTTCTGGTCCATCAGCCCCGCCTCTTGGAGCTGGCGGGCCATGCGGGCGAGCTGCTCCAAGGAGCGCGCCGCGTCCTCGCCGAGCAGCTCACGGGCCCGGTCTATGTCCACCTCGGCCAGCGCACCGGGGTTGGACGCCGAGGACATCATCTGCTCCAGGCGGTCGAGGTCGCCCAACTGGTTCATCACCGCCGCCGCCTCGGCGAAGTTGAGCGGGTCGTCACCGCTGAAGTCATAGGACTGCTCCCATCCCATCTGGGGGAAGAGGGAACGGAGGTTGCCACCCAGACGGTCCACCTGCCAGCGCAGATCCATGTCCTCGAGCAGGGACTCGGCGAGCTGTTGCAGCTGGGCCCGCTGATCGGGGCTCATGGAGTTGAGCATCTGCTGCATGGCGGCCATCTGCTGGGCCATCTGCTCGAGCAACTCGTCGAGGGTCTGCGGATGGCCGGGGAACATGTCCCCGTACTGATCCATGAACTCCTGGAACATGCGCTCGGTGTCGCCCCCGGCGGCCCGGGTCTCGAGCATCCGGTTGAGCTCGTTGAACATGTCCTTCATCCGCTGCATGGACTCCGGGGACATGTCCGACATGGCCGACGACATCTGGTTGAAGTAGGACTGCATGAGCTGCTGACGCAGCTCGTCCATCAGCTCGTCGAAGGCCTGGCGGGCCTCACTGCTGGTCCACTCGTACTCCTGGAGGGACTGCACCTGGCCGGCCAGGTCGGGGGGGAGCAGGTCGAGAGCCATGCGCCGCTCGGCGGCCACCTCCGACGTGATCTCCTGGCGCCGCTGGTCCCCGGAACTACGGGCCTCCTCCTCGAGGCCGTCGATACCCTGGCGCTCCTGGTCGAGTATCTGGCGCAGGCGCTCGGCCATCTCCTCGTAGGGGCCGCCGAGGTCGTGGCGCTGGAGCATCTCCCGACGGCGCTCCCGCAGGCGCTCGAGCATCTCCCTGAGTCCGGCGATGCGCTCCCCGTTGCGATCGGTGAAGCCCCGCTGCAGCAGGCGCTGCAGGGCCTGGTTGAGGTCACCGTGGAACAGGAGCTCGTCGGTGAGCTCGGAGAACACGTCGTCGGCATCGAAATCGAATCCGACCTGGGTGCCGTCCCACTTGGAATACCGGAGGTGCGCCATTTCCGGGGGAGGCTGCTAGCGGGCCCGGTAGGTGGCCCGGGCGCCGGCGGCGTCCTTGTTGAGCCGCTTGCTCAGGTGCAGTCCTTCGAGCACGAACTCGGTGCCCGCCGCAATCATGGCCGGCGACTCCCCGCCGGCCATACCGGGCAGGGACATGACCACATCACGCAGACCCGGGAACTTGTCCAGCGCCCCCACGAACGAGCCGGCCGGTACGTCGTCGCCGGCGTGGAGGATCTCGCCCGAGTCGAAGTCCCCCGAAGCGGCCCGCAGCTTCTCGCCCGGCACCGAGGCCTTGAACACGCTGAGCACCGACTGGGCCACCAGACGGTCGATCACATGGCCGTCGCGGCCCTCGTCGATGGTCTCGACCTCCACCTTCCCGGCGGTGGAAGCGGGCAGGGACTCGAGGTCGGCGATGCGCGGCACCGCCTCCGGTTCGCCGAGGCGCAGGGCCCGACGCACGGCGCTGGCCACGACCGTCTCGTAGTTGGCCACGCTCAGACGCACCGACACCCCGGACCGCTGATTGATGTGGGGGCTCTGGCGGGCCAGTTGGGACAGCGTGGCGATGATCTCGGCCATGAACCGGGGGACCTCGACGCGTATGCCCTCCGGTCGCACCACGGAGGCCTCCTGCTCGATGACGCCGATCTCGGTGTCCACGTCGAGGGGGTAGTGGGTGCGGATCTGGGCCCCGAAACGGTCCTTGAGCGGGGTGATGATGCGACCCCGGTTGGTGTAGTCCTCAGGGTTGGCCGAAGCCACCAGCATGACGTCCAGGGGCAGGCGGATCTTGTAGCCGCGCACCTGGATGTCGCGCTCTTCGAGCACGTTGAGCAAACCGACCTGGATGCGCTCGGAGAGGTCGGGAAGCTCGTTGATGGCGAAGATGCCCCGGTTGGTGCGCGGCACCAGGCCGTAGTGCAGGGTCAGCTCGTCGGAGAGGTAGCGACCCTCGGCCACCTTGATCGGGTCCACCTCCCCGATCAGGTCGGCGATCGAGGTGTCGGGGGTAGCCAGCTTCTCGCCGAAGCGCTCGTCGCGATGCACCCAGGAGATGGGCGTTTCGTCGCCCTTGTGCTCGATGATGTCCCGGGCGTAGCGCGATACCGGGCCGAAGGGGTCGTCGAGGATCTCCGAACCGGCGACTATGGGGATCCATTCGTCGAGCAGCCCGGTCAGGCTCCGGATGATCCGGGGCTTGGCCTGACCCCGCTCCCCCAGGAAGATGACGTCGTGGCCGGCCAGAAGAGCGTTCTCCAACTGCGGCAGAACCGTCTCCTCGTAACCGAGTACCCCGTCCACCAAGGGACGGCCCTCGGCGATGCGACGAATGGCGTTACGCCGCACCTCCTCCTTGACCGGGACGGACTCCCAGCCGCTTTCCTTCAGCTGGCCCAAAGTGGCCGGTCGCGAACTCATGGGGTCAACGCTACCGCCCTTCCCCGCTAATGCATCCCGACCCCCGCCGACGCCGGACGGGAACGGATGAGCGTAATGTCAGGATTCGGGGCCTAAATGCATAAAATTGCGCTGGCTCCGTGAAGGACTGAAGTCCTTTTCGGTAAAAAAGTAATGCGAGGGGGGTGCAGGTCCCGCCCCCCGACCTTTCCGCCGTGCCCAGAGGTCCAGAATGAACTCGGTAGCCGTCGCCGACATCTACGTCACCGGCCCCCATCCCGTCGCCCCCTCCGAGGCGGATCTGTTCCGCGGGGCGGCCCGAGGCCAACGGGACGCCTTCGTCGAGCTGTACCGGCGCCACCACGGGCCGGCCTGGCGACTCGCCCACGCCGTCTGCGCCGACCCCGACCGGGCCGTCGGCTCGTACCGGGACGCCTTTGCCCGGGTGGCCCGACGCCGGCCCGTCCGCCGGGCGACAGGGGACTTCCGGGCCGCGGTGCTCGGCGCGGTCTACCAGGAGGCGCTGGGCGGCGCCCCCGACGCGGCGGTGGCGCTACCGACCGGGCGGCGCCCGGGCGCCGATCGCCAGAGCCTGGTCGTGGAGGCGGCTTTTCGCAGCCTGCCCGAGCGATGGCGGGCGACCATCTGGCTGAGCGAGGTGGAGGACTTCGACGGCGACGCCATCGCCGGGGTCCTGTCGGTTTCTTCCGGCGTTGCCGAGCAACTTCTGGCCCGGGGGCGACGGGGTCTGGCCGGGCGCCTGGCTCAGGCCGGCCAGGCGCGGCCCGATCACCTCGCCGCCGTCCTCGGCCCGATGATCCCGCCTCCGCCCGCCGACCTCGAGACGCTGACCGTGGCCGCCTGGGAGACTCGGGAGGGGGTCGGAGCGCTCAGCCCCATCAGCGCCTGGCTCGAAGACCGGGCGGTACGCCCGATGGGGGTGGCGGTCGGGACCCTCGTCGGCCTCGGTCTGATCGCCATCGGCATCGCCCCCGGCGGCTCCACCCTGCGCGGCCAGTTCGGCGCCACCGGCTCGTCCACCCTGCCAGGGTCGGTTCCGGTGACCGCCGCCGGGGCGGCGTCGGGCGACCCCGGCTCACCCGCGGCCGGCGCCTTCGGCAATCCCCTGCTGTCGGCCTCGTTCCCGTCGAGCCCCGGGCCCAGCGCCGCGACCTCCGGCGGCTACCCCTTCGGGGGGGCCGCGGGCGTGGCCCGGTCGTTCGACCCGGCGGGCTCCCCCAGCCCGGTCTCGGCGCCGGCCGGTTCGGCGTCGGGCACCTCGGGTTCGACGACCACCCCGGCGGGGGGCACGGCCCCGACGGCCGGCACGGGGGCCACCTCGGGGAGCGGCTCGGGCGGCAGCGGAAGCAGCGGCGGTTCGAGTAGCGGTGGTTCGGGGACGACGACTCTGAGCGTCCCCGGCGTCGGATCGGTCTCCACGAGCCCCACAGGGGTTCTCGGCACGCCTACCGTCGGCACGTCGGCGGGCGGCGCCACCGTGACGCTCAACTGTGGCGGAACGCTGGTCCAGGCGTCCACCTGTCCTACGTCCACCACCGCACCTGCCGCCGGGGCCAGTCCCCTCGGCAGCGTGGTGGGCGGAGTCACCGGCCCGCTGACCTCCACCGCGACGACCCTGCCCGTCGTCGGCGGCCTCCTCGGGGGAACCACCCAGTCGGTCACCACCACGGTGAGCGGGCTGTTGCCCTGAGTCACCCGCCCGGGCCACCCCCGGTACGCGCCGGACGCGTCGGACGCGTCGGAGCCGACGTGCCCCGGGGACCGCCCGGGCCGGCCCAGGGGGCGTCCCGCGGCACCGCTCGGAGGTGGTCTCGCCCCGGCTGGGCGGCGTGAGGACTACCGTCGCCTGGATGGATCTCGGTGGCCTTTGGCGGGTGGCCGAGTCGCGCGAAGACCTCCGACGGCGCATCGCCGACGCCGATCTCGACGACTCGGCGTGGTCGACCCACCCCGTGCCGGGCCACTGGCGGGGCGCTCCCGGGCTGGAGCGCAGCGACGGACCGGTCCTCTACCGGCGCCGCTTCGAGTGTCCCCCGGCCGGGTCCGGCCCCGCCGAGACGGGCGACGGCCGGGCCTTCGTGGTCTTCGACGGGATCTTCTACCAGGGCGACGTGTGGCTCGACGGGGAATACCTCGGCGACACCGAGGGATACTTTTTCCCTCACTCCTTCGAGGTCACCGAAGCCCTGTCCGAGCGCTCCGAGCACCTGCTCGCCGTCGAGGTGGCCTGCACCCGCGCTCCGGACCGGCGGGCCAAGCGCAACCTCACCGGCGTGTTCGAGCACTGGGGCAGCATCGACCCCGATTGGAACCCGGGAGGCATATGGGCCGGGGTCCGCATCGACCGGACCGGACCGGTGCGGATCGTCTCGCTCAAGGTGCTGTGCCGGGAGGCCAGCGAGGAGCGGGCCGTGCTCGACATCGAGGCCGCCCTCGACCGTCGGGAGCCGGGTCCGGTGCACATCGAGACGCTGGTCACCCGGGAGGGGGGTGACGAGACACGGGCGACCCACGACCAGGACCAGAATCTGTCGGCCGGCTCCAACACCGTCCGCTGGAGGGTGCCGGTGGAGCGCCCCGACCTGTGGTGGCCGAGAGCGCTCGGGGGCCAACCCCTCTACCGGGTCACCGTCAACGTGACCGACCAGGGAAGGCCCAGCGACAGGCGGTCCCTGATGACCGGTCTGCGGCGGATCACGCTGCGCAACTTCATAGCCACAGTCAACGGCGAGCGCCTCTTCCTGAAGGGCGCCAACCTGGGGCCGGCCCGGCGCGACATCGGGGCCGCCACCGTCGAGGAGATCACCCGCGATGTCGGCCTGGCCGCGGACGCCGGCCTGGACCTGATCCGGGTCCACGCCCACATCGCCCGCCCCGAGCTCTACGCCGAGGCCGACCGCCGCGGGATGCTGATCTGGCAGGACCTCCCCCTGCAGTGGGGCTACGCCCACGTCCGCAAACAGGCCGTCGATCAGGCCCGCCGGGCCGTCGAGGTCCTCGGTCACCACCCCTCCATCGCCCTGTGGTGCGGGCACAACGAGCCGATGGCCCTCGACTCCGAGGCCGGGCGGCCGGCGGCGGCGTCGAGCGTGGCCCGCGTCGCCGCCGCTCAGGTGCTGCCCAACTGGAACAAGACGGGGCTCGACCGTTCCGTCCGCCGGGCCCTCGAGCGCGCCGACGGGTCGCGCAGCGTGGTCACCCACTCCGGCGTCGTCCCCCACCCCCTCTGGGGCACCGACTCCCACTTCTACTTCGGTTGGTTGTACGGCTCCGAGCGTGATTTCCCGGCCATGATGGCCCGCTTCCCGGTGCTGGCCCGCTTCGTCAGCGAGTTCGGGGCCCAGGCCGTACCCGAGACCGCCGACTTCATGGAACCCCGACGCTGGCCGGACCTGGACTGGGCCGACCTCGAGGCCCACCACTGCATCCAGAAGGACATCTTCGACCAGCGCCTACCCCCCGAAGGCTACGACTCCTTCGAGGAGTGGCGCGCCGCCACGCAGAGCTACCAGTCCATCGTCCTGCGCCACCACATCGAGACGCTGAGGCGCCTCAAGTACCGGCCCACCGGCGGCTTCTGCTTGTTCCTGCTGGCCGACGCCCAGCCCGCGGTCTCCCACTCGGTACTCGACCACCTCAGGGTGCCCAAAGCGTCCTACGCCGTCGTGGCCCGGTCCTGCGCGCCGGTGATCGTGGTGGCCGACCGGCCGTCACCCTCCTACCGGCCCGGGGAGAAGGTCAGCCTCGACGTGCACGTGGTGAGCGACCTGCGCACCCCCCTCGAGGGCGCCGTCGTCTCGGCCGCTTTGCGCTGGCCCGGCGGGAGCCGGGCGTGGCGCTTCGCCGGGGACGTACCGGCTGACCGCTGCGTCCGGGTCGGGCGGGTCTCCACCACCCTTCCCAAGGACGCGGCGGCCGGCGAGATGTCCCTGGAGCTGTCGATGACCTGGCCGGACGGGGCGGCGTCCAACCTCTACACCAGCCAGGTGGGGATTTGAGTAGGCGGGGAAAAGAGGGTTCGCTCGTGGCGGTGCGAAATTCTGACCGGGAGGACCCGACGTGAACAGCCCCACCGAAACCGAGTCGAGGCCGCAGCCGAGCGGTCTGGGCCAAACCAGCTTCGAGGACTGGTACGACCGGCCCCTCTTCGAGCAGGGAGAGGGCGAGCGCCTCGAGTTGCTGGCCACGTCCCGGCGGGCCCCGGCGCGAGTGCTGGGCGGCCTGCTCCTGCGCCTGGCCGCCCTGAGAACCCCGTCGGTGGGCGGTGAGCGGGCGGCGGTCCCGTGGCGGAAGCGGGCCGCCTCGGCGCTGGACCGCTGGGCCGAGATGGAGGTCGCCGCCGAACGCCGGCTGGAACAGACCCTCCTCCCCCGCCGCTGGCGGCCCTGATGGCGAGGTTCTTGTCACCCGAGTGGTTCGAGGACCTGCAGCGCCACGCCGACCCCGCCGGCCCGGCCGGCGACGACCCGGCGGCGCCGCCGGGCACCACGGTGGTGGAGCAGGTGGTCCGCGCCACTCCCGACGGCGACGTCGTCTACCGGATCGAGGTGAGCGCCGGCCGGGCCCGACTGGTCTGGCCGGTGGCCGGCGACGCCCCGCCCCCCGATCTGCGTATCACCACCGACTGGTCCACCGCCGTGGCCGTGGCCCGCGGGGACGTGTCGACCCAGGGAGCGCTCATGCAGGGCCGGCTCCGCTTCAGCGGCCGCCCCGAACGCCTCGGCCTGAGCGCCGAGGCCCTCGCCGGCCTGGACCCCGTCCCCGCCCGGGTGAGGAGCGAGACCACCTACGGCGAGGCGTGAGCGGCCCGCGGAAGTTCCCATTGGCCCTACATCGGCGCCCCGTCGGCGGCTAAGTTTGGCCGCTACACCGACCACGGAGGTAGTGATCGTGACGCTGTCGGAAGTGATCGACGACCAGTTCCTGGCCCGTTACCGGGCCCTTCTCGACGCCGAGGACGAGGCCTTCGACGAACTCGAGCACGCGTTCGAAGATGGCGACAGGGAGCACTTCGACGCCGACCTGTGCGCCTGGCGCAACGCCGTGGAGCGCAAGCTCAGCTACCTGCACCGCCTCGGCGTGGTTCAGCCCCCGACCATCTCGGCCTGACCATCTCGGCCTGACCATCTCGGCCTGACCATCTCGGCCTGACCATCTCGGCCTGACCGTCACCGCAGGCGTAACCGGCGCCACGGGCGCCTCGTTCATCCGGTCGCCACCACCGGGGCCATCGGTCCCTGACCGGTCCGGGTGGCCACCCGGTTGGCCGCGCGCCTCGCGCCGGGCCTATCGTCGCTGACCGTTCCCCACAGTGGCGAGGGCCACCTGCTCCATGGAGGCTTGAATCGGATGTCTGCTTCACCTGTCAGGGTCGCTGTGACCGGGGCGGCCGGTGCCATCGGCTACAGCCTCCTCTTCCGGATCGCCAGCGGCGCCCTTCTGGGCCCCGACCAGCCGGTGATCCTGCAGCTGCTGGAGATCACCCCCGCCCTCGGTGCTCTGCAGGGCGTGGTCATGGAGCTCGACGACTGCGCCTTCCCGCTGCTGGCCGGCGTGGTCACCAGCGACGACGCCAACGTGGCCTTCGGCGACGCCAACGTCGCCCTGCTGGTCGGGGCCCGACCCCGCAGCAAGGGAATGGAGCGCAAGGACCTCCTCGAGGCCAACGGCGCCATCTTCACGGTGCAGGGCAAGGCCCTCTCCGACAACGCCGCCCCCGACATCAAGGTGCTGGTCGTGGGCAACCCGGCCAACACCAACGCCCTGATCGCCATGAACAACGCTCCGAACATCCCCAACGAGCGTTTCACCGCCATGACCCGCCTCGACCAGAACCGGGCCAAGGCCCAGCTGGCCGCCAAGTCGGGGCGTCCGGTGAGCGACGTGAGCAACATGACCATCTGGGGCAACCACTCGGCGACGCAGTACCCCGACATCTACCGGGCCCGTATCGGCGGTCAGCCGGCCCACGAGGTCATCGCCGACGACGCCTGGGTGTCCGACACCTTCATCCCCGCCGTCCAGCAGCGCGGCGCGGCCATCATCGAGGCCCGGGGGGCTTCGAGCGCGGCCTCGGCGGCCAGCGCCGCCATCGACCACGTTCACGACTGGGTGCTGGGCACCGCCGGCGATGACTGGGTGTCCATGGCCGTTCCCTCCGACGGCTCCTACGGGGTCCCGGAGGGGCTCATCTCGTCGTTCCCGGTGACGACCTCGGGAGGCGCCTACTCGATCGTCGGGGGTCTGGAGATAGACGACTTCTCCCGGCCGCGCATTGACAAGTCGGTGGCCGAGCTGGCCGAAGAGCGCGACGCCGTCCGGGAGCTCGGCCTGATCGGCTGAGTCACGCCGAACCGGGCCGGCGGCGGCCCTGCCGGCTCGATCGCGGGAGGGGAGCCGGGGTAGCGCCTCACCGGCTCGACTGCTGGGCGGGCCGGGTGAGCGCCTCACCCGGCCCGCCCCGCCGGCCAACGGTCAGAGGCGGTCGACCACGGCCGAGGCGAACTCCGACGTCTTGACCTCCGTCGCCCCGTCCATCTGGCGGGCGAAGTCGTAGGTGACGACCTTGTCGGCGATGGTGGCCTCGAGGGCCTTCACGATGTCGTCGGCGGCGTCCTGCCAGCCCAGATGCTCGAACATCATCACCCCGGAGAGCAGCACCGAGCCGGGGTTGACCTTGTCCTGGCCGGCGTACTTCGGTGCCGTCCCGTGGGTGGCCTCGAAGATGCCATGGCCGGTGACGTAGTTGATGTTGGCCCCGGGCGCGATGCCGATCCCGCCGACCTGAGCGGCGAGGGCGTCGGAGAGATAGTCGCCATTGAGGTTGGTGGTGGCGATCACGTCGAACTCGTCGGGACGGGTGAGGACCTGCTGCAGGGTGATGTCGGCAATGTTGTCCTTGACCAGGATCTTGTCGCCGGGCTTACCCCCGCAGTCGTCCCAGCCCACGGCCACCTCCGAGAACTCCTCCTTGACCAGGTCGTAGCCCCAGTTGCGGAAGGCGCCCTCGGTGAACTTCTGGATGTTGCCCTTGTGGACCAGCGTCACGGACTTGCGGTCGTGGGACAGCGCGTAGTTGAGCGCGGCACGGATCAGACGCTTCGAGCCGGTCTCCGATATCGGCTTTATACCCACACCGCTGTCGGCGCGGATGTCCCAGCCGAACTCGTCGTGGAGCATCTGGATCATCCGCTTGGCCTCGTCGGTGCCCTCCTGAACCTCGAGACCGGCGTAGATGTCCTCGGTGTTCTCCCGGAAGATCACCATGTCGACCAGGTCGGGGCGCTTCACCGGGGAGGGGACACCCTGGAACCAGCGGACCGGGCGGAGGCAGACGTAGAGGTCGAGGATCTGGCGCAGCGCCACGTTGAGCGAGCGGAAGCCGCCGCCGATCGGGGTGGTGAGAGGGCCCTTGATGCCGATCAGGTACTCGCGGAAGACGTCGATGGTCTCCTGGGGTAGCCAGTCCCCGGTCTCGTTGAACGCCTTCTCACCGGCCAGGACCTCCTTCCAGACGATGGTCCTCCCGTACTTCTTGGCCGCCGCGTCGAGCACCAGCTTGGCCGCCGGCCATATATCGACCCCGGTGCCGTCGCCCTCGATGAAGGGGATGATCGGCTCATCGGGCACGGACAGGGTGCCGTCCGGCAGCATGGTGATCTTTTCGGCCATGGATGCTCCTTGACTGGACCCTCGGAGTCGGTTCGACCTCGGGGGAGGTCTCTCAGAGGGGCTCGGGTTCGACTAAGTACTCGACGGGTGGGCAGCGACCAGGTCGCTGGCCCACAAGCCCCCCAACACTACCGGCGGGCACGGGCCGCCGGCCAAAGGCCCGGCCCGGCGGGCCGGCCGCCGGGATCGCCGACGGTCCCGCTGACCAGGACCGGAACGAGGCGGGCGGTCAGGGGCCTTCCGAGCGGAACAGCACCGAGCCCGACCGGCCCGGCTCGGCGGTGCCGGGGACCACGAGGAACGGGGCGCTGGCGGTGGCCGGATTTCCCTGGACCGTGGCCTTCGCCTGCCGGGGGCCCAGGACGTCGGGGCGCAGAATGGACACGCGACGGGGCGGCAGGTTGCCGTGGATGTCCGCCGTCTCGGTGAAACCTCCCGACCCCTGCGACCACGCCACCGTCACATTGCCCCCGGGCGGGAACCCCGCACCGGTGACCTCCACGACCGTCCCGGGGTCGCCCACGGTGGGGACCAGCACGATGGTGGGGTGGTAGGAACTGCCCGGCGAAGCCGGCTTGGTGGTGGAGGTGGTGGTCGCGGCCGAAACGGGGGACGTCGTGTGCACCGGAGGGGCCACCCCGACGGCGATCGAAGCCTGGGCGCTGGCGCTGGCCTGCAGATAGGCCGTCGTGCCCGGCCCGTTCACCGCCCCGACCCCTCCCGGGGCGGGAGGCAGCGAGTTGGCCGCGGCGTCGGTCTCGGTCACGGTCACGACGTAGCTGCCGGCCGCTCCGAAGGTATGGGTGACCGTCGGTCCCGACGTGGAGGCCGTCGTACCGTCGCCGAAGTTCCACGCGAACCCGGTGATGCTGCCGTAGGCGACCGACGACGACGAGGCGTCGAGAGTGAGCGGAACGCCGGCTGTCCCCGACACCGGGGCCAGGGCGGCCACCGGCGCCTGGTCGGGGGTCACCGCGATGTTCCGGGGACCGACGGGACGCGATGTGCCGAGCGAGATGCTCGCCGGGCCGACGGACATGGTGGAGGTGGATATCGGAAAGACCAGGTCGGCCGCCGCCCCCGTCGCCGAGACGTCCTGGCCGGCGGCCAGGAGGGTCCCCCCGTCGGGGACCAGGGCCAAGCCGACCAGACCGCCCTGGCCGTTGGCATCAGCTGTCAGCGGTACCGTCACCACACCGGAACTGGCGCTACCCCCTATGGCCAGGCTCTCGACCCACGAGGGCGACCCGGGCCCCCCGGTGCCGCCGACGTAGGCGGTCCCCCCATCGCGGCTGACGGCGATGCTGTCGGCGTAGAGACGGGCGCCGATGGTCACGAACCAGTCGGTCGTCGAGTTGGGCCCCAAGGGCAGCGGAATCCGGTAGGTGACCCCCTCATCGGAGTTCTGAGCGGCCACCACCACTTCCCCCCCGCCGGGCTCGACGGCCAGGTCGCGGATTTCGAACGACGACTCACCGGACCAGTAGCTGGCCGCGCCGCCGGTCACCGCCACTGAAGCGAGGTAACCGCCCAACCCGACGTTGCACCCGGCGACGAGGGTCGCCCCGTCGGGGGTCACGGCCAGAGAATCGCAACTGCTGACCGCGCCGGGGACGGCCACCGAGCCGATCACCGTCGACGTGGGGGACGGCCCGAGGGTGAGGGAGTAGACGGTGCCCCCCGACGAGACACCGAAGGCCCGCGTGGGG
This sequence comes from Acidobacteriota bacterium, assembly GCA_028876385.1. Lineage (GTDB taxonomy): Bacteria > Actinomycetota > Acidimicrobiia > Acidimicrobiales > Palsa-688 > JAKCDU01. The sequence continues at coordinate 2,886 of JAGWSF010000154.1, read as the reverse complement.
TCGAGGGGGTCCATGGCGTAGGCAACCGGCGCAATACCGTTGATGATCCCGGCCGGCGCGCCGCTTGGCACATCGAAGATGTTGACGTAGGGCGGCAGGACGGCCACCGCCGACACCCTGAACACCGTCGCCACCCCGAGAGTGGCCGTCGAGTTGAGCGCGGTCGCCCCCACGACGACGCCGCCGGTGTTGATCACGCTGGCCGGCGGGGATCCCAGGGCGTTGACCGGCAGGGCCACCTCGGCCGCCCCGTCGGTGACGTAGACGCCGTAGGCCGCCCCGACGGTACCGGCGGTCGCCCGACCGGAGCGGTCGAGGACCACCGACAGCAGCGAGCACACCAGGGCGGTCGCGCCCAGCGCGACGACCCAGCGCCTCGAAGGCCGGCCCGCCACCCGGAGGGTCAAGTGCTTCTCACCAGGTTCCCGGCGTAGTAGACCCCGGGATGGCACGCGGCGCTGCAGCCCGACACGGTCATGACCATCTTGTCCCCGCTGTTGAACACCGTCGGCGAGACCCAGTGGTAGTCGAGGTCGCGGAAGTCGGCCATCGACCACTGCATCAGGACAGTCCCGTTCCGGGAGAAGGTGAGCGTGCCGTTGTCACCGCCGGCGTTCTGGATCAGCATGTCGGTGACCTGCAGGGTCCGCCCGGTCGGCACGGTGTAGATGGTCACGGTGCTGTTGCCCGACGCCACGCTCGAACCGTCGACGGTGACCGCCGAAGCGGTCCCCGTCGAAGGCCCCACGGCCGATGACGAGCCGGCGGTGGACGGGCTGGTCGAGGTCCCCGCTCCCGAAGACCCCCCACCGGCGGACGACCCGCTGCCGCCTCCCGACCCGCTCCCCGACTGCCCCGTCGGCAGTCCGGCCGCGGCCAGGGACTGGTTGGCGGCGTCCTTGGCGGTGGAGCGGACCGTGGGCTTGACCAGCACGAACCAGAGGAGCACCGCGAGGGCTATCAGCGCCACGACGGCGGCGGCCAGGGCCGTCGCCCAGCGGGGCAGCAACGGCCCCTGCACGAACGTCCCGTCGGTGCCGAGGTGGGCCGGGTGGGACTCGGCGCGACCGGCCAGGGACAGCTTGTAGGGCCGGGTCCGGGACGGCCCTTTCCAGAACGTCCGGACCGGGTGGATGCGGACGCGGACGAACTCGGCGCCCCCCGGTGGCACCGACACCACCGCCGGCCTGAAGGCGAACCGAAGCTCCGCGCTCGGGTCGGATCCGGAGAGCTCGGCCTCGTAGGCGACATTCGACCGGTTGTCCAAGGCCAGCCGGGCCAAGCCGGCCCGCCGCCCCTGCACGACCCGGGGCAGCAGCTCCATGGTCACGTCGCTGAAAGCAGCGATCTCGAGGGTCCCCTCCTCGGCGGCGCTGCCCGCGGCGTCCTCCGAGGAGACGGCCTTGACCCCGAACGCCACCACCCCGGCCGGAACCGCCGAGGTCCTCGGGGGGGCGATGATGACGTTGACCGTGCCGGTGGCCTCGGGGAAGAGTGAAAGAGAATCGGGTGCGAAGGTCACCCACGGCGCCGCCGGGCCGAGCGCTTCGAAGGTGAAGCGGTCGACGACGTCTGCGTTGTTGCGAACCGTGACCGCAGTGGTCAGGGTCTTGCCCGGCTCGACCGCCAGCGCCGTGCCGGCCAGCTGGATCTGCGCCCCCATCGAACCTCCATGTCAGAACGATCTGAGAACGACGATGACACTCCGAGCGGCCGCCCGACGGCTTTACGGCCGACAAATAGCCGTTCGTCCACTGCTCAGCTCGCCGCGGCGAGCACCGTGGGTGGCCGCTCCGGTCAGTTCTTGGTCCGCTCCGGTCAGTTCTTGGTCCGGCCCGGTCAGTTCTTGGTCCGGCCCGGTCAGCTCTTGGTGAAGAACTCGATCTCGGCGATGGAGATGTTCTGGCCGCTACCGGTGGCGGCGTAGACGCTCTGGATATTGAACGTGACCGAGGTGGCTCCGTCAGCCGACACGCTGAAGGTCTGGAAGCTGGCCGAGTCGGTCACGGTCAGGGTCTTGGTGACCGTCTTGGCTCCCTGGAACACCAGCTGGATCTTCTCCGGACGCGGTTCGGTCTCGTAGGACTGTGGGGTGTCCTGATCACCGATGTGCAGCCCGATCTTGGCCACGTTGGTGGCCTGGGCGAACTGGACGGTGAGCGACTGCCCGGTGACCGTACCGGCCGACTGCCACGACGTGTTCAGTTCGCCGTCGATGGCGTTGATCGGGGGGTGTCCGGCGGCCGAACTGGTGGCCGTGGCGGCGTGGGCGAAGAACTGGTTGTAGGTCGGATGCACCTGACCCACCACGTCGTGGTAGTAGCGGACCTCGCGGGCGTGCAAGCTCTTGTGCCAGGGGCCGACGAACGACAGCACGGCCACGGCGATGATGGCCAGCACGATGATCGTCCCGATAGCCCGGGTCAGCCACCCGCCGTGACCGCCGATGGCCCGGCGCCGCATCTTGGGCCGGTCGCCCGCCTGGCGCTGCTTCTTGGTGAACAGCCTCCGCCACAGGGCCTTGTACCAGGGGAGTTGGAACACCGCCGCCTCGACGAGGGAACCTCCGCAGCGACGGCAGAACTTGCGGGACGGGTCGTTGCCCTCCCCGCACTGGCCGCACACCTTGTCGCCGGGGTTCATCTGGCGGGTCGAGGGGGCCTTCTTGGCCACCGGGCGGGCTTTGGTCGCCTGCGGCTTCACGGCCTGGGGTTGCACCGCGGTCGGCGCCACCGGTCCGGGCTGTCCCCCGCCGGCCGCCGCCACCGCACCGGCGGGGGCGGCCGGGCCGGGCTGGACCGCGCCGCCGGGTTGGAGGGGGGTGCTCGGTTGGGCCGGAGCCGGAGTCTCGGGTGCCGCTGTCCGCTTGGGGGCTCCCGGTGCGGA
>JAGWSF010000153.1 GCA_028876385.1 Acidobacteriota bacterium | reverse complement strand
GTGAAGTCCTGCTCGAACTCGTCGCCGGGCGGCAACTCCAGCAGGTTGAAATCAGCGAACGGAACCCGCAGCAGTTCGGCCTGCCCCCCGGCGTAGGGGCCCATGTTGGCGTAACCGTAGGCGGCCCCGTCGACACCTTCGGTGGGGTTGGTGTTCAGGCAGAATGAGGTCCATCCCAGGTTGCAGTTCTCGCAGTAACCGCAGGCGATGTTGAACGGGACCGATACCCGGTCGCCGGGTTTGACCCTCGTCACTCCGGGCCCAACTTCGACCACGATCCCCATGTTCTCGTGGCCGAGGACCTTGCCCTCCTCCACGCTGGTACGTCCCTCGAACATGTGCAGGTCGGAACCACAGATGTTGGTGGTGGTGATACGCACCAAGGCATCGCCGGCCTCCTCGATGCGGGGTTCGGGCACCTCCTGCAACTCCACCTCGAACGGCCCCCGGTAGACGATCGCTTTCATTAATTCTCCTCGCTTGGCTGACCCGCCTGTACTGCCCACACCCGGGGGAGGCAAAACGCCGTTCCTGGCGAGGCGGCGACGCGTGATCCGAGGGTTCAACGGCCCTGCATCACCACCGCGCCGAATCCGGGCCGGGGGCGTCGTCGGGAATCTGCTCCATATCCGCAGGGTCCACCTCGACGAACTCGAGCTCAGCATCTCTGTAGCTGTCCCCACCGCCGACCGAGCCGACCGATCCGTCTTCAGGGGACTCGGACCCGGAGGGTCGCCGATGCCGCAGATCGATCGGCGCCCCGTCGGGGTCGTCCATGGCCCCCTCCAGGAGAGCCAGACGGTCAGGATCGTCGAGATCCGCTCCCACCTCGTGCAGAGCGACGCGGTCGGCCACGAGGTCCTCCACGTCCCGTTCCCCTTCCACCCGCCGGCCATGCCCGGGTAGGTCGGCGTCGTCGAGTGCCTCGTCGAGATTCTCGTAAACCTCGGTCTGTTCGGGTGGTTCATCGGAGTTGAAAGACATGACCTGTCTCTACCCGGCTCTGCCGTCCCCGATCCGCCGGCGTGAACACCGAACGGAGGGACACGACAGTCGTCGTGTCCCTCCTCGGAGTGCAACGGGCTACGGTGGGCTACTGACCCACGCGGACGCCGGGCATCCCTGCCGCCCGCTGAATCGGTCGGGTGGGCGAGCGACCCGGGATGTTGGCATCGGCGGTCAGCTTGCCGAGGGGGATGATGGTCCGTCCGAACGAGTGTTCCATCATCATGGCGGTACCGAACACCCAGGCTGCCGCCGCCGAGATCACGAACAGCCAGCCGCCGGCGCGGGCCGTACCCACGTTTCCGGCCCACAGGCTGATAGCCGTGAGGACCGAACCGGCGGTCAGGGATCCCAGAGTTACGGTGAGTATGACGCTCTGAGCCGTGGCTGCCAGGGTGGCGCTGAAGGTAACCAGAGCCAAGGCGATGAACCAGAAGCCAAACCCGTCGTTGACCGTGCCCCAGGTAACCGCCGGCAGTACGTGCAGGGTCACCAGCAGGATCAGGGTGGACCACGCCAGCCAGAAAGCGCCCCAGACGCCGTGCACGGCGAGGGCGATGCCGTCCCTGGCCCGGAAGCAGAAAGCGCAGGCGATGACCTGGAGAAGGCCGCCGGCCAGCATCGTGAGCGGCCAGAGAATCTCTGGAGTGGTCGATGATCCGTACCATCCCGCCTGCCATGCTCCGACCATCATCGTCGCCATAGCGAAGCCGAACAGCCCCAGGATGGATGGCGCAGCAATAGGCTGCAAGACCATCCGGGTTCGGGCCAACCAGGCCTCATCTGTGTCTGACACCGCCAGTTGGGACAGTTCGTCGTAAGCGATGCCCGTCCTGGTATCGGTCCGATTCGTGGTGTTCATGTCTATCCTCCTTCAATCTGTTCCGCCTCCCCACGGGCAACTACCCCAGATCACCGACGGTATGAGTGCGTTCGTTTCGACGGGTGCCACCGCGGCGCATCACCTGCAGGTAGTTATCTGCGGATGATTTGGGCGGCGACGGGTAGTTAAGGGCGCGATCGCGGCCCCGCACCTTGCGGGAGCGGCAAGCAGCGGAGACGCAAAGGGCGTCACGCCCGGGAGGAGAAGTGATCAATGGCTGTCGTCCTCGGCATCAATGCCGTCTTCCACGACCCGGCGGCGGCACTGGTGATCGACGGGCGTACGGTGGCGGCCGCCGAGGAGGAGCGGTTCAGCCGCATCAAACACGGGAAGCTCGCCGTGCCCTTCTCCACCTGGGAAATGCCCGAACGGTCGGCCCGCTGGTGCCTGGCTGAGGCCGGGTTGCGCCCCGAGGACGTCGATGCGGTCTCGTACTCGTACGACCCGTCGCTGCTGCCAACGGCCGAGCGTGGAGGTTCCGCCGATCGACTCAGCGTCGGCGAGTGGGAGCCCCTGCGCACCCTGTACGCCGAGCTGGCGCCGTCATTCGTCGAGTCGGCCTTTCCCGGCATCGACGGATCCCGTCTGCGTTACGTGCCCCACCACGTGGCCCATGCCGCCTCCGCCTATCTGGCCGCGCCGTTCCGGGACTCGGCCGTGCTGGTGCTGGACGGCCGCGGGGAAACAGCCTCCCACCTGGCAGGGAAGGTGAGCCAGGGCGAACTCGAGGTCCTGTCGACCCAGCGCCTGCCGCACTCGCTCGGACTTCTCTACGAGGAGTTGACCGTACACCTGGGTTTCCAGCGCTCCTCCGACGAGTACAAGGTGATGGCTCTGGCGTCATACGGGCAGCCGGTCCACCTCGAGTTGCTCCGGGAACTGATCCAGACGACCGACGAAGGGGGGTTCCGGGTGGATCCCGTACCGTGGGGGCAGCTGGCGCCCCGCCGCGGTACCGACAGTGCCTTCGTGTCGGCCCACGCCGACGTGGCCCGAAGCGTGCAGGAGCGCCTCGAGGAGGTGATCGTCGAACTGGCTCACTGGCTCCACCGGGCCACGGGCGAGACCAGGCTGGCGATGGCCGGGGGCGTGGCCCTCAACTGCGTAGCCAACTCCCGCCTGGCCGCCGAGGGGCCCTTCGCCCGCATCTGGGTCCAACCGGCGGCGGGGGACGCCGGCACGGCCCTCGGCGGCGCGCTGTACGTCTCGCACCGCTTGGGGGACCGGCCGCAGCCGTTACCGACCGCGGCTCTCGGTAGAGGCTGGTCCGACTCGGAGTTGGAGGCCCAACTCGTCGACGCCGGCGTCGCCTTCGAGCGACCGGATGACCTGGTCGGGGCGGTAGCGGATGTGCTGGCCGCCGACGGAGTGGTGGCCTGGTTCCAGGGGCGCAGCGAGTTCGGCCCCCGGGCGTTGGGGCATCGCAGTCTCCTGGCCAACCCGGGACGGCCCGAGACGGTGGATCGGATGAACGCCATCAAAGGACGGGAACAGTTCCGGCCCGTCGCTCCCATGGTCCTCGCCGAACGGGCCTCCGACATCTTCGAAGGCCCGTTTCCGAGCCCTTACATGCTCTTCACCCACACCGTTCGGCCCGAGTGGCGCGAACGGGTGGCGGCGGCCGTGCACGTCGACGGCTCGGCGCGGGTCCAGACCGTCGACGCGGCCAGCGAGCCCCTGGTCCACGACCTGCTCGAGGCGTTCGAGGCTCGCTCCGGGGTGCCGGTGCTGGTGAACACCAGCTTCAACACCGCGGGGCGGCCCATGGTCGACGATCCCCGCGACGCCCTCGAGTGCTTCGGCTCGGCCCCCGTCGACTTGCTGGCTATCGGGCCGTTCCTGTTACGCCGAGCGAGCCGGCTATCCCCGGTCACAAGTGCCATCCGGGGCGCGGCCGCGCCGCGGCCGCAGCCCGTCTCCGCCCACGGCCTCACCCGGGGAGGCCTGTGAGCTATCCCGGATGCCCTGACTACACCATCGTCGTGCCGACGGTGGGCCGGCCCTCGCTGGTCGATCTCCTGGAGTCCCTGGGGGTTGGGGACGGACCGGCCCCCCGCGAGGTCGTGCTGGTCGACGACCGCCGGGGGCCCGGAGCGGCGCTGCCCTCGGCGCCATCAGGTCTGTCGACGCGCGTCCTGGTGTCGGGCGGTCGCGGCCCGGCGGCGGCCCGCAACACCGGCTGGCGGAGCGCCCGGACTGAATGGGTGGTCTTCCTCGACGACGACGTCGTGCCCGGCCCCAGTTGGCGCCGCGAAGTAGTCGCCGATCTGGCCGGCCGGCCCTGGCTGGTCGCCGGTTGCCAGGGACGGGTGACGGTCCCTCTGCCTTCCGGCCGGCGCCCGACGGACTGGGAGCGCAACACCGCCGGGCTGGAAACGGCCCGCTGGGCGACCGCCGACATGGCCTACCGCCGGGAAGTCCTGGAGGAGGTCGGGGGATTCGACGAGCGGTTCCGGCGGGCGTTCCGGGAGGATGCCGACCTGGGTCTGCGGGTGACCGAGGCGGGCTACCAGATAGAGCAGGGATGTCGGTGGGTGCGCCACCCGGTCCGGCCCGCCGGGGCATGGGTGAGCGTCGCTGTGCAGGCGGGTAACGCCGACGACGTGCTGATGCGGGCGCGTCACGGTACGGGGTGGCGCAGCGCGGCCGGGGCCGAACCGGGGCGCAACGGCCGTCACCTCATGACCACCGCGGCGGCCGTCCTGGGTCTCGGGGCTTCGATCGTGGGACGGCGCCGGCTCGGCCGCCTGGCCGCGGCCACCTGGGCGGCTTCGACTGGAGCTTTCGCCGTCGGCCGCGTCCGGCCCGGGCCCCGCTCGGCGGCCGAGACGGCCAAGATGGCGCTGACGTCGGTGGTCATCCCGCCCGTGGCCGTCGGCTACACGGCCCGCGGTTGGGCGGAGCTGCCGGCCCACCTCGCCGATCGCCGCCGATCGCCTCTGGGCCGGCCCGTCAGCCCCCTGGTCATGCACCCCCCGCGGGTGCTGGCCACCCCGTCGCAGCGGCCTCGGTGGCGGCCGGCGGACGTGGGGTGGAAGCCGGCCGCCTTGCTGTTCGACCGTGACGGGACCCTGATCGCCGATCTGCCGGGCAACACCGACCCCGAGCGGGTCACCCTCATGCCCGGAGCGCGCGCCGCCGTCCGTCGGGCTCGCGCCGAGGGGTTGGCGGTGGGGGTGGTCAGCAACCAGAGCGCCGTCGGGCGCGGCAGGGTCACGGCCGGGCAGGTGGCGGCCATCAACCGGCGGGTGGACGAGTTGATTGGACCTTTCGATACCTGGCAGGTCTGCTTCCACGCGCCCGACGATGGGTGCCGGTGCCGCAAGCCGGCACCGGGTCTGATCGAGGCGGCGTCGACTGCCCTCGGCGTGGAGGCGAGCGGCTGTGTCGTCGTGGGCGACATCGGCTCCGATGTCGCCGCGGCGCGTGCGGCCGGGGCCCGGGCCGTGCTCGTGCCGACCCGCGCCACCCTTCGCGAGGAGGTGGCCGCCGCGGCGGTGGTCGCCGCCGACCTGGGCCGAGCGGTGGATCTGGTGCTCGGGGGGATGTGTTGAGCCACGCCCTGGTCGTGCGCATGGATCGCCTGGGCGACGTGCTCCTGTCCGGGCCGCTCGTGCGGGCCGTGGCCGCGGCTGAGGATGAGGTGAGCTACCTGACCAGTCCGGCGGGAGCGCCCGGGGCGGTGCTTCTCCCGGGCGTGGACAGGGTCGTCGTCGACTCGGTCGGGTGGATCGAGGATCCCCCGCCGGCCGTTACCCGGGACCGGATCGACGGTCTGGTCGAACGCATCGCCGGGTTGCGTGTCGACGTGGCCTTGGTGTTGACCTCCTTCCATCAGAGCCCCCTGCCCATGGCCCTGGTGCTGCGCATGGCCGGGGTGCCCCGGATCGGCGCGGTGAGCGTGGACTATCCGGGCTCCCTGCTCGATGTCCGCCACCTCGTCGACGAGGACTGCCACGAGGTGCTCCGCTATCTCTCGCTCGGGCGGGCCATGGGATACCTTCTGCCGCCGGGAGACGACGGCCGCCTCGGGGTGGCCGCCCGTGGTTGGGCCACTGAGGCGGCGCCGTGGGCGCCGAGCGGGGCGGAGGACTACGTGGTCGTGCACCCCGGCGCCTCGGTGAGCGCCAGGGCCTGGGATCCCGACGCCCACGCCCGGGTGGTGGAGCGCCTGTCGCAGCGGGGATGGGTGGTGGCCGTTACCGGGGGCCGCTCCGAGATGGGTCTCACCGCCAAGGTGGCCGGGGCCCGGGGAGCCGACCTGGGCGGCCGGCTGTCGGTGGGCGCGCTCGCCCGGGTGATGTCGGGGGCTCGGGCGGTGGTGGTGGGAAACACCGGCCCCGCTCACCTGGCGGCCGCCCTGGGCACCCCGGTGGTGAGCCTGTACGCCCCGACGGTGCCGGCGTCACGCTGGAGGCCTTGGCGGGTACCTCACGTGCTTCTCGGCATCCAGGACATCCCGTGTGCCGGGTGCCGGGCCAGGGTATGCCCAGTCGCCGGTCATCCCTGCATCTCGGGCGTCGACGCCGAAGACGTGGTCGAAGCGGTCACTGCCCTCGCCGGGCCGCCCTGTAGCGGCACCGGGGTGTCGGCCGGGAGCGTGGTGCCG
>JAGWSF010000152.1 GCA_028876385.1 Acidobacteriota bacterium | reverse complement strand
CGTGACCGGCAAGGTCGAGCAGGGCATCATCAAGGTCGGTGACGAGGTCGAGATCGTGGGCCTGCGCGACACGAGCAAGACCGTCGTGACCGGCATCGAGATGTTCCGCAAGCTCCTCGACGAGGGCCGGGCGGGCGACAACATCGGCGCCCTCCTGCGGGGCACCAAGAAGGAGGACGTCGAGCGCGGCCAGGTGCTGTGCAAGCCGGGCTCCATCACCCCCCACACCGAGTTCGAGGGCACGATCTACGTGCTGTCGAAGGAGGAGGGTGGCCGCCACAAGCCGTTCTTCAACAACTACCGCCCGCAGTTCTACTTCCGGACCACCGACGTGACCGGGAGCATCTCCCTGGCCGAGGGAACCGAGATGGTCATGCCCGGTGACAACACCGAGATCAAGGTCGAGCTGCAGAAGCCCATCGCCATGGAAGAGGGCCTGCGCTTCGCCATCCGTGAGGGTGGCCGGACCGTGGCGTCGGGCCGGGTCACCAAGATCATCAAGTAGTAAGCGCTTCGGGGGGAGGGGGCCGGCTGAGCGTCGGCCCCCTTCCTGCTTCCGGGGCTCGCCACACCCTGTTAGCTACACCCTGTTATTTGACATCCCGCACCTGAAACGGAGTATCAGCCGATGGCTGAAGGAACCAAGCAGCGCATTCGCATACGGCTCAAGGCCTACGACCACGAGATCCTCGACCAGTCGACCAAGAAGATCGTCGAGACGGTGCTGCGTACGCAGGCCAAGGTGCGGGGTCCGGTGCCGCTCCCCACGGAGCGCAACCGCTACACCGTGATCCGCTCGCCCCACAAGTACAAGGACAGCCGCGAGCACTTCGAGATGCGGGTCCACAAGAGGCTTCTCGACATCGTCGAGCACACGCCCAAGACGGTGGATTCCCTCCAGCGCATCGAGCTGCCGGCGGGTGTGGATATCGAGATCAAGATACAACAGAACTAACGGCGTTAACTTAGCTGTAGTCGGCTCGGGCCCCTCCCGCATGGGAGGGCCTTGTCGCGGAGTTCGCCCGGCGCTATGCCAATGCCAGCACCCGGCGCTACTACGAGCGGGACCTGCGCCTGCTCTTCTCTTTCGCGGGTGTCGACCATCCTGGAGCCGGGAGTGCGTGCAACTACGGAAGTAAATCCCTTTCAGGGGATCAAGATCCAGCAGAACTAATCGCGCGGTAACTTACGTAGTACCTGGTCAGGCGCCCCTTTGGGGGTGCCTGATTCGCGAATTCGCCCGCCGATACAACAACGATGGGACCCGCCGGCAGTACGAGGCGGAGCTGGCGGCGCTGTTCATTCATGCCGGCGTCGAACACCCGAGGGACAACCCGCTCCGGCAGATCCCGAGGCTGTACGGCAAGGTCCAAGCGCCCCGCCCGGCAAGGTGGCTGAGCTACGAGGAGGCCTTCGAGCGGCTGATCGGCGCCTGCCAGGACGGGACAGATCTCGGCGTGCGCGACGAGACGATCATCCGGCTCGGCCTGGCCGGGATGCGGGCGGCCGAGATCGTACCTTCCGGTGGTCGTCGGAGCAGCTGTGATCCGCGACCATGTCCCAGGAGAATCCGACCATGCGCCGCCAGCACCACAGAGGTGGCGGCGTTGTTCGCGTTCGCCGCGGTGCCGCCCGCGGTGGGCTCACGAAATCCGATCACTCCCGTCCATGCACGTAGCGGGCCCACCACGGGGAGATGTCGACCCCTGACCAGAGCTTCAGGTGGGCGCCCAACCCGTCGGTGGTGACCAGCCCGCCGGCGTTGGCCCGGTACCAGTCGGCCATGGCCGCCCGCAGGCGGTCCGGGCCGCCGAGGAGATGGGCGATCCCGGAGAAGAGACGGGCCCCTTCCCGGTAGCTTTCGAGGGGGGTGTGGCGCGACCAGGGGTGCGACGGGTACAGCACCACCGGAGCCTCGTCCAAGGGCAGGTGCTCGGCCGCGTAGCGGGCCGGTTCGGCCCGATGGGCGGCGGTGGACCAGACGGTGAAGGCCTCGTCGATCCAGCCGTCGCTGGCCCGGGCCGGCTTGACACCGCGACCGAACCAGCTGTGGAAGACCTCGTGCTCGAGGGCCGCCACCGACGCGGTGGTGGCCCCGTCGTACTCCATGCCCCGCCCGGGGCCCCAGATGACCGCCCAGTAGGTGTCCCCGTGGACCCACGGGGGGTAGCGGGTCGCCAGGTAGCTCAGCCATCCCTGGAGGTCGGCCTCGCACGCGCCGAGGTCGGCGTCGGCGTCGCTGTGGCGGGCGGTGACCAGGCCGAGCGAGCGGCTGCGGCCGGCCAGCCCGAAGGCACTGCGGCGCACTTCCAGGGCGTCGGCCGGGGCCAGCACGAGCATCGGGGACAGCGCGGTGAAATGCGCCGGGTAGAGCACCGACCAGGTCCGGCGGGCCGGGTCGGCGTCCACGCCGGCGGTGTTGGCGAGCAGGAGGTGGGGCCGGTCGGTGCCCTCCAGCGATATGTCCAGATGGAGCGCCACGCGGTCATGGACGAGGGGCGCCGGTACCCACATCTCGAGGTACCGCCCCGGCTGCAGGTCCGACATCCATAAGTCGAACGTGACGGCGTCGCGGGTCCATCCGATGGGTTGGGACCCGGCGCAGTCGGGGGTCTCGAGCTGGTAGCCGACTTCGAGCACGTGACGGCTGCCGGCATCGACGACGACGTCGAGCACCCGCATGCGGCTGTCACCTCCGGCACCCAGATCCTCGTGGGCCCAGGCGTCGGTCGGCAGCTCCCGCCCGTCGAGGCGCACCCATTCGACCGGCTGGCGCAGGTCGAGGGCCGGGTGCCCGTCGACCGCCCCCCCGCAGAATTCGACCGTGGCCTCCGCCGACGCTCGGGCCGTGGCCACGTCGAAGCGCAGGGCCGCCCTGATCCGCTCGACGCTCGGGGCCACCACGCGACGGGAGCCGACCGTTACCGGAGGGGGAGCCAGCGATTGGGGCATCCGGACAGTCTGTCCCATGGCCGACGGGGCTGTTGCGGCATTCGCCGGTGCCTCCCGATGCCCTCCGGCTGGTGCTCGTCATGGGTGGACCGGCCCGACTGGCGCCGGGTGGGGTGTTTGGGGATATAGTGACAAGCCGTCGAAAGACCCCGTCTGCGGGTGTCCGACCGGTCGCATGACCAGACGGAGACCCCGTAGCGACAACCGAACGAACGTTGTGTTCGGCTCGGCTCCCCGGAGCCCAAGTCGACCGCCACGTCCGCGTGTGAGGTGGCCCCGCCTATCCGGGAGGTCCCCTCCGCCACGAGCCCGAGGAAAGAGTCAGCTGTGCCATCGAAAGCGATAGTCGGCGAGAAGGTCGGCATGAGCCAGGTCTGGGACGACCAGAACCGCGCCATCGCGGTGACCATCGTCCGTGTCGACCCGGTCCGGGTCGTCCAGCTGAAGACCACCGATCGTGACGGCTATTCGGCCGTTCAGGTCACTTACGGCACCCAGAAGGCCCAACGTCTCAACAAGCCCGAGGCCGGTCACTTCTCGGCTGCCGGGGTTGATCCCGGCCGGCGTCTGGTCGAGTTGCGGGTTACCGACACCAGCGAGTTCGACGTGGGCCAGGAGCTCAAGGTCGACATGCTCTCGGCTGGTGACAAGGTCGACGTGACCGCCATCAGCAAGGGTAAGGGCTTCGCCGGAGGCATGAAGCGCCACAACTTCAAGGGTCAAGGCGCCAGCCACGGCAACCACAAGCACCACCGGGCCCCAGGGTCGGTGGGGGCCTGTGCCACCCCGGCCCGGGTGTTCAAAGGCACCCGGATGGCCGGTCAGTACGGCTCGGGCCGGGTGACCACGCTGAACCTCGAAGTGGTCAAGAGCGACCCGGAGCGCAACCTGCTGCTCATCAAGGGCGCGGTGCCCGGTCCCCGCGGCGGCATGGTCGTCATCCGTGACGCCGTCAAGGGAGGAAAGTGATGTCCCTCACCGTCGACCGCCGCTCCGTGAGCGGTGAAACCGTGGGATCGATCCACCTCGACGAGGCCGTCTTCGGGATCACCCCCAACGTGCCGGTATTGCACCAGGTCGTTACCGCCCAGCTCGCCGCCGCCCGCTCCGGTACCCAGAGCACCAAGACCCGCGCCGAGGTCTCCGGGGGCGGCAAGAAGCCGTTCAAGCAGAAGGGCACCGGTCGGGCCCGCCAGGGTTCGGAGCGGGCCCCGCATTTCACCGGCGGTGGTATCGCCCTCGGCCCCAAGCCCCGCAGCTACCGGCAGAAGACGCCGCGCAAGATGGTGCAGCTGGCGTTGCGCTCGGCTCTTTCCGACCGCGCCTCCGAGGGCCGGATCATGGTGGTCGACGAGTGGTCCTGGGCCGAGCCGAGCACCAAGGCGGCCAAGTCCGCCCTCGCCGCTCTGGGACTGAGCGGCCGGATACTGGTGGTCCTCGGCCGCGACCAGGAGGAGGCCTACAAGTCGTTCCGCAACCTCGACGAGGTCCAGCTGATCCTCCAGGGTGAGCTCAACGCCTACGACGTCCTCTGCAACGACTGGATCGTCTTCACCGCCGCCACCCTTCCCGGGGGCTCCGGCGAGTCGACCACCGACACCGACACGGTCACCGAGTCGGCCACCGACACCGACACGGTCACCGCGTCGGCCACAGACACCGACACGGTCACCGAGTCGGCCACCGACTCCGACACGGCCGCGGCTGCCGCCGCCAGCGAGGCCCCCGTCGGCGACAGCGAGGAACCCGCCGCCGCCAGCGACGATGGCGGCCCGGGCGGAGCCGATGCCCCCGAACTGGACGAGAGCGACGAGGAGGCAGCGGAATGAGCGATCCGCGGTCAGTCATCATCAAGCCGGTCGTCTCGGAGAAGTCCTACGGGCTGCTCGACGCCGGTGTGTACACCTTCGTGGTGGCGCCAGGAGCCAACAAGATCGAGATTCGCCAAGCGGTCGAACACATCTTCGGGGTCAACGTGGTCAAGGTCAACACGCTCAACCGCCAGGGCAAGCGCAAGCGCAACCGTGGCAAGGCGACCTACGGAAAGCGGTCCGACACTAAGCGGGCCATCGTGACACTGGCCGCGGGCCAGTCCATCCCGCTCTTCGAGGGAAACTGATATGCCGCTTCGCAAGCGAAAGCCGACCAGCGCCGGCCGCCGATTCCAGTCCGTATCGGACTTCAGCGAGATCACCCGGACCAAGCCCGAGAAGAGCCTGCTGGCTCCCAAACCGGGTACCGGTGGCCGTAACTCCTACGGCCGCAAGACGGCCCGGCACAAGGGTGGCGGTCACAAGCAGCAGTACCGGCTGGTCGATTTCAAGCGCAACAAGGACGGCGTCCCGGCGACGGTGGCGGCCATCGAGTACGACCCGAACCGCAACGCCCGCATCGCCCTCCTGCACTATCACGACGGCGAGAAGCGCTACATCCTGGCTCCCGCCCGGGTGAAGGTCGGCGACGTCCTGCGCTCAGGCCAGGGTTCCGACATCCGACCCG
>JAGWSF010000151.1 GCA_028876385.1 Acidobacteriota bacterium | reverse complement strand
TCCCGCCCGCCCCGGCCGGGCGCCGGCCGCCCCCGCTATGCGCCGGCCAGGCGCCGCCCCCGCTATGCGCCGGCCAGGGCTCTTCGCCGTGCGCCTTTCGCCCCTCGCCGGCCGACTCGCCGGTGGCGTCGGCTCCCGGTCAGCCGGTGCACTGCTGGGCCGGGAAGGTGACCGAGGCGACGATCTGGCGGAAGGTCTGCAGGGGACCGGCGACGCTGGACAGGTCCCCGTAGATGCCGAGCGCCGTCTGGGGGTCGATGGCCACCCGGATCTCGGCCAGGTAGGGCAGGTCACTGGGCGGGGCGCTGGTGGGGGTGGTCGGCCCCCCGGCGGCGACGGTGGTCGTCGCTCCACCGGCGGTGGGGGTGGCCGCGGTCGTGGTGGTGGAGGCGACGGTGGTGGTGGTCGCGGTGCTCGACGAGGGTGCCGCCGGGGAGGCCGCAGCCGTCCCGCGGTAGGTGACCAGGTTGGCGGTGATGCCGCAGACGACCACGGTCGAGGAGCCGACCGGGGTGAACCCGGTCCGGCCGCGGGGCAGAGCCGCCACGGTAGGGGCCTCGGTCATGGAGATGCGGTCGGGACCGCGGTCGGAGGTGAACAACGCTCCCGAGGGCGGGGCGTCGGTCGCGGTCCAGCCCGACGGATACAGGGCGGTGAACTGGCCCGAGGAGTAGGCCTGGAACTGGCCCGGCGCGCTCAGTACCGGATCGGCGCTGATCCACCCCGTGACCGAGGTTCCCTTGACCTGATACCACCCTCCGTTGGCGGCGGCGTAGCCCGTCACCGTCAGCGCGCTGCCCTGGGCGGCAGTGGCCAGGACCTTGGCCGCCAAATCGGGCTGGGCCCGTACGTTGAGCCCCACCGGGCTGAGGACGGTCCGGGGACCGCTCGCCTGCACGCCGGGCAACGTGGTCGTCGTCGAGGAGGTGCTCGACGAGGATGTCGATGACGGAGGGGTGGGGCTGCCCCCCGGGTGGCAGGCGGCCGCCAGCGCGGTGACCGCCGACAGGGCCAACAACCGCCGCCCCGTCCCGCCGGGCCAGGGGCGCGCCGCCCGGTAGAGCGCCGTCCCCGCCAATGGTGGGATCGCCGGGGTCGCTGGTCGGGCGGCGCCGGTGGGGTCGGGCGGTTCCACCCCGCCATGATGACCCAACCCGGTGACCGACCTGGCGGACCGTCGCGGCCGTCGGCCGGCCCGGCTCAGGCGGCCAGGGCGTCCACCGCCTCGCCCACCGACGCGAAGAACCGGTCGCCGCCGATGCCCTCGGCCAGGCCGGCCCGGGCCAGGCTGTCGCGGGTGCGCTGTCCGGCCCGGGCCACGGCGAAGGTGATGTGGCGCGACTGCATGTCGGCGAGGACCTGGCGCAAGGCCCGGGAGCCGGTGTAGTCGACGTCGGCCATCCCCACCGCGTCGAGGATCACCAGCCGGGGGGCGGGCCGGGTCCGCTCCAGGGCGTCTCGGACCTGAGCCCGGAAGTGGCCGGCGTTGGCGTACCAGAGCGGCGTGGCGAACAGCACGACCAGCACCCCGGGGATCTGCACCGGTCGCTCGGGGCTGGTCAGCGGCGCCCAGCTGGTCGTGCCGGTGATCAGCCCGAGGACGTGCAACTGGGGCCGGGCGCTCCGCCGGGTCCGGTCGAGGATGGCCAGGGCCACTGCCGCGCCGATCCCCTCCTGCACCCCTACGAAGGCCACCGTGAGCATCGTGACCGCGGCCAGCCCGAACTCGAAACGGTCGAAGCGGGCGATGGAGATCAGCTCCCGCACATGGAACAGCCGTCCGGCCACGAACAAAAGGACGGCCGCCAGCGTGGCCTGGGGGACGTCGCGCAGCAACCCGGCGGCGGGTATGAGAGCCACCACCGCGGCGGCTGCCACCAGCCCTGACAGTTGGCTGCGGCCCCCGGCCCGGGCCACGGCCGCGGTGCGCGGCGGGCTGGCGTCGACCGGGAAAGCCCCGACCAGGCCGGCGGCGATGCTGCCGGCGCCGACGCCGACGAAGTCCCGGCTGACGTCCACCTCGTAGCCGCCCTCGTCGGCGAACGCGGTGGTCGTGGCCGCCGACTGGCTGACCACCACGAGGGCCACCAGACCGGCCAGCGGCAGGACCTGGCGCAGCGCCGACCACGACCAGGCGTGCAGGCCGAAAGTCGGCACGCCGTGGGCGAAGCTGCCTACCGTCGCCACCCCCCGCGCCGCCAAGCCGGCCCCGGCGACCACCGCGGCTGACGCCACCAGACCGATCAGCGCGGCCGGCAGGCGCCGGTCGATCCGCTCCCCGGCCACGACCACCACCAGCACCGCCCCGCCGATGGCCAGCGACCACCCCCGGGTGGACCCCAGATGGCTGGCGATCAGGTGCAGCCGGTGCACCATGCTGCCCCCGCCCGCCCCGGTGCCGAGCAGGTCGGGCAGTTGGTGCACCACGATGATGACGGCCACGCCGGCCAGGAAGCCGGCGATGATCGGAGCCGAGAGGAACTCGGCGATCCACCCCAGGCGCAGTATCCCCACCAGCGCCACCGTCACCCCGACGGCCACCGCCATGACGGCCACGAGGGAGACGAAGCGGGGCGAGCCGGTGGCCGCCAGGTGACCGACGCCGACGGCGAAGAGAGGGGCGATGGTCGAATCGGCGCCGACCGACATCTGGGGGTTGGAGCCGAGAAGGGCGAACATCACGGTCCCGGCTGCGAAGGCGTAGTAGCCGGTCACGAGGGGCATGCCGGCCAGGCGGGACGTGGCCAGCTGCTCAGGGATGGCGATGGCGAGGAGGGTCAGCCCGGCCAGGACGTCGGATGTCAGGGCGGCCCGCGGGTAATGGCGCAGGCTGGGGAGCAGCGCCAGGTCAAAGCTCCGCTTCGTCGGCCCCCGCGGTGGCTGCTCCATCCGCCCGCCGACGGTAGCGGACGGCCGGGATCAGCGCGAGGGGGCCTCGGCCCGCAGTGCTGTCATCTGGGTTGACGAGTTGAGCCGGCGGCCCCGGCGGGACAGGCCGAGGTCGGCGACGGCGGCCACCACGACGACAGCCGCCACCGAGATGACCTCGGTCGGGGTGAACCCGGCGTACTTGAGACCGGAGGCCACCACCACGCAGAAGATGGCCGGCCGCAGCCATCGGTCGTCGACGCGCGACGACAGAAGGGAACCGATCAGCACCGCCGGCACCGAGCCGACGATGATGGCGGCGGTCACGGGGAACTCGACGTGGCCGAACGCCAGGGCGCCGAGGGCGGCGGCGGCAGCCAGGGGAACCGCCTGCACCAGGTCGGTCCCGACCAGGCTGCGGGCCGACAGGTTCGGGTAGACGAACATGAGCAGCACGATCAGGAGCGAGCCCGAGCCCACCGACGTCAGGCCCACCACCAGACCGCCCAGGGCGCCTATGGCCGCCGTCGTCGCCGGGCGGACGGCTGTGGCCGCGAGGGTGCCGGCCCGGGCGTTGCCCGAGCGGCGGTCCAGCACGTAGCGCACGAGCATGGCCGCCGCGCCGAGCAGCAGCGCCGCCCCGAGGGCCCGCTGCACCACGGCGGTCGCCGACGACCCGCCGTCCAACTGGTGCAGCAGCCACGAGCCGAGGAAGGCGCCCGGTACCGAGCCGACGGCCATCCAGCGCACCAGCCTCAGGTTGACACTGCCCCGACGGAGGTGGACGACGGCCCCGAAGGGGCGCATGGCGACGGCCGCCACCAGGTCCGAGGTGATGGCCGCCGAGGCCTTGACCGAGAACAACAGGACCAGCATGGGCGTCATCAGGGCTCCGCCGCCAGCCCCGGTCAAGCCGACCAGCAGGCCCACCACCGCGCTCCCGACGACCACGTATCCGTTCACTGCCCATCCCACCGCTTCTATATCGAGTGTTGCTAGTGATTCTATAGAAAAAATAGCACGAGGGTGCGGGAGAGCGATGGCATGCCAGATCCGGGGCGGGCGGCGCGGATCCGGGGCGGGCGTGGCAGACCCGGGGCGGGCGGCGCAGATCCGGGCCCGGCGGCGGTCAGGTCCGGGCCGGGCGACCGCTCCAGTAGCGGCGCAGGGCGATCACGCACCAGATGGCTTCCACCGCGCCGAACGGCCAGGCCCCTGACGCGAAGCCGTAGCTCGACGACAGGGCGCAACCCAGGGCGAAGGCGGCCACGTAGCGGAGGCCGCGGCCCTCGAGGGCGTACATGGCCATCATGAACACGAGGACCACCACGCCGTAGGCGGTGAGTGCGCTCACGGCCGAGGCCACTGTCGGGGCGCCCCGTCCCACGACTCGAGCCACGACGGGGCCATCCCCGCAACCTAGCCCTCCTCCTTGCACCCTGCACCCCACTCCGGGGTGAGGACCGGTCCGGGTCGTAGGCTGGCGGCTCATGTACATCGAGCCCACCAGTAGCCAGATCGAGTCGCTCGTGACGGCCGACGACGACGGCCCGGTCGTCATGATCAACCTCCTGCGCTTCGCTCCCGACGGCGGAGCCGCCGCCTACGCCCACTACGGGGAGGGCGCCCTGCCCTGCCTGGCGCGGGCCGGAGCGCGGGTGGTCTGGCAGGGCCGTCCGGAGTCGGTGGTGATCGGCCCCGAGGCCGACCTGTGGGACGCCGTGCTGCTCGTCGAGTACCCCTCCCGGCGGGCCTTCATCGACATGGTCGCGTCCCCCGAGTACCAGGCCATCGCCGGCCGGCGGACCGCCGCCCTGGTCGACTCCCGCCTCATCGCCTGTCGGCCCGGTTCAGCTCCGCCAGATCCGCCGCGCTGAGTAGAGGCGCTCCAGGCCGGCCCCGGCCAGGGTCACCGCGACCAATCCCACCAGGGCGGAGATGGCCAGGTTCCAGGCGAATCCGGATACCGCCGCCCCGGCCGTCGCCCCATGCAGCACCCAGGGGGCGTCGCGGGCCACCGAGACCCACCAGGCGAGTATCGCTGCGACCAGGGAGACGGTGGCGATGGCGGCCACCACGCCGGCCGTCCACACGGTGCGCAGCTCCAGGCGGCCCAGGTCGAGTTGACGCTCGAGGCGCAGGGCTACGGCCGTCCACGTGCCGAGCACGGCGACGAACAGCAGCCCCCACCCGAGGAACGCGGCCAGGTAGAGGCCCGACCCACCGTTGCGTTGGGCCGGGCTCAGGCCGTGGGCCCATGATGCCAGGGCCACTGTGGCCGCGGCCCACGTTGCGCTGGCGGCCAGCGCCAGGAACCCGGCCCGGCCCACCCGGGGCGCCCGGCCGCGCCGCCAGGCCCGGTGGAGGGCCACCAGACCGGCCGCCGCCCCCGCCACCACGGCCAAGCCGCCCAGCGCCGCCGAGCCGTAGACGACGCTGAAGGCGGCGTCGGCCGAGCCTCTTCGGCCGGCCGGCACCGCTGACGACCAGTGCTCGGTGACCTTGGCGAACATCGACCCGCTCACCACCAGCACGGCCCAGCCGCACAGGACGAGCGAAGCCCCGGCCCGGGCCCGTTGGCTGTCGGGTCGGTCGCCGCCGATGAGGCCCCGGCGGCGCAGACGCTCCTCGAGGCCGAAGCGCAGGAGCTGACGCCGGAGCCGTCCCGGCACCGGCCGGCCCCCGCACGAGTCGTCGATCATGGCCAGCATCTCGACGCCGTAGCGCTCGACCCAGCCGGCCGGGTACCACCGCAGGAGGCGCCGCTGCTCGGGGTTCATGCCAGGCCCAGCCCGGGAACGGTCCGTCCCAGCCGCTGCGAGGCGGCGGTGACGATGCGGTCCATCTCCTCGACCGCGGCGGCCAGCTCGGCCCGACCGGCCGGGGTGATGCGGTAGGGGCGGCGTCGGTCATCGGCGGGGAGGGGCTCGATCAGGCCCCTCTCCTCGAGGCGGGTGATGGCTCCGTAGAGCGACCCCGGACCGAGGCGCACGCCGGCGAACTCCTCGATGTCGAGGGCCAGGGCGTGACCGTGGCGGGGGGCCGAGGCCAGGCTGGTCAGTATGAGAACGGTCGGGTCGTTCTGACGGGGGGTCCGGGAGGAGCGCACAGGCCCAGTATACTACGTATTACGTAGCTACGCCAGAGGTAGTAAAGCGTTTCGTCAGCCGATAGCGGAGAGCACCGCGCCGGTCGGACGGGTGGGCACGAGCAGGTCCGACGGTGACCGGGTGGCCGGCTGCGGCTTGCCGATGTAGAAACCCTGGGCCAGGTCGCAGCCCAGATCGCGCAGGACGTCGAGCTGCTGCTGGGTCTCCACCCCCTCGGCGATCACCTTCTTCCCGAGCCCCTGGGCGAGGGCGATGATGGCCCTCACGATGGTCCCGTCATCGTCGCGGTCGGTGACCCCAGAGACGAAGCGGCGGTCGATCTTGAGCGAGTCGAAGGGGTAGCGGCGCAGGTTGGACAACGAGGAGTAGCCCGTGCCGAAGTCGTCCATGGCCAGCTTGAGGCCGAGGGCCTTGAGTTCGGCGATGCGCCTGTCCACCGAATCGGGCTCGCTGATGAGGACCCGCTCGGTGATCTCGAGGGTGATCTCGGGGCTGGCGACGCCGGGCGGCAGAGCGGCGATGGGGGCCACCGCCTGACGTACCCGCTCGACGAAGTCCTCGTCGGCCAGCTGGCGGGCCGACACGTTGATGGCCAGGTCGATGGCCTCGCCCCGCCGGGCCCAGGTGAGCGCCTGTTCGCAACCGGTGCGCAGGGCCCAGTCACCGATGGCCACGATGAGGCCGGTCTCCTCGGCGGCGTCGATGAAGTCGCCCGGGGTGATCAACCCGAGCAGGGGGTGCTGCCAGCGGAGCAGGGCCTCGGCGCCGACCACCCGGTCGGTCCGCAGGTCGAGCACCGGTTGGTAGAAGAGTCGGAGCTCGCCCCGCTCGACGGCGCCCCGCAGGAGGTGCTCGATGCGGACCCGGTTGAGGGCGTCGGCCCGGGCCGCTTCGTCGAAGACGGCGAGCCGGCCGCGGCCCTGCTCCTTGGCCCGGTACATGGCGGTGTCGGCGTCGCGGATCAAGTCGGCGGGGTTCCGCTCGGCAGGGTTCACGTCGGTGGACTCGGGGCCGGCCACGCCGATCGACGCCGAGAGGAAGTAGCTCTGTCCGGACAGCTGGAACGGTCGCTCGAAGGTGGACAGCAGTCGGGCGGCCATGTCGGCTGCGTCGGTGCCGGCGGCGCAGAGCACCACGAACTCGTCGCCGCCGAAGCGGGCCACCATGTCGTCGACCCCGATGGCCTCCACCAGGCGGCGGGCGGCCTCGATCAGCAGGCGGTCCCCGAGTTCGTGGCCCAGGCTGTCATTGATGAGCTTGAAGCGGTCGATGTCGAGGAACAGCACCGCCGGTCGGCAGCCGTCGGATCCGCCGCCCATACATTCGCCCAACCGCGCCAGGAACAGCGTCCGGTTGGGCAGCCCGGTCAGCGCGTCGTGGGTCGCCTGGTGGGCCAGCTGGGCCTCCACCCGCCGGCGGTCGGTGACGTCGCGGACGTTGAGCACCACCCCGCCGACGGCCGGGTTGTCCCTCAGGTTGGAGCCGACCACCTCGAGGTGGCGCCACTGGCCGTCGAGGTGGCGGGCCCGCAACTCGATGGGAGCCGTCGGGCCCGGCTCGAGGATGGCCCGCCCGAGGCAGGACCGCACCAGTTCGACATCCTCAGGGTGGACCAAGGCGGCGAGGTCCACCGCCTTCAACTCCTCGGCCGACCGCCCGAGCAGGCGCTCGCAGGCGCCGCTGGCGTAGATGGCCACCGCCGCCTCGTCGAGCACCATGATCAGATCCGAGGAGTTCTGCACCAGAGCCCGGAACTGCTCCCCGCTCGTCTCGAGGGCCCGCCACGCCTCGTCGCGTTGGGCGGCAACGGAAGAAGCCATGTGCGATACCAGAAAGAAGGTGAGCAGGCCGAGGGCCGCCGCGCCCTGGTCGGCCGGCTGGCGGATCAGTGACGGCACCCAACCGAGGGCGATCCCGGCCTGGCCGCAGACCACCCCCAGGGTGACCCAGAGGCGCACCACCCGCCAGCTGGCCCGGCTGGTCTGGCCGACCAGCTGCTGGGCCGCCACCAGGTAGGTAAGCCCCAGCTCGGGTCCCCAGCCGGTGGCGTAGACCACGATGGTGGTGGCCACGACGTCGGATGCGGCCCGGAGGTGAAGGGTCCAACGCGAAGGGTGCCGACGGTAGAGCAGGTTGGTCACCGCCGACACGGTGAAGCTCGGCGCGATGAGCAGTGCGAAATACGCCCAAAGCGGTCGGTCAACGATGAGATCGAGGTCGCGGAGGATCCACAGGGGCAGGAGGCACAGCGGGCCGATGGTGTAGGCCAGCAGCACGGGGGAGTTGACGAGGCTCTTCAACCGGGCGGCCCAACCTCCCATTCTCGCTGCCTTCGCCTGTGGGGACGCCCCCAAGCCGCACCTCCGATGCATTAGACGCGCGCTGCTGAGTTTTCAGTCTGTTAGTGCTCATCGGCACGGAGAGGGCCAGGGTGGAGGACAAACCCTCGCCGGTTCCAGGCCGGAGAAGGCTCCCGTCGGGGGGAGCCGGCCGACCTTGCGCCCCGCCTACGACCTCTGGGTGGTTCGGCTAGAATCTGTCGTTCAACCAGCGCTCGTAGCCCAATGGATAGAGCATCTGACTACGGATCAGAAGGTTGGGGGTTCGAATCCCTCCGAGCGCGCTAGATACGTCCAGGTAGAAGCGCTGAATGTCGGAGCGCTTGCTGGCAATCCGAAATACCACGCAAGTTCTCCTCTTGAAGTCGAAAGAGGAGACCCGGGGAAAATGGTGGACCTACGTAGAGAGTTCTCAAACTCTTGCCCGTCTGCAAAATCCCTGGTCAGGCGGCTACTTCGCCGGGTCTGGAAGGGCGGCAAGGTGGTTCAGGAGCCGCCGGTGACGGTGTTTGAGGATGCGCGGGGTCCGAACGTGCGGGTGCTGCGGCATGCTCAGCGGCGGCTCTCCCCGGCCGAGCTGGAGGCGTTGATCGCCGACTACGAGACCGGCGGTCGGGTCGGTGAGCTGGCGAAGGTCTATCGGCTGCATCGCACGACGGTCGCCGGGCACATTGCTCGCGCTGGCAAGACCCGCCCGGTCATGACCGAGGCGCAGATTGACGAGGCGGTCCTTCTGTACGGGGACGGGTGGACCCTGCACAACCTGGGTCAGCGCTTGGGCGTGGCGGATCAGACGGTCCGGCGGGTGCTGGTGGAGCGGGCGGGATAGTCCGGCTGGAGCACTACACCGGCGATCAGATCAACGAAACCCAACCCGTCTCCTGGGCCGACAAGCAGCCCGGCGACATCATCTTCTACACCTACCCCGGTGACACGGTGCCTCACCACGTCGTGATCTACCTCGGCGGCGACCGCATCCTTCAGGCGCCCGAGACCGGGCAGAACGTCGGGTACGGCGCTCTTTCGGAGTTCCCAGGCCAGATCGCCACGGTCCGCCGCATAAGCGAACCTTGAGCACCTGTCAACGCTGCGGCAGTGGGCGATCAGACTGTCGTCGTCCCTCGAACGCGTTCGAGCAAGGCGGTCGGTCCCGCGGGGCCGACTAGCTCGAGGGTGGCGTCAACCTCGACCATCGGCAGGTGTCGGCGCGCAGCAGCGATCGCGTCGCCCTCCCGCGTGTGCGCCTTCTCCCGGACGCGCAGCCGATCCAACTTGGCTTGAAAAGCCGCCCGGTTAACGAGGGGCGGCCGAGCGCGCCCCTCAGTCGGGAGTTGCTCGCGGTCGTCGGTTGGCGAGGTACTCCTCTGACATGCCCGGTCCTGGACTGACGGCGACCTCGGCCTGGTCGATCTCTCCGCATTCCTCACAGACGAGCTGCTGCCGGACGGCTTTACCGCAGCCGGTGTGTCGGTAGAGGATGGGCGGACCGTCCGGGCTGGCCCAGCGATCGCCCCAGGCGGTCAGGGCGATCAGCGCCGGTCCGAGATCACGTCCCTTGGCCGTCAGCACATACTCGTGCTGCTCGGTCTGATCCGAGGCGCGGCGGCGCTCCATGATCCCGGCGGCGACGAAGGCGTCAAGCCGGGAAGCCAGGATGTTGGTCGCGATCCCGAGGTTGTGCTGGAAGTCGCTGAAGCGGGTGACGGCCGCGAACAACGCGTCGCGGACGATCAGCAGGCTCCAACGCTCCCCGACCACCTCCAACGCCCGCGCGATCGAGCACACCTGACGCTCATATGTCTTGCCCAGCACCTTGCGCAGTCTACGACGTTCGACTTGCATGATGCAAGCTGATCCTCTAGGGTTCTTGCATCATGCAATCTGACAGCAGTCAGCGGGAACCGGGAGGAGCTGGCATGGGACGGATAATCGTGAGCGAGAACGTCACGCTCGACGGGGTGGTCGAGGACCCGACCGGCGAGGAGGGCCTTTCGCGGGGCGGTTGGTTCACAGAGATCAGCCAGGCCGACCGCGATGCCTGGGCACAGGCGGCCCTGCGGGAAGCGCAAGACGCAGATGCACTCCTGCTGGGCCGGCGCGGCTACGAGTTCTTCGCCGCCCGCTGGCCGTCACGAGCCGGCGTCTTCGCTGACAGGCTCAACGGCCTGCCCAAGTACGTCATCTCAGCCACGCTCGATGACCCCACC
The DNA here is from genome assembly GCA_028876385.1 of Acidobacteriota bacterium. Taxonomy (GTDB): domain Bacteria; phylum Actinomycetota; class Acidimicrobiia; order Acidimicrobiales; family Palsa-688; genus JAKCDU01. Next base: position 30,336 of record JAGWSF010000151.1, on the reverse strand, counting down.
TGGGCCAACTCGACCGTGCTGAGGGGCGACGCCGTTGCCGCGGTCACCGGGCTCAAGCAGACACTCGACGGAGATATCGTCGTCTACGCCAGCTTCATGCTCGTCCAAATGCTGATCGAGCACGATCTCGTTGACGAGCTGCGTCTGACGATCTTCCCACGCCTGCTCGGTGACGGGAAGCGCCTCCTTGGCGAGATCGGAAGCGAGAACCCGCTGCACCTCATCCGCGCCACGACCCTCGGCGACAACCTGGCTGTAGTCACCTACCAACCCTGATCCGGGGCGCTGCCGACCACCCGCGCCTACTGACTGGTTACGATCCGCTCGTAGCTGAAGCAGACGCAACCACGTTTGCAGTCCCACGGGGACATCATCTTCTACACCTATCCCGGCGAAACCGTGCCGCATCACGTCGTGATCTACCTCGGCGGCGACCGCATCTTCCAAGCACCGGAGACCGGCCAGAACGTCGGCTACGGAACACTCTCAGAGTTCACCGGCCAGACCGCCACTGTCCGGCAGATCACCGAACCGTAAGCGGCGCTCGGGTTGGCGGAGCGGCGCACCTGACGAGCGTGACCACGCTCATCACTCCGGTGCTTTGACTTGCGTCCGGTTTGCGGTCGGTGCGAGTTCAGGAGCAGCACTTGCTTTCAAAGCTGTCCTCTGTCGCACCTCTTGCGTGCCCAAGCACTTCTTGCATGCCGCTGAGCGAGGCGCTAATCCGGGCGCTTGTGATGATTACGGGTGCACGAACAGTGCACGCCCGGGAATATTTGATCGGAGACTTCAGTCGTCGTTGGTGTCGGCGTCGGACGGCAGCGCAGACGCGAGGAAAACGTTGCAGCGCAACGCGCGGCACCAGGATCCGACGCCCGATTCGGATGGCCGGAATGTCTCCGCGCCGGACTGCTTCGTATGCGGACGCGCGGCTGATACCGAGAGACGCAGACCGCCTCCTCGACGGTGAGGCGGTCTGCGCTCGTCGACACCGCTCAAGAGCCGGTGCGGCCGCCGGCGCCGACCGCCTGTTCCGTCGACATCGGGCCATGGGGTGAGCGCGTGTATCTGGCCGGAGGACTTGCACCTCGCTACATCGTCGGAAGCCTCCCGGAAGGTGCCCCTCCACACGTCGGGACGACTGACGTCGACCTCGTGATCGGGCTCGCCGTGGGGGACGAGAGCCCCGAGGCGTACCGGACGCTGGAGAACAATCTGAAGAAGGCTGGGTTCAAGGCGGAGCAGTCATTTCAGTGGCGTCGGACGGTGGACGGAGTCACCGTGACGGTGGAGTTCCTCTGCGAGACCGATCAGGTCGATGCAGGCCGGATCTTCAAGCCGAAAGACGGTACGGGATCAGGGTTGGGAGCGTTAAACGTTCGCGGCGCACATCTCGTGACAAAGGATTACATGGAGTGCATGATCGAGGCGGAGCGCCTCGATGACGGTGGGCGATCCCGAATGACGGTACGAGTTGCCGGCATTCTGTCGTACGTCGTTCTCAAGATTTTTGCCTTCCAGGATCCGGCTGGAAGATGTCCGGGTTGAGGATGAACTGGCGTTCCCGGAGATGGTTCCGCTCGCTGTTGGTGAGCCTGCATGCAGTGTAGTTGCTCTTAGAGCTCTAAAAGAAACTCTGCTTTCAACTCACCCTCCTGCTCGCCCTGCGCAGCGGCTGGCCACCTGAGAGGACGCGGCTCTCAGACGTTCTCGATGCGGATGCGCTCCCGGTGGCCTTGATGACCTTGCGGATATGAGACTCGTTCGAGGTGAGGATGACGTCATCGTCACGGCGCGTCGCGCCTTCAACGACTGCTACGTCGACCACGTCTTCGTGGTCGGCCCGACCAGCCAGCTCGCCGACCCGGCGCGCCTGGTCGGCGGTCATCTCCTCGATGTCACAGCCGGCCAACATACGCGCAAGACTCGCCTGGCGAGACCCACCCCGCCACGTTTCAGCCACCACGGGAGCGGGGACCGCAGGCACTACCTCCTCGGCGATGAAGCCGACATGAAGTGCCCACATGCGACGGTCGTTGCGATCCCCGGCGATCAGGGCTCCGGTGTCATAGGTGACTCCAGCCATTAGGCGGGGCGCTTGGAAGGTGTGCGGCCTAGAAGCTCCCGAGCCCGGGCTAGCCCCTCGGCGATCTCGTGCTCGGACAGCAGCCCGTGCTCGGCTTCCCACTCCGCCACCCCTCGTCTCCCCGCCTCCAAGCGCAGACGGTGAGAAGCGGTCTGGGCGATCCAGGCGCTGAACGATGTGCCGGACGCGGCAGCGGCCTCGTCTATCGCCTTGGCCAAATCAGGCGGGAAGGACACCGACCGTTTGTCGCGCTGAGCTATACCGAGATGGTTGCACAGGGGGTAGGACAATAGACCCCGGGTCTGTTAGGAGGTCGGTTTCGACGATCGCAGCCACGATGTCTGCCCGGATGTCCAGATAGCCGTGGACGATCCGGTTCCGGTCTCGAGGGCACGGTCGTCACCTTCGCTAAGCCACGAGCACCCGGGGCCGGTTAGTCGCGTTCGACCCGCCGAAGTCCCCCGGCGGGAGTCCACCACTCGACCACGAGCTTGGTGGCCTCGGCGTTCAGTCCGGTGATCGCCACTTCGCCGATGTCCGCCACGAACATCTCACCGTCGGGCGACTCCCCGTCACCCTCGGTGGCGCCCGACCCGGCCGGGACGGCCCGCCCGGCGATCTTGGCCTCACCCGGCCAGTCGGCCTCTTTGCCTTCTTCAGGGTGGACGGTCGGTCCGTGCAGCGCGAAGCGGGGGTCGCGGTGGAGATCGTGACCTTTGCGGGCGCCCGGCATGGACCCGAAGCGCAGTTCGCCGTCGACGAACTCGCATTCGATCCCTGAGATGCGAGGGGAGCCGTCGGCTCGGACGGTGGCGATCGTCTTGTGGCGCCCGGCCTCGAACATGGCGCGCACCCGTGCTGCGAACGCCGGCTCGGCCTCCTCGATCGACCCCCACGTGGTCACGGAGCCGAGGCTATCTAACAGCGGAGGCAGCACTTGGGGGGCTCCGCATGTTTTCGGACCCTGCAAAGCGGGCAGGTAGGGAGGCATGACCAAGACCATCGAAGAGCACATCGACGTCGATGTCCCCGTAGCAACGGCCTACAACCAGTGGACCCAATTCGAATCCTTTCCGGAGTTCATGGGCGGCGTGGACTCCATCACCCAGACCGACCCGAAGCATCTCCACTGGAAGATCTCCATCGGCGGCGTGAAGCGCGAGTTCGACGCCGAGATCACCGAGCAGCTGCCCGACGAGCGGATCGCCTGGAAGGCGACCCGGGGCACCGGACACGCCGGCGTGGTCACGTTCCACAAGCTTGACGACGCCAAGACCCGGGTGATGCTGCAGATCGACACCGAGCCCGAGGGTGTGGTGGAGAAGATCGGCGATGCCCTACACCTCACTGACTCCAACGCCAAGTCCGACCTGAAGAACTTCAAGAAGTTCATCGAGAGTCGCGGCCAGGAGACCGGCGCCTACCGTGGCGAGGTCCCCCGGAGCTGAGGGCAGGAAAGGGCGGGGAGGCGAATCTCGAAGCGCGCTGCCCGCAGATCGGGATCCGCCCACCACGGCGGCGGGATCTGACTGGAGCGCAATGGCCCGGAGCGCGCTGCAGTTGGCGTGCCTAGAGGGGGTCGATGGCCAGCGTGCCTCCCGTGCTGACATGCTCAGTCCAGGTGACCCCGTCCCAGTACCGGAGGTGGCTTCTGCCTGAGGGATCTGGATGCCATCCGGGAGGAACGGCGCCATCCGGCATGCCAGCTTCGGTCGGCTCGGACCGTTGCGCTGTGGGCCACTGCGGTCGAGCGGGATGCGGCGTCGGGTGCAGCGACGAGACCGGGCCGACGCTTGCCGCCGGGGTGCGGAACTTCGCTCGTCGGCGCCGATCCAAGTCGAGGATCAGCAGGATGATGCCCACACTGAACGCGACTACTCCTGCAACCGCGCCGATGATCCACCCAACGACGCTGCCGAACCCCGCAAACGGGGGCCTTGCCACGATTACCTGTCCTGACTGTCGCGCCGCGACGCCGATCCGGTACTGCGCCGATGCTGTCAGGTCGAACGACGCGATGCCCAGATAGACCTTCGATCCGGACTGGTAGGTCTCGAAGCTGTTGGGGCTCAGGCGGTCGCGGATGGATATCGAGCGACCGTCGGGGCCCGTTACCCGGATGTCCGTAGCGTCAAAGGTTACCGGTCCCTCGGTCTGCTTGGTGTAGGAGAAGGGGCCTACGGAGGTTCCGCTGATCGTTCCGGTTAGCTCGTAAACCTCCCATTCACCCCTCGGCAGATACACGTCGAAATTTCCAGGTACGGACGCGGTGGCGCGGATCTTCAGCGAGCTTCCGATAGCTGTCCCTGTGACGATCCCGCACGGAACGGCGAGCGCTACCCCGAATGCCATCAGCCATATCGCCAGCCGCCGTCGCCTGGACACGGGAAACCCGCCGCGCCTCGCTTTGCCCCTCATGAGCCAAGGCTACGTCAACCTCGTATAGGCAGTCGTCGTGACGGGTGCTGGCGGTATTGGGTCGTCGGATGAAAGTCGGCCGCGATAGCCCTACAGTTGGTCGTGCCCGAAATTTTTGCGACCGGGATTCAGATGGGTGAGTCTCCGCGATGGCACGGCGGCCGGTTCTGGATGTGCGACTGGAAGGCCGGCGAGGTGCTCGTGTTCGACGTCGATGGGAGCCGCGAGGTGGTGGCGCATGTCGCGGGATTTCCGTTCTCGATCGACTGGCTGCCCGACGGCCGGCTCGTGGCCACCACGCCCGGTGGGGTGGTGGCGGGACCGGACCTGTCCCCGTACGGTGCAGCCGGTAATCCGTTCAACGAGATCGTCGTGGACGCCGCCGGCCGGGTGTGGGTGGACATGCCCGGCTCGATGCCGTGGGAGGAGTCCAGACCCGGCACCGTGGCCGTCGTGCTGGCCGATGGGAGCAGCCGCCAGGTCGCCGATGATGTGTGGTTCCCCAACGGCATGGTCATCCTCGGCGAGGACACGCTCGTGGTCGCCGAGTCACACGCTGACCGGCTGACCGCCTGGACCATCACCGAATCAGGGGAGCTGGCGGACCGGCGGGTCTGGGCCGACCTCGGCCCGGGGTCCGCCCCTGACGGGATCTGCGCCGATGCCGAAGGGGCGATCTGGTATGCCAGCGTCCCCGGCCGGCGCTGTACCCGCGTGGCCGAAGGCGGCGAAGTTCTCGACAGCGTCGCGGCCGACCGCGGTTGCTTCGCCTGCATGCTCGGCGGCGACGACGGCTGCAGCTTGTACATCGTCGCCAACCGCTACTCCGGTAGCGGCGCATCCGACGGAGTGGTGCTGATTCACCAGGCCACCGTGCCCCGAGCCGGGCGACCATGAGACGCCAATCGGTTTGGACGGTCGGCCAACCCGATGAGGTCCGCCGATCGACCGGGGCAACCGTTTACATCTGAACAATCAGGGGCATCTCACCCCTGGGGACGGCACCGACCGAGAGCAACGATGGCCGTCGTCGCCGGAGCCGTAGGCGACCCGGCGGTACGGAGGGGACGTCGATGGTCACCAGGGGACGGGGGTGCCGTCGTATGAGAAGAACTGGCCGGTCGGCCCGTCGTCGGCGAGCGTGGCTAGATCGACGACGGCGTCGGCGGCCTCGGCGGGGTCGCCGCCCCGAGCAGCCGCGGCTGGGTTCAGGTTGGTGGCGCGGACACCCGGGGCAAGGGCATTGACTTTGATCCCGTCGTCGGCCAACGCCTGGGCGTAGAAGAGGGTGAGGGCGTTGAGGGCGGTCTTCGAGGATCGGTACGCAGCCAGACGGCCGCCGTTGGCGGCGGCTTGGTGATGGTCGAACTGCGGGTTGGGTCCAGTGCTCCAAGTGAGTGACCCGGTGCCGCTCGAGACGTTCACGATCCGCGGCCGGTGGGATCGGCGCAGGAGCGGCAGGAAAGCGTTGGTCACCGTCACGACGCCGAACACGTTGGTCTCGTAGGTGCGCCGAAACAGCTCGGCGTCGGACTCGGCGAGCGGTACGGACGGTTCCGGGGAGACGCCGGCGTTGTTCACGAGCACGTCGAGCTCGCTCACCCGCCGGGCGGCGGCGGCGACGCCGACCGGGTCGGTCACGTCGACTAGTAGCGCCCGGCCTCCGAGTTCGGCGGCGGCGGCCTCGACCCGATGGCTGTCACGACCCGCGATCCAGACCTCCCAGCCGCGGGTCAGCAGCTCGATCGCGGTGGCCCGTCCGATACCGGAGGTGGCGCCGGTGACGAGTGCGGTTGGTGATGGCATCTTTCCCTCCTCGGGGACGACTAACCTGTCCGGAGGATCCTCCGGTTGCGGGGTCACCATACCAGAAGTGGAGGTTCCTCCGGATGTCTAGCGACGAGCCGCTGCGGGCTGACGCCCGGGAGAACCGTCGACGACTCATCGAGGCCGCCCGGGAGGCCTTCGCCCGTGGTGGGACCGTGCCCCTCGAGGACATCGCCACGGCTGCCGGTGTCGGGATCGGCACCCTGTACCGGCACTTTCCCAAACGCGAGGCGCTGGTGGCGGCGGTCTACCACGATCAGATCCACGATCTACGCGCCGGCGCCGAGGCCCTCCTCTCGGAACATCCGCCGGTGGAGGCGCTGCGCATGTGGATGGATCTCTTCGCCGAGTGGGCGGCAGCCAAACGGGGCATGGTCGAAACCCTGGCGGCCATGCGACGAAGCGGGGCCCTCGACTTCGAAGCCAGCCGGGGTGAGATAGAGGCCATCCTCGCCACTCTCCTAGCTGCCGGGCGGGACACCGGCGAGATACGCGCCGACGTCGATCCCGCGGATCTCCGCTCGCTGCTCGCCGGCGCCATGGCCGTGGCCGAGAGCTCCGCTCACGCGGGACGTCTCTTCGACCTCGTCCTCGCCGCCGTCCAATCATGCGCGCACTAGGAAGGCGCTGCCCGCACGCTCACTGGGGACCCCGCCGAGGTGGTTTCAGTGGGCCGTCATGCCGCCATCTGCAAGTACCACCGATCCGGTCATGAAGCTCGCCTCATCCGAAGCGAGGAAGAGGGCCACGTTGGCGATCTCCTCCGGCGTACCGGGGCGTCCGATCGGTTGGAAGCTGTCGATCGTGGCGTAAACGGTTTCGAGCCCTCCCATCATCTCGGCGTGCGGGTAGTTGATGGGTGTGTCGACCCATCCCGGGCAGATGACGTTGCACCGGATGCCTCGCTTGGCGTAATCGAGGGCGATTCCCCGCGAGAGCATCACCATGCCACCCTTGGAGGCGGCGTAGATCGTCAGTAGCGGTTCAGCGACTACACCGTTAACCGACGAAATATTGACAATGCTTCCGCGGCCGTGGCCCAGCATGTGAGGGATCGCGGCTTGGCAGGCATAGATCGGGCCCTTGAGGTTGACACCGAGTGTCCGGTCGATGGTGGCGTCGTCAACCTCGTGAAAAACGCCGGGAATGTTGATGCCGGCGTTGTTCACCAGGACGTCAATGGAACCGAACGTCTTCACGCACCGGTCGACCGCATCATCCACATCGGACCGTTCGCTGACGTCGGCCACGCAGGCCAGGGCCTCCCCGCCGTCGGCGGTGATCTTCTCGACCTGACGCACGAGGTTGTCGCCGTCGCAGTCGACGCAAACGACCCGCCCTCCTTCGCTGGCGAACCTGGCGGCGATTGCCGCGCCTATTCCCGAGGCGCAGCCCGTGACCAGGCAGGCCTTGCCCTCTAGGCGTCCTAGCATCTCTCGCGTCCTACCCGTTCAGTTGACGGGCATGAGAGCCGGGTCGTCGGGCGTGGCGACGTCCGGATCCTCGAGTGTGCGGACCGGTCCTTTGAAGGTGTTCTTGGCGCCCGCGTGCCAAGCGATCCACACCCCGAGGGCCAGGGCGATGGTGACCACCGGCGCATAGTTGAAGTCACTCCAGCTGAAGCTGCTGTTCCAGGGGACCGCCCCGGGTGCCGTCGGAAGGATGAAGATCACGACGCATATCACCACCCAGACGATGGCCACGGCGTTGATCCACCGGTAGTGCTTGCCGAGGTTCCACACGCCCGGCTTGAATCTGTCACCCATCCGCCAGCGGAGGTAGACGGGCAGGATGTAGGCGATGTACAGCCCGATCGTGGTGATCGACGTGACGGCGAAGAACGCCACGGGGAGGCCCGCGCTGTTGCCGAACAGTGCGGGGACCGTGATCAGCAGGGCCAGGACGACGACGAAGAGGACCGCCCAGGTGGGAGTGCGGTTCTTGTTGAGGCGGCGCCACAGGCTGTGACCGGGTACGGCGCCGTCGCGGGAGAACGCGAAGACCATGCGGGACGCCGCCGCCACGCAGCCCATACCGCAGAACAACTGGCCGACAGTGGATATGTCCAGGACCAGCTTGGCCAATCCGGTGCTCAGGGCCGTCTCGATGACGGGGACGGCACCGCCCCCACCCTTGTTGATGGCCGCCACGTGCGTCGCGGCGAAAGTGATGGCCAGCAGGAGCACCCAGCCTCCGACCGCCGAGTAGGCGATGGACGTCCAAAGCCCGCGTGGGGCGGAGCGCTCAGCGTCGTGGGTTTCCTCCGAGAGGTGGGCGGAGGCGTCGTAGCCGGTGAAGGTGTACATGGTGAGGAGGAAACCGAGCGGCAGGATGAAGTACCAGTAGAAGTGTCCCGAGAACCCGGTGTTGTTGAGGCGGTGGCTGAAGACCCACGAGAAGCTCTGGTGCGACGTGGGACCGAAGATCAGCACCCCGACGATGGTGACCACGCCGCCCAGCATCCACCACGCCGAGATCCGGTTGAGAAGCGAGACGAGGTGGGAGGAGAAGACGTTTATCAAGCTGTGGACGGCGAGGATCAAGAAGAAGAGGACGAAGGTGTTGCGCAGGATCGCCGAGTTGTTCGTCGTGGTGAAGTCCAGGATGAAGTTGAGGTTGTACAGCGCCAGGACCGAGTTGAGGAACGAGGCGCATCCGTAGTCCACGGCGGCGACGATGGCCACCAGTCCGAGCAGGTTGAACCAACCCGTGAACCAAGCCCACCGGACCCCACCGAGGCTGTAGGCCCAGTAGTAGATGCCACCGGCCGTCGGATACTTGGAGGCCAACTCGGCCATCGAGAGCCCGACGGCGAGCACGAGCAGGCTTATCACCGGCCAACCGATGGAGATGGCGATCGGACCGCCGTCGTTCCAGGCCTGTCCGTAGGTCGTGAAGCAGCCGCTGAGGATGCAGATGATCGTGAGCGAGATGGCGAAGTTGGAGAATCCGCTCCAACCTCGGTTGAGTTCCTGCTTGTAGCCGAGCGCAGCAAGTTTCTGCTCGTCGGCCGAAAGTTTCTGGACTGTTTGGGTCATTCGCCCCTCCCCATTCTCTGGACTCCCGGACGTCGTGGATGAGCGGGTGGCGCTCAATGGGCCAGGATCGTAGGATGACGCCCGGGCGATGTCATTGGAGAATCCTCCAAAAAGTGGACTGGAGAGTCGTATCGATGTCCCACGACTTGGGCTGAGGCGCCGGTGACCGGGGAGGGATACCAGATCGACCTGCGGGGCAAGGTGGCGGTGGTCACCGGTGCCGCCAGCGGCATCGGGCGGGCCATCACCCGCGCCTACGTAGCCGCTGGAGCCAAGGTGGTGGCGTTGGATATCGACGATGCCGGGGTGCGTCGCACCGCCGAACTGTGCACGGCTCCCGGGTCCGTCGCCGTTCTGCACGGCGACGTGTCCGACCCGGTGGACGTGGCGGGCGCGGTGGCGTTGGCCGAAGATCACTTCGGGGCGTTGACCACCATGGTGAACAACGCCGCCATCTCCATCCCGGGGAATGTGGTGGAGACGTCCGTCGAGGACTTCGACCGGACGTTGGCGGTGAACCTGCGGGGCGTGTTCCTCGGCTGCAAGTACGCCATCCCCGCCATGTTGCGCGCCGGTGGTGGTTCGGTCATCAACATGGGTTCGGTGAACAGCCTGATCGCCGAACCGGTCCTGAGCAGCTACGCCGCCAGTAAGGGAGGGGTGTTGATGTTGACCCGCTCCGTCGCCCGGGATTACGCCACCTCAGGGGTTAGATGCAACTGCATCTGCCCCGGGTGGGTGGACACTCCGATCAACCTGGCCCACGCCGAACGAATGGGAGGAATCGAGCAGGTCCGTCGGGACCTTCCCAACTGGCAGCCCATCGGACGGGAGGGCCGCCCGGAGGAGATCGCCGCCACCGCGCTGTTCCTGGCATCGGACCTGTCCAGCTTCATCACCGGGTCGGCGCTGGTCGCCGACGGTGGGATGACCGCCATGTGAATGGGATGACGCGGGCCCCACGATCGAGATTCGCAGGAGTTTCCAGAGCCGTGGAAGGTAGGCCGAGAACGACGGTGCTGCCACTGGGCGCCCACGGGCGCGACCAAGAATGACAGGCGAACCAATCGGTAGCTCGGACGCGTCCGGAACCTCGGTGCACGCCATCGTCTCGGGCCTCAGCGACGGCGTTCTCCGGTCGGTGTTGCTCCCCCATCCCGAGCGACCGGTCAGAGCCGTGGCCATCCTGGACCAGACATGTGACACGGCGGCGGTGAGCGGGGCGATAGTCCTGGCCGTGGGCGTAACTGATTCCGGGCGACTCGTCCAGCTGATCGCCGAGTTCGGGGCGGCCATGGCGGCGCTCGTCGTGAAGTGCCCCGTCGAAGGAGAAGCCAGCCTGCTCGATTCTGCGATCCTCGCCGGCTGCGGGCTGCTCGTACTCGAGGATGCGGTCGACTGGCTGCAGGCCGCCGGGCTGATCCAAAGCGAGATCGCCCACCTCGACGTCGGCAACGAGGCTCAGAGCAGTACCAACCCGACACCGGCACCCCTGGACCTGTTCGACCTGGCTGATGCCGCGGCGGCCGCCGTCGGGGGTCCGGTCACCATTGAGGACGAGCGGGGCTGGCTGCTGGCCTACTCCAAGGATCAGCGTGGCAGTGACCCGGTCCGGGTGGAGACGCTCATCAATCGGCGGGCGCCCCGGCAGTTCAGTGAGATCATCCGATCCCGAAACCTGACCAAGCATTTGGCCCGCTCCGACGAGCCGATCGTGGTTGCCGAGGTGGCCCCCGGGGTGGCCGACCGGCTGGCCGTCGGACTGCACGTGGGTTCCTTCTCGCTGGGGTCGATGTGGGCCGTCGTCACCTCACCGGGGTCCGAAGCCGTGGCCGGCTTCGCCCAGATTGGCCGCCGGGCCGCAGCCGCACTCCTCAGGCGGCGAACCGATGACCAGCTGTCGCACCGCATAGAGCTCGAGCAACTGGCGGTCATACTGCACGGCGGTTCGGCGATCTCGCCTTCCGCCGCAGGCTTCCCTCTTCCCTCAGGATTCCACTGGGTCGTGGCCCTGGCCTTCGCCCCCCAGGATCCGACCGAGCGGGCCATGATCAGGGCTCGGCTCGAACAGCGTCTCGCCGTCATGCAACGGGCCAGCGCCCTGACCGTCCACGCCGGGCAGCTGTCAAACCTGTGGTACCTCATCCTCACTGCGCCCGAGCCTCGCCGGTCCGACACCGCCGAGATCAGAGGGTGGCTCGACACTCTCCTGACCGACCACGGCGGGAACCGGCTGCCCATATACGCCGGGGTCGGCAACGCCACCGCCGACCGGTCTGCTCTCCCACAGTCCCGCCGGGAGGCGGAGCGGGCTCTCGCCGTGGCCCGGCGCAACACCAGCCGACCCTGCACCGTCGACATGGAGACGGCGTGGGCCGCGGCCGTGCTCCTGAGGTGGAGCGATCTGGCACTTCAGGCTGAGTTGGACACCCTGACCCCGCTGACGACGCTCCAGGATCTCGACGCCCGACACGACACCGGCTACGTGGCCTCACTCAGGGCCTGGCTGGACCACCACGGCAACATCCGGGCCGCGGCCGAATCCCTGAGCGTACATCCCAACACTCTGCGGTATCGCCTGGAGAAACTGCAGCAGGCGGCCGGCATCGATCTGGCCGACACCGACAGCCGCCTGGTCCTTCATCTGCAGTTGCGCGCATCCGATCCGCCGGGATGACCGCTGACACGGCCGCGGCCGGCGATTCGCGGGCACCCACGGGCCAGGCCCTGGTGGGGGGCGGCGCACCGCCCCCCACCAGGTGCCTCACCCGAGATCGACAGGAGCCGGTCAGACCAGGCGTGAGGCTCCGAGCCCGTTGCAGCCGCTCGGGGAGGTCTGGTTGGTGGTCCACCCGGGCGGGAGCGGGCTGGCTGAGCAGACCCACATGCCGTGGCTGGGGGTGGTCATGAACCAGGCGCCGATGCCGTTGCAGCCGCCCGCCTGGTAGGCCGTGGTCACGTGCCCGCCGGTCAGGGCGGTCCCGGCGCAGACCCACATGTTGTTCGTCGGGACCACCATGTACCAGGCGCCGATGCCGTTGCAGTTGGACGGGGAGTGTGCCGTCAGGACGAAGTTGGCGGTCGGGTAGTGACTGCCCTGGCAGATCCAGGTTCCACTGGTGGCCGGCTGGCTGTACCACCGGCCGAGTCCACTGCAGCCCGCCGGGTCGTGGGCGGTGAGCACGAAGTTGACGGGGTAGGCGTTTCCTGCGCATATCCATTGCGGTGGTGCCGGGGGTCTGATGGGCACGTGGTGGATCGGCACGTGGCTGACTGCGCCGGCGACGGCGGGACTGGCGCCGAGGGCGGCCAAGGCGACGGCGGAGACGGCGATCAACCGCCCGAGTCGACGGCGAATGGTCATCTGGGGGTGCTCCTTACCTTTGGTTGGTGGGACCAGACGGAGCCTTCGAGAGTCCGGTGAGGCGAGAGTTAGCCCGGCATGAGGATGTTCTCATCTCGGCGGTTCTTTATGGCCGCCATCGGACGACGGCGGACAAAGTGGTCCTCTCCGAGGGACTTCCCAGGATGCCATCAGGCTGGCCTGAGGCGGCCGGCCGATCCTCGAGGCCATGGGCCACGCGTCTCGTGCTGTGTCGCATCCTCCGCTTCCCCGGGAGACCTGCGATGTGGAGATAGTCATCCCGGTGTACAACGAGGAGCGGGCCGTCGGGCCGTCGCTCCGGCGTCTCCACTCCTACCTGAGCGAGCGCTTCCCGCTGTCATGGGTGCTGACCGTGGTGGACAATGCCAGCACCGACCGGACCCTGACCGTGGCCACGGAGATGGCCGCCCTGTTGGAGGGGGTCCGGGTCGTTCACCTCGACGCCAAGGGGCGCGGCCGGGCCCTGCGGAGCGCATGGATGGCCAGCACCGCGACCACCGTCGCCTACATGGACGTCGACCTCTCCACCGACCTGGACGCCCTGCTGCCCCTGGTCGCGCCGATTCTGACCGGCCACAGTGACGTCGCCATCGGCACCCGGCTGGCCCCGGGGGCGCGCGTGGTGCGGAGCCCGAAGCGGGAGTTCATCTCCCGCAGCTACAACCTCGTGCTCCGCACGGCCCTACGCTGCCGATTCAGCGACGCCCAGTGCGGCTTCAAGGCCCTGCGCCGAGACGTGGCCCACGATCTGCTGCCGCTGGTCGAGGACCAGGGCTGGTTCTTCGACACGGAGATCCTGATACTCGCCGAACGCAACGGTCTGCGTATCCACGAGGTCCCCGTCGACTGGGTCGACGACCCCGACAGCCGGGTGGAGATCGCGAGCACGGCTCGGGAGGATTTGAAGGGCGTGGGTCGCCTGCTGCTGTCCTTCACCCGCGGCCAGGGCCGGATCGGCGCTGGCCCGGCCCGGCCGGTGGACCAGACGGCCGGCCAGGCGCTGCACTTCGCTTCTGTCGGGGCGGCGAGCACGGTCGCCTTCACCGTGCTGTTCGTGCTGCTCTACGGCCCGCTCGGCCCGGTCGGTGCCGACCTGGGCGCGCTGGCCCTCTCCTCGGCGGGCAACGTCGCGGCCAACCGGCGCTACACCTTCGACGCCCCTGCCTCCCGGCACTTCTACCGCCAGGCGGCCGTGCTGGCCGCTCTGCCGTTCGTGACCACCGTCGCCGCGTTGCTCGCCGGGCGGTGGGCGGGCATGACCGGCCTGGTCGGCGCCGTCGTGCTCGCCACCGGCGGGAACCTGGCGGCGACCGCCTTGCGCTTCAGGGGTCTGCGCCACCTCTAGGTGGAATGCGTCCCGGGCTTGGTGCGGGGCCCCGAAACGCCGCCAGGTCTCAGCAAACCCGGAGCCTGCGGAGAGGTTCCTCCGAGGTCAGCCGTCGAGTATGGACCCATGGCCAACGAGACCGAACTCACGCAGGAATACCGAGTTTCCAGCCTGGGGCCGCCGTCGGCCGGGACCGCCACGATCCCGGCCGACGAAGGGCTGGCCTGGCGTGACGCCGCTCCTCCTCGGGGGCGCGTCGGTGCGCGGGCGATGACCGAGGGTCGCCCCTGGACGGAGTGGGCGGGTCTCACCGGCCTCCTGGCGGTGACCGCGGTGGCCTACCTGTGGGACCTGACGGCGTCGGGGTACGCCAACTCCTTCTACGCCGCCGCCGTGCAGGCCGGCACCAAGAGTTGGAAGGCCTTCTTCTTCGGGTCCATCGACTCCTCGAACTTCATCACCGTGGACAAACCGCCGGCCTCGCTCTGGGTGATGGAGCTGTCGGGTCGCCTCTTCGGCTTCAGTTCGGCCAGCATGCTCGTCCCCGAGGCGCTGGCCGGTGTCGCCACCGTGGCTTTGGTGTACGCCGCCGTTCGGCGCTGGTTCGGTCACCGCGCCGCCCTGGTGGCCGGGGTGGTCATGGCCACCACCCCCGTGGCCGCCCTCATGTTCCGGTTCAACAATCCGGATGCGCTGCTCGTCCTGCTCCTGACCGCCTCCGGTTACGCGGTGACCCGGGCCGTGGAGAAGGGCCGCGGCAGGTGGCTGGCGCTGGCCGGGGCCGCCGTGGGCTTGGCGTTCCTGGCCAAGATGGGGCAGGCCCTGCTGGTGGTCCCCGCCATGACGGCCACCTACCTGCTCGCCGCGCCCGTCAACCTCTGGCGGCGACTGTGGCATCTCCTCTTGGCCGGTACCGCGCTGGTCGCCTCGGCCGGCTGGTGGGTCCTGATCGTCACCCTGTGGCCGGAGAGCAGCCGCCCATTGATCGACGGATCTCCCACCAACTCCATCTGGAACCTGATCGTGGGCTACAACGGGTTCTCCCGGGTCTTCGCCACCAGCGGGACCGGCGGAGGCGGAGGGCCCGGGGGAGGGTTCTCGGGGTCGACCGGGTTCCTGCGGCTGTTCAACGATCTGATGGGCGGGCAGGCGTCGTGGCTGCTGCCCGCCGCCGCGGTGGCCCTGGTTGTCGGCCTCGTCGTCACCCGCCGCCGGCCCCGGACCGACCGTACCCGGGCGGCGATAGTGCTGTGGGGTGGGTGGCTCATCGTTACCGGCGCCGTCTTCAGCTTCGGTCAGGGGGTGATCCACACCTACTACACCGTGGCCCTGGCCCCGGCGATCGCGGTGCTGATCGGCGTGGGCGCGGCGCTCGTCGTCCGCGGCTGGCATCACTGGGCGACCCGGGTGGCCGCCGCCGGATCGGTCGTGGTCACTACGTGGTGGGCCTACCATCTGTTGCTGCGCACGCCCACGTGGAACGCCTGGCTGAGGCCGGTGATCGTGGTGGGCGCGGCGCTGGCAGTCGTCGGCATCGCCTTCGGCGATTCGGCGAGCATCCCGGCGCGGGCCCGTCGTTTGGTGTCCGCCGGCACGGTCGGAGCCGTCGCCGTGGCTGGTCTGGCCGCGCCCACCGCCTTCGCCGTCGACACCATCGCCACTGCTCACACCGGCTCGGTGCCGTCGGCCGGCCCGGCCACCTCCGCATCGCTGGGCGGCGGTCCCGGCTCGGGCGGGGCTGGCATCCCTGGGGGCGTCGCCGGTGGACCTCCGGGGGCGGGGGCCGCCAACTTCGCCGGCGGGGCGGTCCCAGGGGCCGGTGGAGGCGTCGCCACCTCAGGAGGCCGCCCCTCAGGCGGCACCGGCGCCTTCAGTGGAGCGAGCCCCTCCAGAGGAGGAGCGGGACCTTCGGGAGGCACCCGCGTCTCGGGTGGAGCGGGGCTGGGTGGGGGCGCGGCCGGGACCGGGTCCACGGTGTCGACAGCCCTGGTGAAAGCCCTCGAAGCCAACGCGTCGACGTACCGCTGGGTGGCCGCCACCAACGGCTCGGAGAGCGCGGCGTCGCTGGAGTTGGCCTCCGGTGGTGACCCGGTCATGGCCATAGGCGGGTTCAACGGTCAGAACGCCACCTTCACCCTGGCCACCTTCGAGAAGTACGTGGCGGCCGGGGAGATCCACTACTACATCCCCGGCGGGGGAGGAGGCGGCCCGGGCGGTTCTGGGTCGTCCTCGGCCATCACCTCGTGGGTCGAGTCGCACTTCAAGAGCGAGACCATCGGCGCCACGACGGTCTACGACCTGACCTCCCGGAACGGGTGAGACCGACCGAAACGGGTGAGACCGACGGAACGGGTGAGACCGACCGGAACGGGTGAGACCGACCGGAACGGGTGAGACCCCAGGGGCGGCGTCAGCGCCGCACCTCGCCCGACGGCCGCCCCCCCCGGGTACGCCCCGCCGTTCCGGCCGGGCTCAGGAGGAGGGGCGGGGGTGGCGGGCCTGGTAGTGAGGCGCCCCGAGCCGGGCCAACACGGGCAGCAGGGTGGGCCGGAGGTACATCCCTCCGCTCAGCGCGAAGTGTTCCTTGTCGTAGCTGCGGATGCGGACCGGCCCAATGAACGTCTGGTAGTGGCCCGAAGGGTCGACCATCCGGTTCAGGTCGATCACCGACGCCACCCCGCGGTGGGCGGCCACTGCGGACCGGACGTCGGCGTTGAAGGCGTCGGTGCGCGACGGCAGGTTGATGTCCCACGGCGAGCCGTCGGGCAGCGTCGTCGTGTCGGCGACATAGGGGAGGGTGAGGAAGACCACCTCGGCGCCGCGGGCGGAGACCACGTCAATGAGCTGGCTCAACTCCTCCCGTAGGTGCTGATCGAACGCCGGCGATCCGACCGAGGTCCACCGGCCTCCGTAGAAGCGGTCGATGGTCTCCCACCGGCCGAGGAGGACCACGACCAGGTCGGGGTTGGTCCGTTCGACCAGGCGAGCGAAGACCGTTCGCCAGTTCGGGCATCCCTGGGCGGCCCGGCTCACCACTCCCTTCATGTCGACGGTCGACTGGGGATCGAGGTCGCAGCCGAGCGCGCCGTCGTTGGCGATGGTCACGCCCCAAGCGCCGGAGTCGACGAGCAGGCCGGCTCCGAGGGTCAACGCCAGGGAGTCCCCGATCACCATGACCCGCTGCGGGTCGGCCCGGGTCGCTCCGCCGGCCGCCACGTACCCCGGGCCGGGTGGCGGGGCGATCGCCGCGGCCGAGGCCGCCGGGGTGCTGGTGACCGCCAGTAGGACCGCGACCACCCCGAGCGGGGCGGCCACGAACCCGCTGCGGGCGGCCAGCTGGGTGATCCGCGCCGGCCGGGCGGTCGGCGGTTGCCAGGCGCGGACCGGTCTTTCGATCAGGTGGTAGGACGCCTCGGCGACGGCCAGGGTGGCGGCCAAGCGCACCGCCAGGAGCGCCTCGCCGTGCAGCCCGGTGCGATCGACGGTGAGGAGCCAGAACAGCGGCCAGTGGTACAGGTAGAGCCCGTAGGAGATGCGGCCGATGTGACGGGCCGGGCCCCAGGCGAGCAGCCGGGTCAAGGGGTGGGCCGGGCATAGGACGACCAAGGTGATGACGGCGGCGGTCATCAGGGCTACCAGCAGGAAACCGCCGAGGTAGAGCAGCGGTTGGCGCCCGTCGAGGGAGTGGAAGCAGTACAGCAATCCGAGGGCCGCCGCCGTGGCGGTCAAACCGATGAGCCGGCCCCCTCGGGGCGCGGCCGATGCAAGGCGTCGGCCGGCCGGGTCGAGCACCGCGGCGAGCACGGCCCCCACCATCAAACTCTGGGCCCGGGTGTCGGTCCCGTAGTAGAGGGCGGTCTCTGAGACCCCGCCCAGGTAGAGCGCGCCGCACAGCCCCGCCGAGGTCAGCCCGAGGCCGGCTGCCGCCCACCCGAGCCCGCGCCGACCCCATCGGCGCAGGGCCAGCAGGGCGATGACCGGCCACACCAGGTAGAACTGCTCCTCCACGGCGAGGGACCAGGTGTGCAGTAGCGGGGAGGCGGTGCCGAAGGCGGTGAAGTAGTTCTGGGCGGTGAGGATGTAGTCCCAGTTGGCGACGTAGCAGAGCGTGGCCAGGGAGTTGCTGCGGATGAGCCCGGGCGACAGCCCACTCGGGGCCCAGCGGGCGTAGGCGCACAGGACGAGCAGCAGCACGAGCAGCGCCGGTAGGAGGCGACGGGCCCGGCGGACCCAGAACCGACCGAAGCGGATGGTCCCCTCGACCCGGTACTCAGCCAGGAGCAGGGAGGTGACGAGGAAGCCGCTCAGGACGAAGAAGACGTCCACGCCGAGCTGGCCTCCGGCGGCCCACGGGATCCCGGCGTGGAACGCCATCACCGCCACGACGGCGACGGCCCGCAGCCCGTCCAGACCGGGGATGAGGCCCAGGCGGGTTACCGGGGCCGAATCGATCGGTGGTCGGGTCGCGGTATCGATGCTGGTAGGCCTTTCCCCCAGAGCCTGCAGGCGTGAGCAACGAGCGGGTCACGCTAGCGCAGCCCTGACCGCAGGCGCCGGGACGGGGTGGCCGTCGTCGACGCGCCGGACGGCCGCTGCACCAGGTCCGGGACCGGGTCGGGGAGGGTGGCCGGTCAGACCGGGACGGCGACCCGCCCTATCCGCGCCCGGGTCTGGCGGGTGATGGCCGCCAGGTAGGCGGTCATGGCAGCGCCGTCCAGCGGCCTGGACAGGTAGTAACCCTGCCCGTGGTCGCTGCCGAGGGCCCGCAGGGTGTCGTAGTGGTCGGCGGTTTCGATCCCTTCGGCCAGGGTGTCGAGGCGCAGGGCCTGGGCCAACTGGATGATGGCGGCGATGATGGCGGTGGCGCTGTTGCCCCGGGACCCGGAGCCGGGCTCGGGCAGTTGGGCGACGAAGCTCTGGTCGATCTTGAGCCGGTCGATCGGCAGGCGTTGGAGATAGGCGAGGGACGAGTAGCCGGTCCCGAAGTCGTCTAGGGAGATCCGCACCCCGAGCTGGCGGAGGGCCCGGAGGACCAACTCGGCGTCGCGCCCGTCCTGGATGAGAGCCGACTCGGTCACCTCGAGCTCGAGACGGTTGCTGGGCAGCCGGCTGGTGGCCAGGCACTCCGAGACCAGAGCGACGAAGTCGCCTCGGGTCAACTGCTCGGACGAGACGTTGACCGCGACGATCAGGTCCGAGGGCCAGTCGACAGCCTGCTCGCAGGCCGCCCGCAGGACCCACTCGCCCAGTTCGACGATGAGCCCGCTCTCTTCGGCCATGGGGATGAACTCGGCCGGGGCGATGCGACCGCGGGTCGGGTGCTGCCAACGTATGAGGGCCTCGAAGCCGACGACCCGGCCGAGAGCGAGGTTGGCCTGGGGCTGGTAGTGAAGCTCGAAGCGGTTGTGCACGAGGCTGTCGCGCAGGTCGCTCAGGACGTGGAGTCGCTGCTCGGCGTCCAGGCTCATGGATTTGTCGAAGAAGCCGAGCCGGCTGCGGCCCGCGGCCTTGGCCGCGTACAGGGCCAGGTCGGCGTCTTTCAGCAGGTCCTCGGCGGTGGCCGCGTCCCTAGGCGACGACGCGGCGCCGATGCTGGCCCGCACCTCGAGGCGCTGGCCCTCGAGGACCAAAGGTTGCACGAGCTGGGTGTGGATCGCCGCGGCGATGGTCTCGGTGTCCTTCCGGGCCAGCTGCCGGGGGATCAGGATGGCGAACTCGTCGCCGCCGAGGCGGGCCAGCAGGCCGCTCGTGCCGACGATGGAATGGAGTCTCCGGGCGCACTCCCGCAGCAGCCGGTCCCCCGCCGGGTGCCCGAGGGAGTCGTTGACGGACTTGAACTGGTCGAGGTCGATGAGCAGCACGGTGCAGGCCACGGGGGCCCGGCCGGGCGTGAAATAGCCCTTCAGCGTGGTCGTGAACAGGTGCCGGTTGGCCAGGCCGGTGAGTGAGTCGGTGGTCGCCAACCGGCGCATCTCGACCTGGCGTTCGTGGACCATGGTCACGTCGGAGCCCACCCCCCGCCAGCCGTCGACGCGCCCCTCGGCGTCGACGAGGGGCTTGGCGGTGATCGACCACCAGCGGGCCTGGCCATCCACCGTCACCCTCACGATGGCGTCTCGAAACGCCTCGCCGGCGTCGAAGCAGCGCTGCAGCTCGTTGAGCATGGCGGCGTTCTCGCTGGTCAGAGGGCTGGGGGCGAGGCGGTGCATGGCCTGCACGACCGAGGTGCCGATGAGCGACCCGGCGGTGCTGCCGGCCGACTGGGCCAGGCGGGTGGAGACACGGCGGAACCGGCCGAGCGCGTCGGCCTCCCACAACCAGTCGCTGGCGTGCTCCTCGAAGTCGTCGAGGACCAGTCCGAGCAACTGGCGCTGACGCTCGATCTCGTGCTCGGCGTGGACCCTCGCCACCAACGCCCTCGATGTCATGAGGACCGACACGATGATGATCACGCAGAAGACCCCGAGGAACTCGAGCAGCCCGGCGAGCGGTGCCGCCTTACCTCCCTGGCTCCATGCGATACCGCCGGCGAGGCCGGCGCAGGAGGTGACCGCCCAGGCGATCCCGGCCGCCGGCAGCGAAGCGAAGAGCCAGCTGGCGATCGCGGTGAGACTGACGACCAGGGCGATCAGGAGCAGGCGGTCGACGCCGATCGGCCGCTCGAAGAGGTATATGGCCAGGCTGGAGTAGCTGAACGCCCCGACTGATATCAGGGTCACGGCGGCCACCACGTCACGGCGCGCCACCGGGGTGTTGGGCGGCAGGCCCCGTCTCCGGCGCCACAGCCAGGTTTCGGTCCCGTAGGCGGCCAACTGGATCACGCTCTGGGCCACCAGGATCCGGTGGTCGGCGTTGGACCACCCCATGTAGACGAGCGCTCCGACGGAGCACAGCCCGCCGATCACGACGACCGGCAACTGCATCACGAACGCGTGGTACTGCTGAGCCCGGTACTCCTCGGGTAGGGCGGTCGCCGCCGAGCTCCCGCGCCAGGCGCGGCGAAGGGCGTTGCGGGCCCGGCTCCAGAATCCGGTCGGCTCGTTCTGCCGGTTCATGGGCCCTGATGGCCCACGCCCGAGGCGTGGGTGGCCCGGAAATCAGCCCTTTCGCATGGCCCGAGCGGGCACCGGTCCGACGACGCAGGCCATGACCGGGCAGAGTCCATACCTGAATTTCGGCAGGGGGGCCCGGCTTCTGAAGGCGGCCCGGGCGTTGCGTCGAGCAATGCCTCCGGCGCCCGGGGACCCTCCGGCTTCGGCGACCGGGGCCCTCCGGCTCGGCCATCCGTGGGGTTCAGCGCTCGTAGGGCAGGTCGTCGGGGTGGCAGTCGCGGTAGTCAGGCGGGGGCAGTTCCGGCAGGCGCACGGCGGCCACGGTGGTCCGGCCCTCGAGCAGCCGCCGGGCGACGCGGTGCATTCCGTCGAGGATCCGCCCGTCGGGTCCGAGGATTATCGGGCAGGACGGGTCGACGGCCTGCAGGAGGCGGAAGTGTTCAACGACCTGGCGCACCGTCGGGGGCTGGTGGTGCTCGAACCAGTACGGCGTGTCGATCTCGTCCAGGTCCTCGATGAGGACCTGGACGATCGGCAGTCCTACTGTCAGTTCGATGAGGCGGTCGACGTCCCAGGCGTCGCGGCCCGGGCCGCCGCCCTCACTGGCCCGGAGGTGGTACTGCTTGCGCACAGCCTCGAGTCTGGCGCACCCCGCCGTGGTCACGCCGTGGTCACGCCGTGGTCACGCCGTGGTCACGCCGTGGTCACGCCGTGGTCAGCTCGGGCGAGTCGAGGGCTGGCGCCTCGACCATGACTCCGCCCGTCCCGCGACGGTGGGTGAAGGCTGCGGCGACGGCCCCCAGCCCGACGATGAGCGCCCCGACGGCGACAGCCGGCCGGGTGCCGGCCACGAAGGCGGCCCCCGAGGCGTAGCTACCCCGGCTGGCGAACACTGAGGCGAGCACCGCTATGCCGAGGACACCGCCGAACTCCCGGACGGCGTTGTTGGCCCCCGACGCCACGCCCTGCTCGAGCGGGCCGACCGAGCCGAGGACCATCTGGCTCACCGGCACGAAGAACAGCGACATGCCGATGCCGCACAGCACGAAGGGGCCGACCAGGTCGGCGAAGGTAGCCGTCGGGCGTAGGAGGGTGGCCAGCCAGGCCAAACCGGCGGCCTGCATGGTCAGCCCGGTGACCATCAAAGGGCGGCCGCCGATGCGGTCGGACAGGGGGCCGGCGATGGGCGCCACGAACATCGGCATGGCCGTCCAGGGCAGGGTGCGCAGTCCGGCCCCGATAGGGGAGAAGTGCTGAACCGTCTGGAGGAACTGGGCCAGCAGGAAGATGGAGCCGAACATCCCGAAGCTGAACAGCAGGGAGGCGATGTTGGAGGCACTGAAGCTGCGGTTGGTGAACAGCCGCAGGGGCAGCATGGGTTGGGGCGTCCGCCGCTCGTGGGCCACGAAGGCGGCGAGCAGGGCGGCGCCGGCCCCGAGCGGGACCACGACCTGGGGGGAGCCCCACGCATAGGTGTCGGTCCGCACCAGGGCGTAGACCGTGGCGAACAGCCCCGAGGAGACCAAGCCCAGCCCGGGTAGGTCGAGGCGCTGGGCCGGACCCCACGACTCGGCGATGCGGCCGATCAGGGCGAGGGTGACGACACCGATGGGGACGTTGATCCAGAAGATCCACTGCCACGAGGCCACCTCGGTCATCAGTCCCCCGACCAGGGGCCCGAAGGCCACGGCCAGACCCCCGACCGCCCCGTACATGCCGAGGATGGCGCCTCGCCGCTCGGCCGGAGCGGCGTTGGCCACGATGGTCAGCGTCAGGGGCAGGATCATGGCCCCGCCGACACCTTGCAGGGTGCGGGCGGCCACGAGGAAGCCGATGGAAGGAGCCAGGGCCGCGGCCATCGACGACACCGTGAACACGGCCAGCCCGATGGTCAGTATGCGCCGCCGGCCGAAACGGTCGCCGAGGGCGGCGCCGGTGAGCAGCAGGACGGCGAAGGTGAGGGTGTAGGCGTTGACGATCCACTCCAGTCCCTGCACCCCTGAGTGCAGATGGAGGCGGATCTGGGGCAGGGCGGTGGTCACGACCAGGTTGTCCAGGCTGACCATGAACGAGGCCACGGCGGCCAGGGCGTAGGTCCAACCGACCGGGAACCTGGGGGTGGATGGGGTGGGCGGCACAGCGGTACTCCTTAGTATTGAGTGGTCACTAACTAACGTGAAGAAAAAAAATGGCGCATGGGTGGGCCGGCCCGTCAATCGACGCCATCGCCGTTCTCCAGCCACGAGGGAGGGACCTTCGAACACAGCTGGGCCCACTCCTGGTCGACCTCGTCGAGCTCGAGGGCGGCGGCCACGTTGAGCAGCATCCCCACCGCCACGAACATGGTCAGGCGCTCCCCGCCGATCCCGGCCACACCCGAGATGGTGGACCACAACTTGCGGAAGCAGCGCCGCGCCGCCACCCGGATGTCGGGGTCGCCGCAGGCGGCGTAGGCGTGCAGCTGGACCAGGAGCAGCTCCCGGTCCTGGAGGAGCACCGTGTAGGTGTCGGCCATGGCTTCCAGAGCGCCTTCGTCGTCGAGCCCCCGGGCCGAGTCTTCCAAGGCCGTGGTGATGCGGCCGAACGCCGCCTCCACGGAGGCGATGAACAGGGCCTTCTTGGTGGGGTAGAGGCGGAACAGGTAGGGCTGCGATATCCCCGCCCGGCGGGCGATGTCCTCGGTCGAGGTGCCCTCCAGGCCACCGAGGGCAAATTCGGCGACGGCGGCCTTCAGGATTTCCTGACGTCGCTCGTCGGCCGTCATGCGCATGACATCAAGTTAGTGGTGACTCACTACCTTGTCAAGGTTAATTCGGCTGAGGACCGAGCGGCTCCGGCTCCGGCAGAGTCAGGCCTGCTTGTTGAACCTCGTATCGAACAGGGCCGTCAGGTGAACCGGAGCGGTCAGTACCTTCTGCTGATAGAAGAAGTCGGCCTCGTTCTGCAGGGGCGTGATTATGTTTGCCGCGGTGATGGGAACCGTGACGTACTGGCTGCGGTTCACGTACAGGTCAGCTACGGCGGCCGGTAGGCCGGTTATCCGGGAGAAGGTGGCGGCCCACTGCGAACGGTGGGCCGCGGCCCAAATCTGCGCCTTGGCGTAGCGGCCGACCATATCGCCGATGGCCGCACTGACCGATGGGCTGGCGAGCGCCGAAGAGCTGGCGATCCAAAACGTCTCGCCTTTCACATAAGAGGCACCGCTCACCACCACCTTGTCGTGGAAGTCGGCGACGCCGATGCTCATGAAGGGATCGGACGAGAAGAGGGCGTCGACTTTCCCCCCGTTCAGCGCCGACAGGGCGCTGCCGGCCGTGAGATTCACGAAGGTGACCGAGGAGGCGGGCACGCCGGCCTGCTTCAGGGCCTGGAGGCCGAAGTATTGCCCGACGCTGCCGGTCTGCCACCCGACCTTCTTGCCGGCAAGAGAAGCCAGGCTGTCAATGGTCGAATTGCCTGGGACGAGCAGACCGTAGATCGACTGGCTCGGCGTACTGGGAAGGGAGGCAGAGATCACCTTGATGGGGTCGTGGGCGGCGTACGCGAAGATGGCTGGGGCGTCGGCCGTCGGCACGACATCCACCGAACCACCGGTGAGAGCCGCGATCCCTGCCGCCCCACTCGGGAATTCGCTCCACGTGACGTGGTAGGGCAGGTTCTGCAACTCGCCCGATGTCTCTAGGAGGGTTTGCACGCTCGTGGCTTGATCACCCATCCGCAACGTCACCGCGGACAGCGGCGCGGTGGTCGCTGCGGTAGAAGTTCCCGCAGAGGCGGCCTTGCTGGTCGATCCGCAGCCCACGACTGCCGCGGCCGCCAAGCCGAACCCGACCACCGCAGAAGCGAATCGTCGGCCCACGCGCCGGCCGTGTGTCTCTTCAAACCACATACCTGTTCCCCCCGAAGATGAAAAGTGACTATGTCGCCATCAGCCGGCGAGCGGTCTGGATGCCGATGGATTGGCCCGGGCGATATCCGGGCGTGCCTTTACCGAGTGGTCGACCACACCGAGCTCGGCGAGGAGGTCAACGGCCAGGCCGGCCAGGCGGCTGTCGGCCGTTGTTCTCGGTCGGCCCTCTTGGATGCACACCTCGAGTGAGATCCGACCGTCTTTGAGTACGAGGATGCGGTCGGTCAGCGCCACCGCCTCGTTGACATCGTGGGTGACCATGAGCGCCGCGACGTGATGGCTCTCGAGAAGCTGAACGAGCAGTTGCTGCATTCGAACCCTGGTCAGGGCGTCCAAAGCGGCGAAGGGCTCGTCGAGGAGCAGCAGATCGGGTTTGCGGACGAGGGCCCGGGCCAGAGCCACACGCTGGGCCTCACCCCCCGACAGGGTGGCCGGCCAGTCGTTGGCTCGGGACTCGAGGGAGACCTCTCGAAGGGCCTCCAGGGCCAGTGCGCGCTTGGGGCGCTCCTTCCCGAGACCGAGCAGGACGTTCTGCCCGACCCGCTTGGACTGGACCAGTCGGGGCTCCTGGAACACGACCGAGCGGGTCCGTACCACCAGGACCTCCCCGGCGTCGGGCCTCTCCAGTCCGGCCACCATGCGCAAGATGGTGGTCTTGCCGCTGCCGCTGGCTCCCAGGAGCGCCACGATCTCTCCTGACCCGACGCGCAGGTTGACGCCTTCGAGGATGGACCGATCACCGAACGACTTGCCGACTCCCTCCAGGAACAGGGCCGTCCTCAGGTCGGTCATCGCACCGACACCCCGGCCCGCCAGGGCATGGCCAGATGCTCGACCAGGCGGACCAGCAGGTCTGCCATGATGCCGAACACGACGTAGAGCAGGACACAGACGAATATGACATTCAGCTCGTTGTAGTTCTGGGCGTTGAGCATGATGTAGCCGATCCCGGCTTTGGCATTGATCTGCTCGGCGGCAACGAGGGCCAGTATGGATATGCCGAGGGAGAAGCGAATCCCCGTGAGAATCTGGGGCAGGGCCATGGGGAGGATGACCTCTTTGGATAGCCGGACACGCGAGAGGCCGAAGATCCGGGCTGCCTCCACCACTTTCTTGTCGACGTGGCGTACTCCGGTCGAGGCGTTGAGGTAGACCGGGTAGACAGTGGCCAGCGCGATGAGGGCCACCTTGGGGGTCTCGTCGATGCCCATCCACAAGATGAACAGCGGCACCAAGGCCAGGAATGGCACCATCCGCAGCATCTGCATCGGGGCATCGACCAGCTCCTCTCCGATGAGCGTCAGACCGGAAGCCACGCCGAGTACCAGGCCGGCTCCCCCGCCGATCGCGAAGCCCAGCAACGAACGACCAAGTGATACCTGCAGCTGGTAGGCGAGCTGTTGGTGATCCCAGAGATTGCCCAAGGTGCTGACTACGACCGAAGGAGAGGGCAGGAGTTGGGCGCTGATCACGCTGCCATAGGTGAGAAGGCACCACAGGCCCAAGACTGCGGCGGGGAGCAGGCTCCGCGTGGCCAGGGTGCGCTGCCGGCTGTGACGTTTGGGTGAGCGGACCGGGGGACGGACCAGATGACCGAGACCGGGGTCCCCGTCGGACTCCGGGGTGATTCCCATCTCCGGCGCGGGACGGCGAGCGGTCAATCGGTCACGGCTGGGAGCAGTCACGCGGGGGTCAGAGCGGTTGGGTCGGCCGCCCGCTCAGGCAGTGCGCTGCCAAGGGTGATGCGGACCAGCTCACGCCGCTCCGGCCAGAAGTTGCCTTCGCCCATGTGGACCGTGGCCCGCTCATCCCAGATGGCGATATCCCCGACCGACCAGTGGTAGCGGCAGTGGAACCGAGGATCGCGCATGTGGTTGAAGAGGAAGTCGAGGAGGGCTTTGCTCTCGCTGGACTTCAGACCGACGATCGAGCGGGTGTATCCGGGGTTCACGAACAGCACTCGCCGGCCCGTCACCGGATGGCTGACGACCACGGGATGAGTGGCCCCGGGAAACTCCTTGGCGATGCGCCTTCCCTCGGTCTCGCCGTACCACTGGACGATCAGCTCGTTGAACCGCTCGCCTTGACTGTGGAACGCGTCGAGTCCGTTGACCAGTTTCTGGATTTCGGGCGACAGGGCGTCGAACGCCTGGCACATGTTGGCCCAGATGGTGTCGCCGCCGCGAGTCGGGACGGCTATGGCCCGCAGCGCGGCGGCGTCGGGCGTTTCATGGTGAAAGGTGTAGTCGGTATGGAATTCGCTGTCCGCGTCGGGTCCGTAAGCATCTGACTTGATAGGTGACAAGAGTTGGGTCGGTGCGCCCATACCAGCCTGAACCGGATGGGGAATCGGCTCGCCGAACACTCGGGCTATCTCCATGTGTACGTCGGGGTCCTCGGTGACCTTGGGAAGGAAGATGACCAGATGCTCGTATAGCAACTGGCGCAGTTCCTCGGCCCCCGACGGGCTCAGTCCATAGGTCGGGTCGAAGCCTTCCACGACCGCTCCGATGGAACTGGTGAGCGGTCGCACCCGCAGTGTCTCTGACATGTATCCCCCCGGATCGACCAGGAGCAACGCCCGCTGAACGCCGCTCTGAACACTGTTCATACTAAGGACGGAGGCGAGCTAGTGTCAAGGTCGCTCCAGCAAATATCATCGATTCGTTGCGAGCCGGAAGGGACAGCAAATGGGGTCCAAGGGTTCCACCAAGAGCGGGGCACCGTCTCTGGCCGTCCCCGTAGAGCGCGAAGCGGTCGAAGCCGATTCGGTGCGCCAGTCGCAACGGGATGCCATCATTCATGCCGCCCTCGAGTTGCTCGACGAGGCCGGGCTGGAGGATTTTTCCATGAGGAAGCTGGCGACCCGCGTGGGAATGTCGGCCGGCAACCTCTATTTGTACTTCGAGGACCGCGACGGGCTGCTCGACTCTGTGAGAGATGCGGTCCTCGACGCGATCAACACCGAGCCCATCGGCGACGGCGACTGGCCACTGGTGCTCAAGCAGGTGATGCACCACTATCGCAACGAGTTGCAGGCCCACCCCGGTGCGATGGTTCTCCTGCAGCGCACGACCAGCATCTCGCCCGGAATGTGGCAGCTCGGACAGATCCTCACTGAGATCCTTAGCCGAGCCGGCATTTCCGATCCTGCCATCATCACGCTCTACAGCCGGGTGCTGCTCTGGACACTGTCGGGTTTCGTGGCCCAGGAAGAGATTCTCGCCAACCGGTCCGTTCAGCGAGCCAGCCGACCAGGTGGCCGGCCCAGCCGGACGGTGGTGCTATCGGCGGCCACCCTCGACCTGATCATGTCCCAGCCCTCCCCGCTCCAGCAGTCATATGACATTGATGTCGACGAACTCTTCGAAGCCACCATCGATGTGGTGATCCGAGGCATAGCCTCGGTCGCAACCGGATCCTGAGGGGCTTTCGTCCCAGCCCTCCGGCGGCGCCCTCGTCGCCGGCCTCCCCGCTGAGCCCTCCGGCCACGCGGGGGCGGTGTCAGGGGCCCTGGGCCTCGTCGGCGACGACCACCCCGTCGCGGACCTCGACCAGGCGGTCGTAGGCCAGGCGGTCCAGGAGCCACCGGTCATGGGTCACGACCAGGAGGGTGCCCTCATAGGAGTCGAGGGCCTCCTCGATCTGCTCGATGGCCGGCAGATCGAGGTGGTTGGTGGGCTCGTCGAGGACCAGGCAGTTGGTGCCGAGCACCATCAGCTCGGCCAGCTGGGCCCGGGTGCGCTCACCGGGGGACAACCCCCCGAGCGCCCGCCCCACCTGGGGGGCACCCAGGCCGAACTTGGCCAGGGTCGACCGGGCCTCCTGGACGGTCACCGAGGTGGCGGCCACGAAGGCGTCGAGCAGCGAAGCCGACGGGGAGGCCGGGCGGCGGTGCTGATCGAGCTCACCGAAGCGGACCGAGGGCCCGATCCACCGCTGCCCCGCGTCCAGATCGGCCCGCCCCGTCAGGGCCGACAGGAGAGTCGACTTGCCCCCGCCGTTGGGACCGGTGATCACCACCCGCTCGGCCCAGCCGATCTCCAGGTCGACCGGTCCCAAGCGCCAGTCGCCGCGGCGCACCACGGCGCCGGCGAGGTTGACGACCCGGTCACCGCTGCGCTGCGTCGGGGCCAGGTCGAGGTGCAGCTGCCATCCCTCCCACGGCTTGTCCACCTCACCGAGGCGATCCAGGGCCCGCTCCGACACCCGTACCTTGGCGGCCTGCTTCTCCGTGCGGTTGATCGCGAACCCGCGCTGGGCCCGGTCGGGGTCCTTGGGCCGGCGGGCGGCCCGGCGGGCCCCCTCCTCGGACCAGGCCCGCTGGGTGCGGATACGCGAGCGCAGCCGGTCCCGCTCGGCCTTCCATTCGGCGAAGGCGGCCCCGGCCTGGGACCGGGCCAGGGCCCGTCGCTCCACGAACTCGCTCCACCCGCCGGCGTACTCGGCGCCCCGGTGGGAGTGCTCCTCCAGCTCGAGGATGCGGGTGGCGACGGCGTCGAGGAAGGCCCGGTCGTGGGATACCGCGATCACCGCCCCGTCGAAATGCTCGACGGCCCGCTCGAGCAGCTCCAGTCCGGCGAAGTCGAGGTCGTTGGTGGGCTCGTCGAGCAGGAGCACATCGGACCTGGTGAGCAGCACGGCGGCCAGCCGCACCCGCGCCGCTTGACCCCCGGACATCTCCCTGACCGGCACCGCCCAGCTCTCAGGGGGCAGTCCCAGCTCCCGGGCCGTGACCGCGGCCCGCACCGCGAAGTCGTCGCCACCGATGGCGAGGAAGGTGTCGAGCGCGTCGCTGTAGTCGTCGACCACCGCCGGATCGCTCTGGAGCAGCTCGGTTAGGCGGTCCAGCTCGGCCTCGGCGTGGGCCACACCGGTGCGCCGGGCGAGGTACTGCATCAGCCCCTCACCCGGTTGGGCGTCGGTCTCCTGGGCGAAGAGGGCCACCCGCAGGGTGGCCGGCACCCGCTCGACCCGGCCCTCGTCGGGGGTCTGCAAACCGGCCAGCACCCTCAGCAGGGTGCTCTTGCCCACCCCGTTGGAGCCCACCACACCCAGACGCGACCCACGGTCGACCGACAACGACACCGAATCGAGGACGGTCCGGTTGACCCGGGTCACCGTCACGTTCTGGGCGGACAACACAGGGGGGCCAGGCTAGGGCTTCGGGACGGCCCCGACCGGCGCGCCGCGACCGGCGGCGCCGGTCAGCGCGGGCGGGAGTGGCCGGTCTGGCCGCGCCTCGGCCGGCGTCGGCGTCCCGCTTCCCCGGCGGGGGCGGCGGGCCGCTCGC
>JAGWSF010000150.1 GCA_028876385.1 Acidobacteriota bacterium | reverse complement strand
GGCGAGTAGCTTCTCGGCCCACTCCACCGCCTGCTGGACCAGGGGGGCGACCGGGGTGCGACCCTTGGCCGCGCCGGACCTCAGACGTTCGGATATCTGGTCGATCCACGGCCCTGCGGCCTCGAGACGAGCGACGTAGTCGTCGGCGGCCCGCCCGTCGAGGAGCACCGTCCGGGCTGCCACGGCGAGGAAGGAGGCCGGGTCCACGAAGGGCATGGCCGACACCGCGTGTTCGATGGCCGCCGAGTCGATGGCGTCCAGCTCCTGGCGGGCTGCCGACCGCAGGCATCCGAGCGTGACCCGGTCGTCGATGGACGCCCCGACCGTCGGTGTCTGGTCGGCCAGGTGATCGGCGGAGGCCAGGATGGCCTCGACCTCCTGCCGCCACGTTGCGTCACCCGCCTCGCTGTCGTCGGGTACCAGGTGGTCGTAGCCGCTGATCCCGTAGATCGAGGCGGCGAAGGGATGGACCTGCAGCCACCGTTCGTGGAAGCGGTCGGCCAGGTGCCGGGCGTCTGTCACGCCCCAGTCTCGCCCATCCGGCCGTCACCCCGGAATTCCCCGGCCCGGCACCTCTCGTCAGGGACCCGTCCGCGGTCGGGATCGCTGGGGTCAGCGGACCGGCGCGACCGGGGGGCGGGGTTGGATAGCGTTCTGTCCATGGCTCCCAACGACTTCAACGAGAAGATCATCGCCGAGTTCCGTGCCAACGACGGGGTCGTGGGGGGTCCGTTCGAAGGCGTCCCGCTGCTGTTGCTGCATCACCGGGGACGCCAGAGCGGGCAGGCCCGGGTCACTCCGCTGGCCTACCAGAAGCGCGACCAGGCCTGGGCCATCTTCGCCTCCTACGCCGGCGCCCCGGTCCACCCGGCCTGGTACGCCAACTTGATGGCCGCCCCCGATACGACGATCGAGGTCGGGGCCGAGACGGTGGAGGTGCGGGCCCGGGAGGCGCAGGGATCGGAGCGCGACTCGATATGGGGGGCGCAGAAGGACGCCATGCCGGGCTTCGCCGAGTACGAGGAGAAGGCCGGCGACCGGGTCATCCCGGTGATCGTCCTCGAACGGCGCTAGCGGCTTTCTCTTCGCGCCATCAGGCGAGCCAGACCGGGTGGGGCGCCCGGGCCGGTGACGTGTCGAGCTGGGACGGCTCAGGACGGCTGGGACCGGCTCAGGACGGCTGGGACCGGCTCAGGACGGCTGGGGCCGGCTCAAAACGGCTGGGGACGGCCGGGCCGTCAGCCTCCGTCGACGACCCTGAGGTTGAGGGACCTCACCGGGGCCAGGTTGGGACCCTGGCGCTCGAGGACCCACCGCCGGCAGTCCCGGGCCAGCATGGGGCGGGCGAAGTAGTAGCCCTGGGCCAGGTCGCAGCCGAGTGAGGCCAACCGGCTCCAGGTCTGGAGGTCCTCGATGCCCTCGGCGACGATCTGGTGGTCCATGACCCGGGCCAGGTCGATGATGGACTTGACTATGGCCTGATCGCCCTTGTCGAAGGTGATGTTCTTGACGAAGGCCCGGTCGATCTTCAGCACGTGGACCGGCAGGACCTTCAGGCGTGACAGCGACGAGTAGCCGGTCCCGAAGTCGTCGATGGCTATCCGGAAGCCCATGTCGGACAGGCGGCGCAGCACCGCCTCGGAACGCTCCAGCTCCACCATCATCGACGACTCGGTTATCTCCAGGGTGATGGCGCTCGGGGTCAGGTCGAAACTCGACACCATGGCGCGGAGGTGGTCGACCATGGCTGGGTCGAGCAGGCTGCGGGCCGAGAAGTTGATGGCCATGTCGAACTCGAACCCGTCGTCGCGCCAGCGGCGCAGCTCACTCAGGGCCTGGTTGACCACCCACCACGTGAGCGGCTCGATCAGGCCAGTCTGCTCGGCGATGGGGATGAACTCGTCCGGGGGGATGAACCCGAGGGCCGGGTGGGGCCAGCGCAGGAGAGCCTCGAAGCCGGCCACCCGGCCCGAGGCCATGTCGGCCACCGGCTGGAACCACAGGTCGAGCTCGTCGTGGTCGATGGCCTTGCCCAGATCGGTGGCCAGGGCCAGCCGGCGGGCCGACGAGTTATCCATCGAACGGTCGTAGACGCTGATGCGCCGGGACGAGCTCTTGGCCGAGTACATGGCGACGTCGGCCTTCTTGAGCAGGGTCGCGGCGTCCAGACCGTGGACCGGCGCCAGGGCGATACCGACGCTGGCCCGCACCGTGAGGGCCACGTTCCCGATGTCCATGGGCGCGCCCACCGAAGCCATCAGCCTCTCCGTGATCGACAGCACCTCGTCGACGCTCGCCGCGGCGCCCACCATGAACGCGTACTCGTCGCCGCCGAGCCGCGCCGCCAGGCCGTACTCGCGCACACCTGTGCTGACCCGCTGGGCCACCACTTTGAGCACCTC